>NZ_JAUPWM010000007.1:0-305902 GCF_032436795.1 Streptomyces sp. P9(2023)
CCGATCACAGGCCAGCCATTACCGGCGACAAGCCGCAATCCAGCCATGAAGATCACGATCTACAGCTGGAGTACTAGCCGCCACGCCTCCTGCTTGATCTCCGCGAACCTGCGACGCCACTCGTCACCATCCAAGAGCACGTACAGCCTCCCTCAGGACTTCTTCCGGGATCTCCACCAGGGCTTCACCGGACGGAGGCGTGAACGCTCTGGAGACGCTTCCCTGGACGACGAGTGAGCCGCTCGCCGTCAGGTAGACGTTCGGGCAGTCCTCATCACCGCAGGTGCCGTTTCCGTTGCCGGTAAGCCGGGTCAGTTCCTCGCGCGCCATGCTGAAACCCCCTTGCGACTGGCCCAGGTTGGGCCTGTTGACCTCGACCGTACGAGCCTCAAGCGAGGGTCGTCCATGCGGCAACGCGCATATGCGCGTTGCCGCATAAAGCGACCCCGTCGGCCGAAGCCAGCCGGGGCACTCACTCTTCGCCGCCTGGGCCGACTTCGTCACCGGCGTCAAGGGTTGTGGCCTCCGCGGCTGAACGCGTCGCGGCAGCAGCGGACGAAGTCCTGGACCACCGTGTTCGCGTCGTCCGTCGGGGACCAGGCGACGGCGACCTCGCTCGGGGTCACGCCCGTGACGGGGCGGTACGTGATGCCGGGGCGGGCGTAGAAGCGGGACGCGGATTCCGGGGCGAGAGCGACGCCGTAGCCGTTGGCGATCGCGCTGAGCCAGTCGTCGGGGTGTTCGGTGACCGCGCCGATGCGGGGCGGGAGGCCGTCGCGTACGTCGGTGGCCAGCCAGTAGTCGCGCCATGCGCCCGATTCGGGCACGGCCGCCACGGCGGGCGAGTGTGCACTCGGCGGCCGTACCCCACAGCAGGGCGTCCACGTCGAGGCCGGCGAACCGGATCTCGTCCACCATAGGGACCGGCGCCGCGTTCGCAGCTCCGACCTGCGATTTCGCTCGTCCGTCAGCTTGCTGCAAGGCATTCTGCAGCAAGCTGACACCGGGTTCCATGGAGTGGCCCCTGCCCCGCTGGCATTGTCCTTCTCAGCGGAAACGCAGAGGGAACACGGAAACGGAACCCAGGGGGAAACAGTGCGGAACCGATTCACTTCGGCAGCGGTTTGTGTGGCTCTGACGATCGCCGGTCTCACCGCGGCGGCGGGCAGTGCGGCAGCCGCCGAGCAGGGCGACGGGCAGAGCGCCGGACAGCACGGCGGTCAGCACGGCGGCCCGCAGTGGCCGGTGGCGGTACCGCCCGAGGTCGGTGAGCTGGTCTGCGAGATCCGGGCCAGCCTGCCGCAGCTGCCGCAGCCGTCGTACCTGCCGGACTGGCCGCGTCCGATCCAGATCCCGCAATGCAAGCCGGTCAACGGCTGGCAGTAGTTCCCGCCCCTTTCTCCGACTGCTGATTTCGAAGGGCGAGAGCAGAGATGGTCATGACTAGTCAGCTCCCCAGTGCCACGGAATACCGGGGAAGTTCAGAAAACATCCTCGAAGTGGCCGACCTACGGGTGAGATACGCCGACGTCGAAGCGGTGGCGGGGATTTCCTTCTCCGTCGCTCCGGGCGAGATTTTCGGTCTCCTCGGCCGCAACGGAGCCGGCAAGACCAGCACCATCTCGGCCATCGCCGGTCTGCGCCGGCCCGATTCGGGACGGGTCCGCATCCTCGGTGAGGACGCGCTCGCCCGGACCGACGTACTGCGCGCCTCCCTCGCCCTTCAGCCCCAGCAGGCCAGCCTCTTCCCGAGGCTGAAGGTGCGGGAAACCCTGGAGACCTGGGCCGCGCTGTACCCGGCGCCCCGGGACGTGGACGCCCTGCTCGACGAGATCGGCCTGGCCGAGAAGGCCGGGGCACGCTCCGCCCGGCTCTCCGGCGGTCAGCAGCAGAGGCTGCTGCTCGCCACCGCGCTGGTCGGTGACACCCCCGTGGTCGTCCTGGACGAACCCACCACCGGACTCGACCCGCACGCCCGGCACGCCGTCTGGGACCTGATCCGCAGGGCCCAGGCCGGCGGCACCACGTTCCTGCTCACGACCCACGCCATGGCCGAGGCCGAGGAGATGTGCGACCGGCTCGCCGTCATGCACGAAGGGCGGGTGGTGGCGGCCGGCTCCCCGACGGAACTGATCGCCCGGCACGCCCCGGGCGGCGTCGTGTCCGTACGGACCGAACACACCGACCTCACCGACCGGGTGCGCGCACGCTTCGGCGACGCCATGACGGCCGTCGAGGCGACCGGCCGCTCGGGCCGGATGCGGTTCCAGGTGACGGCCGACGACTCGCACGCCACCGCCGCGTGGATCACCGGGCTCGATTCCACGGCCGACGTCCGGCCACGCCCCGCGACCTTGGAGGACGTGTTCCTCCGGCTCACCGGAACCTCGCCGGAAGCGGGACCGGAACAGGAGGAGAAGCGATGACCCCGATCGGCCTCAGCGCACCACCCGTGTCGACGACGCGCCAATGGAAGGCGCTCTCCCGGGCCATGACCAGGCAGCTTCTGCGGGATCCCGCGGCACTCTTCTTCAGCGTGGTCTTCCCGCTGCTGATGGCGGTGTTCTTCGTCGTCCTCATGCAGCTCACCTGGGTACGGGGCCCGTTCGACCTCGCCGTCGTCGGCCCCGCCACCCAGGCGACCGCCCTGCAGGAGGCCCTGGGCGGCGGCAGCACCGCCGTCGCCGTGACCGAGGCCGGCCCGCAGCCGGGCAAGGCGGCGGTGATCGTCCCCGACGCGGCCTCCCGCACCCTGCGGATGGCCGTCGACCCGGAGCAGCCGTCGGTGGTCGCCGCGGTGCGCGCCGCGCTGGACGGCACCGGCTGGCAGGGCTGGGAGGTGACGGCAGTCGGCAACGACGGGTCCGCGCTCTTCGACCCCATGGCCTTCGTGATCCCCGGTGTACTCGCCTTCGCGCTGCTCTCGCTCGCCCTGACCGGTACCGCCTCGGCCCTCGTGGCGATGCGGGCCAGCGGCACCCTGCGGCTGCTGTCCACGACACCGGCACGGCGGCCCGCCGTACTGCTCTCGCTGCTCCCCGGCCGAGGCCTGCTGGCGCTGGCCGTGCTGGCCCTGATGGGAGCGGGCGCCGTCGCCGGCGGACTCCTTGAGCCGGCCTCGATGCTGCGGCTGCTGCTGACCACGGCCATCGGCCTGGTGATGCTGCTCGCCCTTGGCTACCTGCTCGGCGGACTGCTCTCCTCGCCCGAGGTGACCAACGCGATCTCCGGGCTGCTCACACCGGTTCTGCTGATGAGTACCGGGCTGCTCTTCCCCCTCGAACTTCTCCCCGACTCGGTGGCCGGGCCGCTCTCCTGGACCCCGCTGGCGATGTTCGGAGACGCCCTGCGCCACGACGTGGTCGGCGGGATCACCCGCCACGCCCTGTGGCTCGACTGGACAGTGATGGCGGCGACGGCCGCGGGGCTCACGGCCCTCGCGGCACGGACGTTCCGCTGGGACACGGAGCGTGGATGATGACGGCGTACACACCGACCAAGACCAGGATCACCGGCGGAGACGGCGGCACCACCACGGGCGGCCAGGAACACCCCGCCCTACCCGAATCGCTCCGCCGGATCGGTCAACTGGCCTCCTCCTACGGCCTGGTGAACCGAGTGACACGGCTCCCCGTCGCCGAGGGCGAACCCGACTTCCCGATCTTCACGGCCTCGCTCGGCAACCCTGGCGAAGTGCTCAGCGAACAGACCGGCTGGGAGCACAACCCCAGCTCCGGGAACTTCGACGGAGCCGGTGGTGACCTCGACCCGGAGCGCGCCGCGCACCTCGCGGTCGCCGAATCGCTGGAACGTTACTCCTCCTGCGCCCGGGACCCGGAGCAGATCGTCTGGGCGACCGCCGCCGAACTCGGCGAGGACGCCGTTCCCAGCGACCGCTGGCCCCTGTGCTCGCCGGCCGAACTCGCCGACCCGCGCAGCGGACTGGTCCCCACCGACCCCGACGGTCCCATGCGCTGGGTACGCGGCTGGTCCTTCACCCGCAACCGTGCGGTGTACGTGCCGGCCATGCAGGTCTGGCTGAAGAACCCGGTGGAGTCCATGGCGGAGCGCTACGTCCACCCGGTCTCGACCGGCTGCGCCGCGCACTCCGACCCGGCCGCCGCCGTCGTCAACGGCATCCTCGAGATCGTCGAGCGCGACGCCATCGCACTGACCTGGCTCCAGCGGCTGCGGCTGCCCCGGCTGGAGTTCGACCCGGCCGAACTCGCGCCGGAGTTCCGGGCCTTCGTGGAGCGGGGCAGCAGCGAACGGCTGCGGACGCAGCTCTACGACGCGACCACCGACCTCGGCATCCCGGTGATCTACGGGGTGCAGCTCGCCGACGACGACCGGGTCATCGCCCAACTCGTCGCGGCGACGGCGGAGCTGGACCCCGGCAAGGGGATCGCCAAGCTCTACCGCGAGGCGTCCTCCCTCCGGATCGCGCTGCGCCACATGGCGCGGGCCGCCGAGAAGGACGCCGCCACCGCCGACGCCACCGACGCCACCGCCGCCATCGCGGAGGAGGACATCGTCAGCGTCGTCGACGGCGCCCTGCTGTCCGGCCCGCTGTCCCAGCGGCACCGCTTCGACTTCCTGCTGGAGGGCGAGCGCCCGGTGCACGGGCTGCGCGACCTTCCCCGGGCCCCGTCCGAGGAGCCGCTGCCGGCCCTGGCCTGGCTGCTGGAACGGCTGCACGCCGCCGGCTGCGAGGTCGTCGCCGTCGACCTCACCACCGACGAGGCCGAGCAGGTGGGAGCCACTGTCGTACGGATGCTCATCCCCCAGCTCATGCCGCTGTCCTTCGTCCACCGCGCCCGCTACCTGGCGCACCCCCGGCTCTACGCGGCGCCCGCCGCGATGGGCCACCCGGTACGGGGCGAGGCCGACGTCAACCCGCATCCCCAGCCCTTCGCCTGATACCCCGACGAGGAGTCCGAAGATGACCGATCCGCGCCTGCTGATCCTCACCGCGGGAGCGTTCGGCGCGGCCGTCGCCGAAGGGCTGGCCGCCCGCCACCCCGGGTCGACCGTGCTCGACGTGACCCAGGGCACCCACCCCAGCCTGTGGCCCGACAGCGATCTGATCGTGCTGGCCACCGGACAGGGCCGGGAGGTACTGGCCGACATGGTGGACGCCAGCGCCCACGCCTGGACCCGGCCCTGGTTCCCCGTCCAGGCGGGCCCCCTCGACCTGCGGTGCGGACCGGTGGTCGTGCCCGGCCGCACCGCGTGCCACCGCTGCTACACCCGCCGCCGCGCCCAGCACACCGCGCCGACGACGGACCACACCCCGGGCGGCGGAACCACCGCGCCCCCGGTCTCCGGACACGCCCCGCACCACGCCGCCATCGCGGTGGGCCTGGCGGACCAGGCGGTACGCGAGGCCCTGGCCGGACCCGGCGAGCCGGGCGCGGCGGAGGGCATCGGCGCCACCGTCCGGATCTTCGGACTCGTGGAGGGCGCCACCTCCACCTCGGCGGTCGTCGCCGTCGACCGGTGCGCCCGCTGCCGGCCGCCCCGCACCCCCGAGAGCCGTCTGGAGCGGTTCGCGTCGATCGCGGCGGAGCTCGCGGCGCTCCCGGCCACTCCGGCCCGGTGACCCCGATCCCCGCGCACGAACCCGTACCGCATCCCGTACGTCCCGAACCGGAAAGGAGGCCTCGATGCCGGACCACTCTGTGATCACCGCCGAAGCCATGGCCTCGGCCGCCCTGAACGACCCGCAGTTCCATGTCCCGGCGCGGCCCAGGCTCCGGCGCGGGCTCTCCCTGCACCACACGCCCGAGGCCCTCGTCGTCGAAGGGACCCCCAAGAAGCAGCTGCTGCGCGGCGCCGCCGCCCGGGAACTGCTGCCTCGCATGCTCCCGTTGCTCGACGGCAGCCGCGGCCACAAGGACGTGGCCGACGCCCTGGACATTCCGGCCGGCACCGTCTTCAAGGCCCTCTCCCTGCTGTGGACCTGCGGCCTGATCGAGGAGGCCGCGTCCCCGCAGCTCGCCTCCCGGGCGGCGACGGTGCCAGAGCCCCTGGCCGACTTCCTCTCCCGCATCGGCGACTCCACCGGAGCCAACCACGCCTGGGAGGAGGCCCTGGACCGGCTGGCCCGGGCCCGCGTCGAGGTCTTCGGCACCGGCCCGCTGGCCGACGCCGCCCGCCGCCACCTCGCCGGCTCCCTCGTGGACACCGCCACCGGCACCGGTACCGAACCGGCACCCGGCAGCACCCTCGTGGTCGCCGCCGGACCGGACCCGGACGCCTCGGCGGCGCTCGCCGCCTCCTGCGCTCTGGCCGGCGTCCCGCTGATCCGCCTCGCGCTCACCGGCCGCACCGCCCACCTCGGGCCGTACGTCGACCTCGCTTTCACCCCCTGCCTGGCCTGCCGCACGGCGGAGGACCCGACGGACGACCGGCCGCCGCTGCCCGGCGACGCCGAACTGGCCGCCGCGCTCTTCGCCCGGGACCTGTTCGCGCTGCTCTCGCGGAGTACGCCCAGTCCGCTGCCGTCCCAGTGGCGCACCGTCGACCTGGCGGACCTCTCCCAGCAGCGCCGCTCGGCCGCCACCCGGCCCGGCTGCCCCAACTGCTCGGCGGCGCCCGGCGACCCGGTCGCCCCACCGCTCGCCGCGCGCTACGAGGCGGCGATCGCCTTCCCGCCACGGGAGTACGCCGACGGCAAGGCCCATCAGGCCCACTACAAGCCCTCGAACATCGCCCTGCAGAACGACGAGAAGACCTGGCCCGTCGCGGCGGCCGTGCCCCTCCCGGCACCCCCGCTCGAGTCGCTGCGGTCCCCACGGTCCGCCGCCCTCGACGACCGGACCGCCGCCCTGCTCCTCGCCGTCACCGCTGGCCGCAGGGGCCTGCTCCCCGGCCGCGTGCAGCGCTGGACGGCCAGCGGCGGCAACATCGGCTCCGTCGTCGCCCACCTCGTGGTCCGCGACGTCCCCGGTCTGGAGCCCGGCGTCTACGGCTACGTGGCGTCCGAACACCGGCTGGCCAAGCTCGCGGCCGACCCCGGCGCGGTCCCCGGCGAGGCGCCTCTCACGGTCGTCCTCACCGGCGACTTCACCAAGGTCGCCAAGAAATACGCCGCGTTCGCCCTGCGGATCGTCCTGCTCGACGCCGGCTGCGCCACCGCCACGCTCCGCGCCGCGGCGAGCGCGCTGGACCTGCCGTTCGCGATCCGCACCCGCTGGGACGACCTCGCGGTGGCCGCGGCCCTGGGGGTCGACCCCGACCTGGAACCGATCACCGCCGTCGTCGACCTGGGAGGAGCTCCGTGAGCGCCCCGCACGAACTGGCCATGGACATGCTGGTGTCCTTCCGCGAGCAGACCCTCCGCGAGCAGACCCTCCGCGAACGGTCCTTCAGCGACCAGACCTTCCGCGAGCGGTCCTTCGGCGAGCAGCACGCCGGCACCGCAACAGCACTCGCACCGGCCCCGGCGGCCCTCGGACCGGCCGTCACGGTCGACCCGTACACCCCCAGGACCGTGCCCCACGACCTCCTGACCACCCTGGAGCACCGGCGCTCACTGCGCGGCTTCTCCCCGGAGCCCCTGCCCGCCGGACTGCTGGCCGATCTCATGGCCCGCGCCCTGGACCTGGACGGGGATCTCGACGAGGACGGGGCGGGCTGCCCGCTCGAACTCACCGTCGTCGCCCACCGGCTGACGGGGATCACCCCGGCCATCCACCGCTTCGACGCCGCGGCGCGCTCCTTCACCCCGGTGATGGACCTGCCCACCGGAGCGGCCCGCTACGGACTGACGCTCCAGCCGGAGTTCTCCGACGCCGCCGCGATCATCTCCATCGGCGTGCCGCTGGACGCCGCGATCCACCGCCACGGCGGGCACGGCTACCGGCTGCTGCTGACCCGCGCCGGCTCCGCCGCGTACGCGATGTGGCTGGACGGGGTCGCCCACGGACTGGTCGGCAGCGTCTTCGCCGGCTTCATCCCGGCCGCCGTCCGCGGCCCGCTGCTCAGCGACGGAACGAGCCGCCAGCAGATTTTCGCGCTGGCCCTGGGCCTGCCGCCGGCCCCCTGAGACTTCCCGCCCCGACGTTCGGGTGCGGGAGCCCGTGAACAACACCACGACACCTGAGGAGGTGCCTCGCATGGAGGACATCGAGCTGTACGCGGTCGACGCCGAGGAACTGGCGATCGAGGAGCTGCCCGAGGGCAACGCCCTCGCGAGCTGGGCGTCCGCCGGATCCGCCTCGACCGCGTCCTGCCCGGCGACGTCCGCGTCGTCCGTCAGCAGCGCGTCCACCTACGGGTGATCCGCTGACCCGAGCCCCCACCGGCCGGCCCGCCCGGCCGTCCGCACCACACACCGGAAGGAGGTGAACACCATGGAGAACAACCTCGAGCTCTACGTCATCGACGGTGACGAGCTGGCGATCGAGGAGCTTCCGGAGGGCAACGCCCTCGGCTGCTTCTTCTGCGCCGGATCCGCTTCGACCGCGTCCTGCCCCGGCACGTCCGCGGCCACCGCGTCGTCCGCGTCGACCATCGGCTGACCCCAGGTCACATCCGACCGTCATCACGAAGAAGGGATTCCTCACATGCAGGACTTCGACGACCTCGAACTGGACCTGTCCGCCGACGAGCTGGCCTCGGACGCGCTCGGTCTGGAGCCCCTGAAGGAGGGCGTCGCCCTCGGCACCTGGGCGACCGCCGGCACCGCTTCGACGGCCTCGTGCCCGACGAGCACCGCCTCCTCCTCGGCGAGCGCCTCCAGCTTCGGCTAGAGCGCCCGCGGCACCTCCGCAACCCCAACCGCCTGCACGTCAGGCAGACGAAAGGAAGTGAAGGCCATGAACGAGAACCTCGACAACGAGCTCGAACTGTGGTCGGAGTCCCTCGATCTTGAGGTCCTCCAGGACGCCGTGAGCCCCGGTTTCACCACCGCGTTCTGCGGTGCCTGCGCCGGCTCGGCCAGCTGCCCCGTCGGCTGTGCCAGCTCGATGAGCAGCGTCTCCAGCCAGGGCGGCTGATCAGCCGGTCGATTCCCTGGGCTCCGGGGTGGTCCTAGTACCCCGGGGCCCAGGGCCCCAGCCCGGTCCGCTTTTCCCGAACCGGACTGAACCACACCAGATTAGAACCAGGCGGCCCGGCACGGTAGCGGGCCGGCCGCCGCTGCGGAGGGAGGAACCGCGCCGTGGATGTGTGCACTGCACCCAAACTCCGGGAGGATCTGGAGATCATCCGGGGGATGGACGACCACCCCCTGGTGTTCGACCCGCAGGGCGGGACGTACCACCGGCTGACCAAGTCGGCGGCGGCCCTGCTGCGCCAGTTCGACGGAACGCACTCGCTGGACGAGCTTTCGGCCCTGATGGCGGCACGCCGGGGCGTACCCGCCGAAGGCGTGCGCGGCGAGCTCGACACCTTCGTCGACGAGCTGACCCGCAGCGGCCTGCTCGTCGGAACCGAAACCGAGGGCACCCCCAAGAAGCGCGCGGGCGGCCGTTTCGGCACCACCATGCTCATGCCCCGCTTCGTCATCACCCGCTCGCTGCCGACGGTCCTGGAGCCCGCGGCCCGGCTGCTGCGCCGGGTCCCGGCCCGGCTGTCGGTCGCTGTCTTCGCCGGCGGCGGCGTCCTCGGCATCCTGCTCGGCCTGTACGCGGTCCTGACCTCGGCCCCGCCGGCCAAGGACCTGCTGGGCACCGGAACCCTCGTCGCCATCGGCCTGATGCTCTGCCAGATCCTCGTGCACGAGAGCGCGCACGCCATGGTCTGCCAAGTGCTCAAGGTGCCCGTACGAGGCCTGGGAGTGGCGCTGCTCTTCTACTTCATGCCGCTCGCCTACGTCGACCGTACCGACGCCTACCGCGTCCGCTCCCGCGGCGGCCGGGTCCTGCTCGCCCTCGCCGGACCGCTCAGCGACGGCTGGTTCACCGGCGCCGCCGCGCTGCTCGTGCTCACCACGCACGGACCGGTCGCCCAGGTGGCGGGGGCGCTGCTGCTCTTCCAGATGCTCAACCTGGTCACCAACATCAACCCGATGCTCCCGAGCGACGGTTACGCGGCGCTGGAAGCCGGCTTCGGCCTCGTCGACGCGCGGGGCCGCGCCTTCGCCCTGCTGAAGCACCGTCTGCTGGGCCGCGCGCTGCCGGGCTTCCTGGAGCGGATGCCGGCCCGCAGCCGCCGACTGCACGTCACGTACGGCATCGTGTGCTGCGTCTACACCGTGGCGCTCGGCTACTTCGTCGTCCAGTCGCTGATCTGGTCGTTCGCACTGGTCGGACGGTCGATGCCGTGACCGCCCCCGCCACCGCCACCGTCCCGGCGACCACCCCGGCGACCACCCCGGCCACCACCCCGGCCACCGCCCCCGAGATCTCCGGACCGCTGCTCACCCGGGTGGGCGGACTGCCCACCGAGGCCCTGGACCTCACCGGTCCCGCCACCCGGCGGGCCATCACCGAGGCCGCCGACGCGCACGCCGAACTGGAGCGCCGACGGCCCGACCTGGAGGACATCTGCTTCCCGCTGGTGCCCCTCCTGGACGACGAGGTGCCGCTGCGCCGCCAGGTGCTGGCCGCCAAGCGGGCCGTGCACCGGCTGCGCACCCTGCCCTGGGGCGACGAACTGCCGCCCCGGATCGCCGAGCTGGCGGGGCCCGCGGCGGCCGCGGCCTTCATCGGCTGGCAGGCGGCCGTCCGGCTGCGCGACGAGGCCACCCGACGGCTCGAAGCCCTGCTGGCCGAGGACCGCGCGGCGGCCCCGTCCGCGCTCGCCGCCCACCTCGCGGACCCGGGCTTCGCCCGGGCCGCGGCGCTGGCCGCCCCCGACTGGCTGCGGCACGGCCGCCCGCGCCGCCGCCCCGCCGAGACCCGCAACCTGCGCACCCTGTACTCCTACGTGTCCCGGGCCGCCGTGAAGACCAGCCCGTTCTCCACCCTGACCACCGTCGGCGAGGGCGGCTCCACCGGTACCGCCGGGGCAGCGGCCCCCACCGCCCACAGCTATGCCGCCACCGCCCTCGCCCAGCTGGCCCTGCGCTGCCTGGCCCGCGAGGCCGACACCGCCGGTCTGCTGCGCTACCGGCTCGCGCCGCTCCGCCCCGGCGGTCCCGACGCTCCGGGCGGCCTCGTCCTGCTCCCCGAAGCCGTCGCCGACGGCGGTCTGGCCTGGCGGCTCGACCGGGTGGTGGAGGCCGACCACGCGGCGCCCTGGCTCTCCGCCTTCGCGCCCGACGCCGAACACTCCCTGGACGGCCTGCTGTCCGGGCTCGGCGGCCCCGACCCCTTCCGCCGCTTCCGGCGTCTCCTCGACACCGGGCTGATCACGCCCGTACCGCCCTGGCGGCGCGGCGGCGACCCGGTGGGCGCCGTCGCGGAGCTGCTCGCGGGCCGGCCGGACGACGGGATCGCGGCCGAGGTGCGGGAGCTGCGGGACTCCGCCGCCGCCCTCGCCGCCGCCGGCGAGGGCGAACGTACCGAGACGGTCACCCGGGCCCGCCACACCGCCCGACGCTGGGCCCGGCAGGCCGGTCTCGACCGCTTCGTATCCGGGGAGGTGCTGTACGAGGACGTCGTGAGCGACCTCGCCCTGCCCGATGTCCTCGACGTGCCGGAGGTCCGCGCCGACCTGATCGAACTGGGCCGTCGCATGCGACCGTTCATCTTCCGCTCGCACCTCTACGACGTGCTCGTGGACCGCTTCACCGCCGAGTACGGGCCGGGCGGGACCTGCACCGACGTGCTCGGGTTCCTGATGCGCGTCGCCGTCGACGGCGACGCGCAGCCCGACCTCGACAAGGCCGCCGTCGCCGACCGCGCCGAGCGGGAGACCGCGGGCGGGCGGGCCTGGCTGCCGGTCGGACCGAGCAGCGCGCCGCCCGCCGCGGCCGTACTGTTCCAGCTCGCCGCGACCGGCCCGCAGGCCGTGCGGGGCGGCGACTACCAGCTGGTCGTCAACCAGTTCAATCCCGGCACGGGCGGGCTCGTGACCCGCTTCGGACCGCTCCTCGGCGAAGGTTTCCGCGAGCGGCTGCGCGCGCACGTCCGCGCCTGCTGGCCCGGCCGGACCTGCCGGGAACTCGTCCTGTGGACGGAGATCAACACCGCCCAGTCGCGGTCGGCCGGCCTGCTGCCGCCCCTGCTGCTGCCCGGCGAGACCCCGGCGGCCGACGGACTGGACCTGACCGACACCGTGCTCACGCACGACCCCGGCCAGGGCACCCTCGCCCTGCGCGACCGCACGGGCGACCCGGTCGGACTGGCCTACCTCGGGCTCGTCCCGCCCCACCTCTTCCCGCCGTTCGCCCGGCTGCTCGCCGTGCTCGCCGACCCGTGGGTCAACGGATCACCGCACTCGGACTACGTCCTTCCGTTCGGGCTCCAGGAGCAGCGCCGCGACCAGGTCGTGTCGAGCGCACGCACCACCTTCGGCCGCGTCACCGCCTCCCGCGCCTCGTGGGTGGTCCCGGCGGCCGAGCTGCCGGTGCCGAGGCCGGGCGAGAGCGACGCCGAGACCGTGCTGCGCGCCGAGGAGTTCCGGCGCGCGCACGGGCTGCCGGAGGAGGTCTTCTGCCACCGGCTGACCGGCTTCGGACCGGGCGAGCAGGGCGCGGACCGCAAACCCCTGTGGGTCTCGCTGGCCTCCCCGCTCTCGCTGTCCGTGCTGGCCCAGTGGGCCGGCCCGGCCACCGGCCACCTGCGCCTGGTCGAAGCGCTGCCGGGCAGGTCCGCGCATCCGCTGCGGGACGGGGCGGGCGGCACGCGGGCCGCCGAGCACATATCGCTGCTGCGCTGGCGGCGGCCGGAGGAGGAGGCATGAGCGTGACGGTTCCCGAGCGGGACTGGTGGTACGTACGGGTCTACCCGGGCGGCCCCCGGCTGATGGACGCGGCGGTCCGTACCCTCGTGCCGTGGCTGGCCGAGCAGGCCGGGCGGCTGGGCAGCGAGGACTGGTTCTTCATCAGGTACTGGGACGCCACCGGCCACCACCTGCGGCTGAGACTGCGCGCCGGGACCGACGCGGTGGACGCGCTGCACGGCACCGCCCGCGAGGAGCTGACCGGCCTGCTTGACACGCTGGAGGAGCGGCCCGAGGACGCCGTCGGCCTCCTGCCCGGCGCGCTGCCGCCCGGCGCGCCGACCCGCGGCGTCACGCCCGCGCTGTACGCACCCGAGCTGGCCAAGTACGGCGGCCCGGACGGCGTCGCCGTCGCCGAGCGCGTCTTCCACCTGGACAGCGCGTTCTCCGCCGGGCTCGATCTCTCCGCCCTGCCGCGACGCTACGAACGGGCCGCGCACGCCGTCCACTTCGCCCGTGCGCTGACCTCCCGGGTGCTGACCGAGGAGGAGCGGGACGTCTTCTGGGTCCGCCACCGCACCCGGTGGGGCTGGCAGTTGCGCATGGCCGCCGCCGGCGAGCAGCTCCGGCCGCTGCTCGGCGAGATCTCGGCCGGGGTACGGGAACAGGGCGTACCCGTACCCGGCGTGCGGGAGCGCGTCGACGCGCATGCCGACGCGCTGGCCGAACTCGTCCTGCGGGCCCCCGGCTCCCGGGACCACCAGTTGCTCCACCACCTGCACATGGTGATGAACCGGCTGGGCTTCCAACCGGGTGAGGAAGCGGCACTTGGAATGCTGTCGGGGCAGACTGCCAGGAAACCGGCGGCTGTTGCCGGCGCGGTGCCCGCATGAAGCGCGGTGCCCGTAGGGAGAGGAACACCTGAGATGACCCTGGCAGGCGACATGATCCTGCTCGCCTTCGACGCGGAGGGCGGCAAACTCCCCGTCCGGCAGTCCCTGGCTCCGGCGGTGCGCGGTGCGCTGCTGGCCGAACTGCTCGACGGTGGCGCCCTGACGGACGAGGCGGGTACGGCCGAGGCCGTGGGCGAGGCTCCGCAGGACGCCGCGCTCCGGCAGGCGTGGCAGCAGGTGGCCGCGGAGCCCGGCAGGAAGTGGCTGCACTGGGTGCGCAAGGACGGCCGCGCATCGATCCACGAGGTGCTGCGCGGCCTGGAGAAGGACGGACTGCTGGAGCAGAACACCAGCCGGGTCTTCGGCGTCTTCCCACTGAACCGGGCCGGCCTCACCCCGGACGGCCTCTCCGCCGCCGGGGAGGTACGGGCCACGGTGGTCGCCGCGGCCGAGGAGCCGGCGGCCGGCGACCGGGCCGCGCTGCTCGCCGGACTCGCCCACGCGGGCGGCCAGTTGGGCACGGCCCTGTCCGCCGACCGGCGCCGCGCACTCAAGGACCGGCTGACGGCCCTGTCCGAGGGCGCCGCCCCGGTCTCCGCGGCGGTCCGCCGGGCCGTCCAGGACCTCCAGGGCGCGGCCGTCTCGTAACGGTCAGATCCAGCCGCGTTCGCGCGCCAGCAGGGCGGCGTGCGGGCGGCTGGACGCGCCGAGGACGCGCAGGAGGTCGGCCACGTGCCGCCGGTAGGTCCGCACCGACATGCCCAGGTCGCGGGCGCCGATCTCGTCCTTGCCGACGTGGCACATGGACTTCAGGACCTGCAGCTCGGTCTCGGCCAGCCCGTCCGGGGACTCCTCCGCGTCCGCGGTGATCGCGGAGAGGTCCGTGGCGTGGCACCAGATCTTCTCGAACAGGGCGAGGATGCCGGAGACGAGACCGGTCTCCTGGGCCACCAGGGCGCCCCGCGAGGTGTCCTCGGGGTCGATCGGGACCAGAGCGGTGCGGCGGTCGTAGACGAGGATGCGCTCCGAGAGGTCGGGGACCGCCCGGATCTGCGCCCCCTTCGCGGCGAGTTCGCGCAGGTAGCCGGCGGTCGGCGGATCGTCGAGGGCCCCCAGGAGCACCACGTTCCGGATCCGGACGCCCCGGCTGAGACAGCGCATGTCCAACGGGCGCGAGTGCTCGATGTTCTCGGGCGTCAGCGCCGTGTACGGCTCGACGGACAGGATCTCCTCGCGGGCGAAGAAGGCGAGGTCGTAGATCCGGCCGCGGATCTGCGCGACGTTCTCCATCCGCTCGACGGACTGCGGCGAGGCGAGCGCCGGGCACTGCTCCTCGCGCAGTTCGGCGACCAGGTGCCGGGAGCGGGTGACCTCCTGCAGTTCCTGGTGCAGTTCGCGCAGCCGCAGGTCGGTGAGCCGGTCCACCGCGATCGCAGGATCGGTCGGGCTCACGGTCTGCCGGTCGGTCGCGTACAGCAGCCCGAGCTCGCGCAGCCGAGCCTCGGCGGCGGCCACGGTCCCGCGGTCGGCCCGTAGCAGGAGATGGATGTCCCCGTCGGTGGTGTCGGGGTTCCGCAGGAAGTGGCGGTAGACGCTCTCCTCCAGCTCGGAGAGTCCCAATACGCGCATGCCCGTTGCCACCATCTCGAGCCCCCCAAGCCCTGTGTGCACACCGGCGTCGCGTTCCGCTGGTCAGGCGGGATCAACCACGCGTCCGGATGGTGGGATGGATCGTAATGCCCGGGCAAATCCGGCGCAGGGTGGCGTGATCACGATGTGACGGAGATCACGGCATGGGGGAACCCCCACCGGGCCGAGCCGGTGGGGGTTCGACGTCGTCCGGGCGAGCGGGCGTACGTCAGTGGTTGCGCGGGAAGCCCAGGTCCACGCCCGACGGGGCGTCCGCGGGGTCCGGCCAGCGGGTGGTGACCACCTTGCCGCGGGTGTAGAAGTGGACGCCGTCGTTGCCGTAGATGTGGTGGTCGCCGAAGAGGGAGTCCTTCCAGCCACCGAAGCTGTGGTAGCCGACGGGGACCGGGATCGGGACGTTGACGCCGACCATGCCCGCCTGGATCTCCAGCTGGAAGCGCCGGGCCGCGCCGCCGTCGCGGGTGAAGATCGCGGTGCCGTTGCCGAACGGCGAGGCGTTGATGAGGGCGACGCCCTCCTCGTACGTGTCCGCGCGCAGCACGCACAGCACCGGGCCGAAAATCTCGTCCCGGTACGCCGCGGCCGTCGTCGGGACCTTGTCCAACAAGGACAGGCCGATCCAGTGGCCGTTCTCGAAGCCGCCCACCGTGTAGCCCGTGCCGTCCAGGACGACCTCGCAGCCCTCGTCCGCCGCGCCCTTCACGTACGAGGCGACCTTGTCGCGGTGGACCGCCGTGATGAGCGGGCCCATCTCCGAGGTCGGGTCGTTGCCGGGGCCGATCTTGATCTTCTCGGCGCGCTCGCGGATCTTCTCCACCAGCTCGTCGCCGATCGCACCGACCGCGACGACCGCCGAGATCGCCATGCAGCGCTCACCGGCCGAGCCGTACGCCGCCGAGACCGCCGCGTCGGCCGCCGCGTCCAGGTCCGCGTCCGGCAGGACCAGCATGTGGTTCTTCGCGCCGCCGAGCGCCTGGACGCGCTTGCCCGCCGCCGAGGCCGTCGTGTGGATGTGGCGGGCGATCGGGGTCGAGCCCACGAACGAGATCGCCGAGACGTCCGGGTGCTCCAGGAGGCGGTCCACCGCCACCTTGTCACCGTGCAGGACGTTGAAGACGCCGTCCGGCAGCCCCGCCTCGGCGAGCAGCTCCGCGATCTTCAGCGACGGCGACGGGTCCTTCTCGCTCGGCTTGAGGATGAAGGTGTTGCCGCACGCGATGGCGAGCGGGAACATCCACATCGGCACCATGGCCGGGAAGTTGAACGGCGTGATGCCCGCCACGACACCGACCGGCTGGCGGATGGACGCCACGTCGACGCGGTTCGACACCTGCGTCGACAGCTCGCCCTTGAGCTGCGTCGTGATCCCGCACGCCAGGTCCACGATCTCCAGACCGCGGGCGACCTCGCCCAGCGCGTCCGAGTGCACCTTGCCGTGCTCGGCGGTGATCAGCTCGGCGATCGCGTCCCGGTTCGCGTCGAGCAGCGCGCGGAACTTGAACAGGATCGTGGTGCGCTGCGCGAGCGACGCCGTACCCCAGGTCTCGAACGCGGTCTTCGCCGCGGCCACCGCCGCGTCGACCTCCTCGACCGAGGCCAGCGCCACCTGCGTGGTCACGGCGCCGGTGGCCGGGTCGGTGACCGGGCCCCAGTTGCCCGACGTGCCCTCGACGGTCTTGCCACCGATCCAGTGGTTGACGGTCTTCGTCATTGCGTGCTCCTTCAGAGATGGCGGCGTCGGGCGGTGACGTGCCGGTCGTACTCCTCCCGGGCCTTGACCGCCGACGGGCGGGTCGAGGTCTCGGCCACGGGCACATCCCACCATGCCTGGGCGGGGGGCGGGCCCGACACTGTGTCTGCCGTTTCGGTCTCCACATAGACACATGTGGGAACCGTCGACGCCCGCGCGTCGGCGAGAGCTTCTCGCAGGTCACATACGGTACGAGGGGTCAGCACCCGCATCCCGAGGCTCGCCGCGTTGGCCGCCAGGTCGACCGGGAGCGGCGCGCCGGTGAAGCCGCCGTCCCGGGCCCGGAAGCGGTACGCGGTGCCGTACCCCTCACCGCCGACGGACTCGGAGAGCCCTCCGATGGACGCGTACCCGTGGTTCTGCAGGATCACCACCTTGATGGGCAGTCGCTGCTGGACAGCTGTGACGATTTCAGTGGGATTCATCAAGTATGTACCGTCGCCGACCAGCGCCCACACCGGTCGCCCGGGCGCCGCCAGCGCCACCCCGATCGCCGCCGGGATCTCGTAGCCCATGCAGGAGTAGCCGTACTCGACGTGGTACTGGTCCGCGGACCGGGCCCGCCACAGCTTGTGGAGGTCGCCGGGGAGCGAGCCGGCCGCGTTGATCAGGATGTCGTCCCCGGTGACCAGGGTGTCGAGTGCGCCGAGGACCTGAGCCTGGGTGGGGCGGGCGTCCTCGTCGGCGGCGGTGTACGCGGCGGTGACGCGGGCGTCCCAGCGGAGCTTCTCCTCGGCGTACTCGTGCACGTAGTGCTCGGTGACGTGGTGCGGGTCGAGGAGGGAGTGGAGCTGTTCGAGACCCTCGCGGGCGTCCGCCACCAGCGGCAGCGCGGCCATCTTGTGGGTTTCGAAGGCGGCGATGTTGAGGTTGACGAACCGCACGTCCGGGTGGGTGAAGAGGGTCCCGGAGGCGGTGGTGAAGTCGGTCCAGCGGGTGCCGATCCCGATCACCACATCCGCCGTACGGGCCAGGTGGTCGGCGACGGCGGTGCCGGTGTGGCCGAGGGCGCCCATGTCCTGCGGGTGGTCGTGGCGCAGCGCGCCCTTGCCGGCCTGGGTGGAGGCGACCGGGATGCCGGTCAGCGAGGCGAACGTGTCGAGCGCCTCCTCGGCGCCGCTGTACTTGACCCCGCCGCCCGCGACGATCAGCGGCCGGGCCGCCCGGCCGATCGCCGCGACCGCCGCGTCCAGTTCGTCCTCGTCGGGGGACGGCCGGCGCACCCGCCAGACCCGCTCGGCGAAGAACTCCGCCGGCCAGTCGTACGCCTCCGCCTGCACGTCCTGCGGCAGCGCGAGCGTCACCGCGCCGGTCTGGGCGGGGTCGGTGAGGACCCGCACGGCGGCGAGCGCGGCCGGGATCAGCGCCTCGGGGCGGGTGACCCGGTCGAAGTAGGTGGAGACCGGCCGCAGACAGTCGTTGACCGACAGATCGCCGGCGTACGGGACTTCGAGCTGCTGGAGGACCGGGTCGGCGGGGCGGGTCGCGAAGGTGTCGCCGGGCAGGAGCAGGACCGGGAGGCGGTTGATCGTGGCGAGCGCGGCGCCGGTGACGAGGTTGGTGGCGCCGGGGCCGATGGAGGTGGTCACGGCGTGCGTGGAGAGCCGGCCGGACTGGCGGGCGTAGCCGACGGCCGCGTGCACCATGGCCTGTTCGTTACGGCCCTGGTGGTACGGCATCTCGTCGGCGTACTCGACGAGCGCCTGGCCGATCCCGGCGACGTTGCCGTGGCCGAAGATGCCCCAGACGGCGGGGATCAGCCGGT
This sequence comes from Streptomyces sp. P9(2023), assembly GCF_032436795.1. NCBI lineage: Bacteria > Bacillati > Actinomycetota > Actinomycetes > Kitasatosporales > Streptomycetaceae > Streptomyces > Streptomyces sp. P9(2023). Next base: position 18,833 of record NZ_JAUPWM010000007.1, read on the forward strand.
GGCGTACGCCGTCGCGTTCGGTGTACTGCGCGGCGAGGAACCGTACCAGCGCCTGGGCGACGGTGAGAGTACCCACTACTTGTATCCCTCCGTGTGGTCGGGGTGGAAGCAGATTCTCCACTCCCGGTCCGGCCCCGGTCCGGCCATCACGTTCAGGTAGTACATGTCGTGCGCCGGCTGCGCGATCGACGGGCCGTGCCAGCCGTCCGGTACGAGAACGGCGTCGCCGGTCCTGACCTCGGCGAGGAGGTCGGCGCCGCCGGGCCGGGAGGGGGAGATGCGCTGGTAGCCGACGCCACCGCCGGCGATCTCGTAGTAGTAGATCTCCTCCAGCTCGGACTCGACGCCGGGGCGGTGCTCGTCGTGCTTGTGCGGCGGGTAGGAGGACCAGTTCCCGCCGGGGGTGATCACCTCGACGGCGATGAGGCGGTCGCAGTCGAACGTGTCGGCGGCGGCGAAGTTCCGTACCTGCCGGGCCTGGTTGCCGCTGCCGCGGGCCTCGACGGGTACCTCCGGCGCGGGGCCGTAGCGTGCGGGGAGTCGTCGCTCGCACTTCGCTCCTGCCAAAGCGAAGCGGCCTCCCGCACCGGAGGCGATCTGGACCCGCGCGTCGCGGGGCACGTACGCGAAGTCCGTCACTCCGCCGAACACGCCCTCGCGGCCCAGGAGTTGAAGCGTCTGGCCGTCGATCTGCACCGTACAGCCGCCGGTCAGCGGAAGCACGATCCACTCGCTTTCCCCGGTGTCCAGGAGGTGGGTGGCTCCCGGACCGAGTTCGAGGACGCGCAGTGCGGAGTGCCCCCAGCCTGCCCGGTCGGGGTCGACGTGGAGCGTATACGGCCCGTGGGAGGCGGTCCCGGCGGGCAGATGGAGCTCGTGGAGGTGATCGTTCACGCGTGCAGGGTCCTTCCTACCGTCTCGCACAGCAGGCGCGCAGCGGTATCGACGGCTCCGGCCACATCGCCGTCCTCGGGATAGAGCAGGGCGCGGCCGACGACCAGGCCACGGACGGTGGGCAGGCGCAGCGCGGCGCGCCATCTCTCGTACGTGACGTCCTGGGCGTCCGGGCCGGGGCCCGGGTCTCCGCCGAGGAGGACGGTGGGGAGGGTGGTGGTCTCCAGGACGCGGGCCATCTCCTCGGGGCGGTCGGTGACGGGGACTTTGAGCCAGGTGTACGCGGAGGTGCCGCCGAGGCCGGAGGCGACGGCGAGGGAGGTGATGACGGCCTCGGCGGAGAGGTCGTTGTGCAGCCGGCCTTCCTGGTCGCGGCGGCAGAGGAAGGGCTCGACGAAGACGGGCAGACGGAGGCCGGCCATCTCGTCGACGGCGCGGGCGGCGGCGTGCAGGGTGGTGAGCGAACCGGGGTCGTCGGGGTCGATCCGCAGGAGCAGCTTGCCGGCGTCGAAGCCGAGCCGGGCGAGGTCCTGGGGTCGGTGGCCGGTGAAGCGGTCGTCGAGCTCGAAGGAGGCACCGGCGAGGCCGCCGCGGTTCATCGAGCCGACGGCGAGGCGGTCGTCGAGTGCGCCGAGCAGGAGGAGGTCGTCGAGGATGTCGGCGGAGGCGAGGACGCCGTCGACGCCGGGCCGGGACAGCGCGAGCCGCAGCCGCCCGAGGAGGTCGGCGCGGTCGGCCATCGCGTACGGCCGCGTGCCGACGCCGAGCGCGCCGCGGGCGGGGTGGTCGGCGGCGACGATCAGCAGCCGGTCCCGCTCCTCGAACAACCCACGAGTCCGGCGCCGCGCGGCCGCCTCGGCGACCGCCTCCGGATGCCGAGCCCGCACGGTGACGAGCCACTCGACGTCGACGGGTTCGAGGCCGTGGAGGGTGGGGCGGGTGCCGGGGCCGGCGGCAGGGGCGAGGACGGGCGCGGGCCGCGCCAGCCGGCGCGGCGGGGCGGGGTGCGCGGCCTGGCGGAGGGGGTCGGAGGTGGTGGGGGCCGCGTCCGGCGCGGTGCCTTCCGGCGGTCCGGCCTCCGGGCCGGGCGGTCCGGCCTCCGGGCCGGCCGGGGCGGGCTCCGGGCCGGGCGGTCCGGCCTCCGGGCCGGCCGGGGCGGGCTCCGGGCCGGCCGGGGCGGGCTCCGGGCCGGGGCCGGGCTTGGGGCCGCCGGCGCGGCGGTGGGCCGCGCGGGTGCGCCAGGAGTCGGTGGGGTGGTGGGTCATGGGGTGCGCTCCGGGAGCGGGTCGGCACCGGGCGCGGGGCCTGTCGTGCCGGTGCCGGCCGAGTCGGCGCCGATGGCGCCCGCGCCCCCTGGGCCCGTCGTGCCTGTGCCGGTGGTGAGGGCGGTGTCGATTTCGGCGGGGTGGGGCATCGCCGGGGAGCAGGCGAGGCGGCCCGCGACGATCGCGCCGGCCGCGTTGGCGCGGCGGAGGGTGCGGTCCAGGTGCCAGCCGGCGAGGAGGCCGTCGCACAGCGCCCCGCCGAACGCGTCGCCCGCGCCGAGGCCGTTGACCACCTCGACCGGCAGGGGCGGGACCTCCGCGCTCTCCCCGTCGGCGGTCAGGGCGAGGACGCCCTTGGGGCCCTGTTTGACGACCGCGAGCCGCACCCCGGCGGCGAGCAGCGCGCGGGCCGCCGCATACGGTTCGCGCTCCCCGGTCGCGACCTCGCACTCGTCCAGGTTGCCGACGGCGACCGTGGCCGAGCGCAGGGCCTCCCGGTAGAGCGGCCCCGCCTCGCCCGGGTCGGGCCAGAGCGCCGGACGCCAGTCCAGGTCGAGGATCGTGAGGTCCGCACCGCCCCGCTCCCGCAGCGCGCCCAGCGTCGCCGACCGGCTCGGCTCGACGCTCAGTCCCGTCCCCGTCACCCAGAACGCCCGCGCCGCGCGGATCGCCGCGAGGTCCAGCTCCGCCGGGTGGATCTCCAGGTCCGGCGCGCGGGGCTGCCGGTAGAAGTGGATCGGGAAGTCGTCGGGCGGGAAGATTTCACAGAAGGTGACCGGTGTCGGATACGCCGCCACCGGCGTCACCCAGCGGTCGTCGACCCCGAAACCCCGTAGCTCCTCGTGCAGATACTCCCCGAAGGAGTCCGCCCCGGTCCTGCTCACCAGCGCCGTCCGCCGGCCCAGCCGGGCCGCCGCGACGGCCACGTTCGCGGGCGAGCCGCCCAGGAACTTCCCGAAGGTCTCCACCCGGGCGAGCGGAACGCCGATCTGGAGCGGGTAGAGGTCCACCCCGAGTCGCCCCATCGTGATCAGCTCGTACGGCTCATCCGGCTCGTACGGCTCCGGCTCCGCATCCACGCGCGCCACCTCTCACCTCGGCCCCGCACCCAGGTCTAGCCGCCCTCCCCGAACCCTGTCAACGCTATGTCCTTACATTCGGACGAGCGTCTTGACGCGTCGTTCGGGGCCCGGCCAAGGTGGCTCTCATGACGAAGCCGTCGCCGCTGTCCCGTATCCGTATCGGCTCCGCCCCGGACTCCTGGGGCGTCTGGTTCCCCGACGATCCCCGGCAGGTCCCCTGGCAGCGCTTCCTCGACGAGGTCGCCGACGCCGGTTACTCGTGGATCGAACTCGGCCCGTACGGCTATCTGCCCACCGACCCCGCCGTCCTGGCCGAGGAGACGGGCCGCCGGGGCCTGCGGGTCTCGGCGGGCACGGTCTTCACCGGGCTGCACCACGGTCCGGCCGTCTGGGAGAAGACCTGGGCCCACGTCGCCGACAACGCGGCGCTCGCCCAGGCGATGGGCGCCGAGCACCTGGTCGTCATCCCGTCCTTCTGGCGGGACGACAAGACGGGCGAGGTCCTGGAGAACCGCACGCTCACCCCCGAACAGTGGCGGAATCTGACCGGTCTGACCGAGCGTCTGGGCCACGAGGTCCGGGAGCGCTTCGGGCTGAAGATCGTCGTCCACCCGCACGCGGACACCCATGTCGACAGCGAGGAGAACGTGACCCGGTTCCTGGACGCGACCGATCCCGACCTGGTCTCGCTCTGCCTGGACACCGGGCACTACGCGTACTGCGGTGGCGACAGCGTCAAGCTCATCGAGACGTACGGCGAGCGGATCGGCTACCTCCATCTCAAGCAGGTCGACCCGGAGATCCTCGCCGGGGTGGTCCGGGACGAGGTGCCGTTCGGTCCTGCCGTGGCGCGGGGCGTGATGTGCGAGCCGCCCTCGGGCATGCCTGCCCTGGAACCGGTCCTGGCGGCGGCCCAGGCCCTCGACGTGGAGCTCTTCGCCATCGTCGAGCAGGACATGTACCCGTGCGAGCCCGACAAGCCGTATCCGATCGCGGTCCGCACGCGCCGCTTCCTGCGCTCCTGCGGAGCCTAGGAACCTCCATCCGGCCTGCCGCCACGCCGATGTGACCATGCGTCACTTATGTCACATCCGTCCCCCTGTCGTCACACATATCTCCATTACGCGGGCTTTCCGTCACAGCCGTTCGACAGCCGCTCTCCTCTGTTGGAACGGGTCGTTGCAGGGGGCACAGGCTCAGTGATCGCCAGCGCTGGCCCCGCAGCTCCCCCGAACGGCACCCCCGCCGCCGCTGCGAGGCGCGCAGGGAGGTGCCACCCATGACGGACAGAAGGCTCTGGTCGTACAAGGACATCGCCGCGCACATCAAGGTGCAGCCGGACACCGTCCGCTCCTACCGGAAGCACGGTCTGCTGCCGCCGCCCGACCAGGTCGAGTCGGGCAAGCCCTACTGGTACCCGGACACGATCCGCTCCTGGGTCGCCAACCGTCCCGGCAACCGGGCCCGCCGGGACTGACCCCCCTCCCGGCCCCGCCTTCCCCGACGCCCCATCCGGCACCACCCCATCCCGGCCCCGTCCGGCCCGCCCGGTCCACGAAGGCCCCCGTCGCCACCGACGCGGGGCCTTCGGGCCGTTCCCGTACCCCTCAGCCTCCGACGGACTCCTTGTCCCGCTCGGCCGCCGGGACCGGCGAGGGCGCCGGCCCCGGCGCCGGCGCGCCGCCCTCGCTGATCCCGAACCGGTCGTGGAAGCGGCGCAGCGGGCCCGGTGCCCACCAGGTCAGACGGCCGGTCAGTTTCATCACGGAGGGCACGAGCAGGCTGCGGACCACCATGGCGTCCATCAGCACCGCCAGCGCGACGCCGAGACCCAGCATCTTGGTGTTGGTCACCCGGGAGGTGCCGATGGCCACCATGACGACGGCGAGGATCACGGCGGCGGCGGTGATGAGGCCGCCGGTATGGCGCAGGCCGAAGCGGACCGCGTGGTCGTGGTCGCCCGTCTCGTCGTACTCCTCCTTGATCCGGGAGAGCAGGAACACGCCGTAGTCCATGGAGAGTCCGAAGGCGACGCAGAACATGAGCACCGGCAGGTTCGTCTCGATGTCGCCGGTCGGGGTGAAGCCGAGCAGTCCGGAGAGGTGGCCGTCCTGGAAGACCCAGACGACCGCGCCGAACATCGCGGTGAGGCTGAGGGCGTTCAGGACGACGGCCTGGATCGGGATCACCACGCTGCCGGTCAGCAGGAAGACCAGAAGCAGCGTGACCACCACGATGATCGCCAGCGCCCAGGGCAGCCGGTCTGCGATGGCGTCCTTGGAGTCGACGAGGACGGCGGCCGCCCCGGTCACCGAGGTGTCGAACGGGGCGGGCGCGGCCCGCAGTTCGCCCACCACGCTCTGGGCAGTAGCGCCGACGCCCTCGCCCTCAGGGACGACGGTGAAGTACGCGTGCCCCTCGCCACCGGCAGCCACGCCGGACGCGCCGCCGTCGCGCGTCACGGGACCGTCCACCCGCGCGATGCCGTCGAGCCCCTGGATCCGGTCGCGGTAGCCGGCGTACTCGTCCGGGGTGGCGCCGCCCTCGGCGAGGACGGTGAGCCCGCCGCCGGGGCTGCCGGGGAAGCTCTCGCGCAGTTCGTCCTGGACCACCCGGGACTCGGCGGTGGTGGGCAGCTGGCGGTCGTCGACCGTGCCGAAGTTCACCCCCAGGAAGGGCAGCCCGAGCAGGACGAGGCCGGTGGCCGTGGCCACGGCGAACACCGGGGCCCGGCGCATCACCAGCCCCGCCGCCCGAGCCCACCCGGCCCCGGCCTCGCCGGTCGTCGCGGGCTCGGCCCCCGCCCTCCGGCGCCGGAACAGCCGCCGCAGGTCGAGCGCGTTGACCCGATCCCCGAGCAGCATCAGCGCGGCGGGCAGCAGGATCAGCGCGGCCGCCGCCGCGAGCAGCACCACCGCGATGCCCGCGTAGGCGAAGGAGCGCAGGAAGTACTGCGGGAAGACGAGCATCGCGGCGAGCGAGACGGCCACGGTCAGCGCCGAGAACAGCACCGTCCGCCCGGCGGTGCGCAGGGTGGTGCCGATCGCGGTCCGGGTGTCGGCTCCCCCGGCGAGCTCCTCGCGGAACCGGCGGACCACGAACAGGGCGTAGTCGATGGCGAGTCCGAGCCCGAGGGCGGTGGTGAGGTTCTGGGCGAAGACCGAGACGTCGGTGAACTCCGTGAGGCCGCGCAGCACCGCGTTCGTCCCCAGGATGGCGACGATGCCGATCCCCAGCGGCAGCAGGGCGGCGACCGCGCTGCCGAAGACCATGACGAGCAGCACGAGCGTCACGGGCAGGGCGATCATCTCGGCGCGCAGCAGGTCCTCCTGGATGACCGTCTGCATCTCGTGCTGCACGGCCAGCGGTCCGCCGACGGAGACCTCGACCGGCCCGTGCGTGCCGCGGTACTCCGGGGCGATCCGCTCCAGGATCTCGCCGGCCGCCTTCTCGTCGCCCTCGACCCGGGCGGCGATCACGGCCTGCCGGCCGTCCTCGGAGCGCAGGGCCGGGGCGCCGGTCCCCCAGTACGAACCGATGCCGCTGACGCCCGGCTCGGCGTCGAGCCGCTCGGTGAGCCGACGGGCCTCGGCGGCCACGGCGGGATCGTCGACCCGGCCCTTCGGCGCCTCCACGAGCAGCAGCAGGTTGGGCTGGGAGGCGGGGAACTCCCGCTCCAGCACCTTCGTCGCGTACGTGGATTCGGCGTCCGGGTCCTCCCAGCCGCCGCTGCCCATCCGGTCGGCGACGCCGCCGCCCGCGAGGACCGCCAGCCCGCTGATCACGAGCGCGACCAGCAGCGACAGGCGTGGCCGGGCCGTCACGAACCGGGTCCACCCCCCGCCCCGGGCGGGCGCTGAATTCTTGACTTCGGCCATGACGCGGTGTCCCCTTCACCTGACCCATGCGCTCGGCTCCCCGGCAGGCCGCATGGGTCGACCATTGCCATAAAATAGCAAACACGAGCGACCACTCGCGTTTCCCAAGAATGCGAGCGCCCTCTCGTGTTTGTCAAACGTGTCGAGGAGGCTGTGGACAACCATGTCCGAGGAACCGAAGCCGCGCCGCCGCCAGGCCCGCGGCGAGCGCCGCATCGCGGAGCTGCTCCAGGCCGCCACGAGCGTCTTCTGCACCTCCGGGTACACCGCGGCAAGCACCAACGCGATCGCCCGCGAGGCGCACGTCTCGCCCGGCACGCTCTACCAGTACTTCCCCAACAAGGAGGCCATCGCCATCGAGCTCGGCGACCGCCTCCTGCACGAGATGCGGGACGCGCACGGCCAGGCCTTCACGCCGGAGAACCTCGCGCTGCCGCTGCCCGAGATGCTCGACGCCGTCGTCGACCCGCTGATCGAGTTCAACTGCCAGAACCCGGTCTTCCTCGCCCTCATGCACGGCTCCGACATCCCCGGCCGGATCGCCGAGGAGCACGACGCCCTGCACGCCTCGCTCCTCACCCGTGTGCGGGACCTGCTGGGGCTCTACCTCCCGGACCTGCCGGAACCCGAACGCGCCCTGATCGCCGACATGACCTTCGCCGTCTTCAAGGGCGGCCTCGCCCTGGTCCTGGCCGCGCCCGAGGGGCCCGAGCGGGACGCCACCTCGGCCGAGCTGAAGCGGGTCCTCTTCCGCTACCTCGACCCGATCGTCGGCTCGGCCCTCGACGACTGCCCCGCCACCGAGGACGCGGACGGCCCAGGCAACGGACGCACCGCCCCCACCCGCTCCGTCACCACGACTCCGAGCCGCTGATCGAATCCTTCGGCAGCGCCTTCTCGCCCGCCCCCGCCCTGATCTTCAGGGCGACGATCGGGAAGATCAGGACCGACAGCATCGCGGCCCCGACCAGCGCCGCCGCCTCGCCCGCCGAGAGCACCTTGTCGTCCACGCCGATGGTGGTGATCGCGACGACGAGCGGCAGGGCCGTGGACTCGTAGAGCACCAGCGCCCGGCGCTCCTTCGCCGACAGGTCGCCCGGGGCCAGGAACCGGACGGGACCGCCCCGTACCACCAGGAACAGCAGCAGGAAGAGCGGCAGCAGGAGCAGCGTCCGGCCGCCGTCGAGCAGCGAGTCCAGGTCGAACTCGATGCCGGTGACGACGAAGAAGACCGGTACCAGGAAGCCGAATCCGACCGCCTCGACCTTCTCCAGGATCGCCGGCCCCGACTCCGGTGCGGCGCCGGTCAGCACGAGCCGGGTGATCATTCCGGCGGCGAACGCGCCGAGCAGCACGTCGAGTCCGAGGGCCTGCGAGGCGCCCAGCATCAGCGCGAGCAGCAGGAAGACGAACCGGACCGCGAACTGGCCGCTGCTGTGCAGGGTCTTCCGGATGATCGTGGCGAACCACGGCGGCCTCGGCCGCAGCGCCCAGAACACGGCGCCCGCCGTCAGGGCGGCGAAGACGGCGAGCAGCGCCGTCGACTCGGCCGCGCCACGGCCGCTCAGCAGCAGCGCCATCGCGATGATCGGCCCGAACTCCCCCACCGCGCCGAAGGCCATCACCACCGTGCCGAACCGGCCGTGCAGATCGCCCGCGTCCCGCAGCACCGGCAGGACCGTGCCGAGCGCCGTACTGGTCAGCGCGACGCCGATGAAGACGCCCTCGTGGAACCCGTCGGCCAGCAGGATCCCGGCCCCGAGGCCGAGCGCCAGGGCGATCACCCACGCCCACACCGAGCGCTTCAGCGTGTCGCCCCGTACCTTCCCGAACTCGATCTCGTACCCCGCGAGGAAGATCAGCATCGCGAGCCCGAGTTCGGAGAGTCCGTCGATCAGTTCGTCCGGGTGCGCCCAGCCGAGCACGCCGGGGCCGACGAGGATGCCGAGCAGGATCTCGAAGATGACGAGAGGTACGGGCAGCCGCCGCCCCGCCGCGTAGGCCAGCAGCGGTGCCAGGACGGCGATCGACATGATCAGGATCAGAGTGGTCCCCGATTGCGACATATCGGGTATCTACCACCCCTGGACACCACCTCGCCCGCGCGGCACGACCCGTAGCGGGCTGGAATTTATACCCCCTAGGGGTATAAGCTGTGCTTCAGTACGACCCTGAACCAGTACGCCCTCGAAGAGGAGACCGCCATGACCGCCGAGACGAAGACCGGACTCACCACCGTGTACGAGGTCAAGGGAATGACCTGCGGGCACTGCGAGGGTGCGGTCTCCAGCGAGATTTCCGAGATCGCCGGGGTCTCCTCCGTCACGGCCGTGGCCTCCACCGGCAAGGTGACCGTGGTCTCCGAGGCCCCCCTCGACGAGGAGGCCGTCCGCGCCGCCGTCGACGAGGCCGGGTACGAGCTGGTCGGCCAGGCGTAGACCTCGTACGCGCCCCACCCCCGCAGGGTCGTACCGTTACCCGGTACGGCCCTGCTCTCCTTTTGGAACCGCACATGACCTCCAGCCCCGCGCCGACCACGCTCACGACCGAGCACGTCACCGAGCACGTCACCGAGCTCGTCATCGGCGGGATGACCTGCGCCTCCTGCGCGGCCCGCGTCGAGAAGAAGCTCAACCGGATGGACGGCGTCACGGCCACCGTCAACTACGCGACGGAAAAAGCGCGGATCGCGCACCCGCCCGGGACGGCGGTCGCCGAGCTGATCGCGACGGTCGTCAAGACCGGCTACACCGCCGAGGAGCCCGCGCCTCCGCAGCCCGAGACATCGGACACCGCGGACGAGGACGCGGACGCGGACCCCGAACTGGGCGCGCTCCGCCGCCGGCTGACCATCTCGGCCGTGCTCTCCGCGCCGGTCGTCCTGCTCGCCATGGTCCCGGCCCTCCAGTTCGACAACTGGCAGTGGCTCTCCCTCGCCCTCGCGTCGCCGGTCGTCGTCTGGGGCGGGCTGCCCTTCCACCGCGCCGCCTGGACCAACCTTCGGCACGGCGCGGCGACCATGGACACCCTCGTCTCGGTCGGCACGCTGGCCGCCTTCGGCTGGTCGCTGTGGGCGCTGTTCTTCGGGGACGCGGGCATGCCCGGCATGCGGCACGGCTTCGACCTCACCGTCGGCCGCGCGGAGGCTTCCTCCGCCATCTATCTGGAGGTCGCGGCCGGCGTCACCACCTTCATCCTCCTCGGCCGCTTCCTGGAGGCCCGCGCCAAACGGAAGGCCGGCGCCGCGCTGCGCGCCCTGATGGAGCTGGGCGCGAAGGACGTGGCCGTACTGCGGGGCAGCACGGAGGTACGGATCCCGGTGGCCGAGTTGCGGACCGGCGAACGCTTCGTCGTCCGCCCCGGCGAGAAGATCGCCACCGACGGCACGGTCGTGGAGGGCGCCTCCGCCGTGGACGCCTCCCTGCTCACCGGCGAGTCCGTCCCGGTCGACGTGACGGCCGGCGACGCGGTCACCGGAGGCTGCCTCAACACCTCCGGACGGCTGGTCGTCGAGGCGACCCGGGTGGGCGCGGACACCCAGCTGGCCCGGATGGCCAAGCTGGTCGAGGACGCCCAGAACGGCAAGGCCGAGGTGCAGCGCCTCGCCGACCGGATCTCGGCCGTCTTCGTCCCCGCCGTCCTCTACATCGCCCTCGGCACCCTGCTGACCTGGCTGTTCGTCGTCGAGGACACCACGGGGGCGTTCACCGCCGCCGTCGCCGTACTGATCATCGCCTGCCCCTGCGCCCTGGGCCTCGCGACGCCGACCGCGCTCGCACCGGACGGGGCGCGCAGCTCGGCATCCTGATCAAGGGCCCCGAGGTACTGGAGTCCACCCGCCGCGTCGACACGGTCGTCCTCGACAAGACCGGCACGGTCACCACGGGCCGGATGCGACTGCGGAAGACGTACGCGTACGAGGGTGTGGACGAGGACGAGCTGCTGCGCCTCGCGGGCGCCCTGGAGCACGCCTCCGAGCACCCGGTAGCCCGGGCGGTCGCGGCGGGCGCCGCGGAACGGCTCGGCGAGCTGCCGGTGCCGACGTCCTTCGAGAACGTGCCCGGCCTCGGGGTGCGCGGCACGGTCGACGGCCACCGCGTCCTGGTCGGCCGCCCGGCCCTCCTGGAGGCCGAGGGCGTCGAGGTGCCGGGGGTGCCGGAGCCGGGAGCCGTGCAGGTCGCCTGGGACGGGCGGGCGCGCGGGGCGCTCACGGTCGCCGACGCGGTGAAGGAGACCAGCGCGGAGGCGGTCGTACGGCTGCGCGCGCTCGGCCTGACGCCGGTCCTGCTGACCGGGGACGGGCGGGCGGTGGCCGAGACGGTGGCGGCGGAGGTCGGCATCGACGCGGACCTCGTCTTCGCCGAGGTCCTGCCGCAGGAGAAGGTCGACGTCGTACGCCGGCTCCAGGCGGAGGGCCGGACGGTCGCGATGGTCGGGGACGGCGTGAACGACGCCGCCGCGCTGGCAACCGCCGACCTGGGCCTGGCGATGGGCACGGGGACGGACGCGGCGATCGAGGCGAGCGATCTGACGCTGGTCCGGGGCGACCTGCGGGTGGCCGCGGACGCCATCCGGCTCGCCCGCCGGACGCTCGCCACGATCAAGGGAAACCTGGGATGGGCCTTCGGTTACAACGTGGCGACGCTTCCGCTGGCCGCGCTCGGCCTGCTGAACCCGATGATCGCGGGTCTGACCATGGCCTTTTCGTCCGTCTTTGTCGTGACAAACAGCCTGCGACTTCGAAGGTTCAAGTGAATTCACCTACACGTGACGCACAGGACCTTCACAAAGAGACCTAGATCACAGATATTTAGGGGTAACCATTCGGGCCGTTCGCGAGTCTAAGTGGGCGATGCCAAGAACGTCTTGGGGGACGTTCATGGGATGTCTTGGGGGACGTCCCATAGGCAAGCGTTGGCCGGGGCACGTGCACGGGGAGCTTTGAGCGGCCCTCCCGTACGTACCCCGGCAGACCGCGCAGACCCGCGTAGCTTCTGCTGAACCCGGCAGACGCCCGGCCCGGATCCCGTGGGGGGAATCCGCACCGGGGATATGGGAAGCGCCCCGCTCGTCGACCCGTGGGGGGATCGGCGGCGGGGCGCTTTTCGTTCAGCGCCTCGTGCGGCGCCGCCGTGTGCGGCGCCTCGTGAGGAAGAAGTGCGTCAGCGGCCCTCGACCGGGACGAAGTCGCGCAGGACCTCGCCGGTGGCTGTGCTAGCCCGGGGGACAACCCCCGGACCCCCGGCAGGGGGTCGCCGGGGTCAACGGCCCGAAGCTCAGCGGCCCTCGACCGGGACGAAGTCGCGCAGGACCTCGCCGGTGTAGATCTGGCGCGGGCGACCGATGCGGGAGCCGGGCTCCTTGATCATCTCGTGCCACTGGGCGATCCAGCCGGGCAGCCGGCCGAGCGCGAAGAGCACGGTGAACATCTCGGTCGGGAAGCCCATCGCGCGGTAGATGAGGCCCGTGTAGAAGTCCACGTTCGGGTAGAGGTTGCGCGAGACGAAGTAGTCGTCGGAGAGCGCGTGCTCCTCCAGCTTGAGCGCGATGTCAAGCAGCTCGTCGGACTTGCCGAGCGCGGAGAGGACATCGTGCGCCGCCGCCTTGATGATCTTGGCGCGCGGGTCGAAGGACTTGTACACCCGGTGGCCGAAGCCCATCAGGCGGACGCCGTCCTCCTTGTTCTTCACCTTGTTGATGAAGGAGTCGACATCGCCGCCGTTGGCCTTGATGCCCTCGAGCATCTCCAGGACCGACTGGTTGGCGCCACCGTGCAGCGGGCCCCAGAGGGCCGAGATGCCGGCGGAGATCGACGCGAACATGTTGGCCTGGCTCGAACCCACCAGACGGACCGTGGACGTCGAACAGTTCTGCTCGTGGTCCGCGTGCAGGATCAGCAGCTTGTCGAGCGCCGAGACCACGACCGGGTCGAGCTCGAACTCCTGGGCCGGCACCGAGAAGGTCATCCGCAGGAAGTTCTCGACGTACCCGAGGTCGTTGCGCGGGTAGACGAAGGGGTGGCCGATCGACTTCTTGTACGCGTACGCCGCGATCGTCGGCAGCTTGGCGAGCAGCCGGATCGTGGAGAGGTGGCGCTGCCGCTCGTCGAACGGGTTGTGGCTGTCCTGGTAGAAGGTGGACAGCGCGGAGACCACGGAGGAGAGCATCGCCATCGGGTGGGCGTCCCGCGGGAAGCCGCCGAAGAAGCGCTTGACGTCCTCGTGCAGCAGCGTGTGCTGGGTGATCTCGTTCTGGAAGGTCGACAGCTCGTCGACCTTGGGAAGCTCACCGTTGATCAGCAGGTGCGCGACCTCAAGGAAGGTGGAGCGCTCCGCCAGCTGCTCGATGGGGTAGCCGCGGTACCGCAGAATGCCCTGCTCGCCATCGAGATAGGTGATGGCGGATTTATAGGCGGCGGTGTTGCCGTATCCGCTGTCCAGGGTGACCAGACCGGTCTGGGCTCGGAGCTTCCCGATGTCGAAGCCCTTGTCGCCGACGGTGCTCTCGACCACCGGGTAGGTGTATTCACCGTCCGCGTACCGCAGTACTACAGAGTTGTCGCTCACGTCATCCCTCACCGACGTAGTGCCTCTTCTTCGAGGTGCCCTGACTGTCTCTACCATCCCCCATTTGGCTCAGGAGAGTGCACTCGGGGTCGACCATTGGGCCGTTTGGCGGCACTGAGTGCCGCCAACCTGCTCATCTTGCCCCCTTCGCCCCGCTTGGGGAAGTCCGGGGTTCCCTTTCGCAGGGCTGCTCACCTGGCTGCCGCGAGCCGGTGGGCCAGGGCGGTGAAGCGTCTGCCCGCGGAAACCGTACGGACGGCCTGGGCGATCGCCTTGCGGGAACCGACCAGGACGACGAGTTTCCGCGCCCGGGTGACGGCCGTGTAGAGCAGGTTCCGCTGGAGCATCATCCAGGCGCTGTTGGTGACGGGGATCACGACCGCCGGGTACTCGCTGCCCTGCGAGCGGTGGATCGTGACGGCGTAGGCATGGGACAGCTCGTCCAGCTCGTCGAAGTCGTACGGCACCTCCTCGTCCTCGTCGGTCCGTACGGTCAGGCGCTGTTCGACGGTGTCGAGCCCGGTCACGACGCCCACCGTGCCGTTGAAGACGCCGTTGGCGCCCTTCTCGTAGTTGTTGCGGATCTGGGTGACCTTGTCGCCGACGCGGAAGACCCGGCCGCCGAACCGCTTCTCCGGGAGGTCGGGGCGGGCCGGGGTGACGGCCTGCTGGAGCAGTCCGTTGAGCGCGCCCGCGCCGGCCGGGCCCCGGTGCATGGGGGTGAGCACCTGCACGTCCCGGCGCGGGTCGAGGCCGAATTTGGCGGGAATCCGCCGGGCCGCGACCTCGACGGCGACCCGCGCGGCGTCCTCGGTCTCGTCCTCCGCGAAGAGGAAGAAGTCCGGCAGGCCGGTGGTGACGGGCGGCTGACCGGCGTTGATCCGGTGGGCGTTGGTGACCACCCCCGACTGCTGGGCCTGGCGGAAGATCCGGGTCAGCCGGACGGCCGGGACCGGGCTGTCCGGGGCGAGCAGATCGCCGAGCACCTCCCCGGCGCCGACCGACGGCAGCTGGTCCACGTCCCCCACGAGGAGCAGGTGGGCACCGGGTGCCACGGCCTTGACGAGCTTGTTGGCGAGGAGCAGATCGAGCATGGAGGCCTCGTCCACGACGACCAGGTCGGCGTCGAGCGGGCGGTCCCGGTCGTAGGCCGCGTCGCCGCCCGGCTTCAGCTCCAGGAGCCGGTGGACGGTCGACGCCTCGGTGCCGGTCAGCTCGGCGAGCCGCTTGGCGGCCCGGCCGGTGGGCGCGGCGAGGACGACCTTGGCCCGCTTGGCCCGGGCCAGCTCCACGATGGAGCGGACCGTGAACGACTTGCCGCACCCGGGGCCGCCGGTGAGCACGGCGACCTTACGGGTCAGGGCGAGGCGCACGGCCTCCTCCTGCTCCGGCGCGAGCGAGGCCCCGGTGCGGTCGGCGAGCCAGGCGAGCGCCTTGTCCCAGGCGACGTCCTGGAAACCGGGCATGCGGTCGTCCTCGGCGCGGAGCAGTCTGCGGATCTGCCCGGCGAGGGACAGCTCGGCCCGGTGGAACGGCACCAGGTACACGGCGGTGACGGGCTCCCCCTCGGGTCCGGGCACCGACTCCCGTACGACGCCTTCGGGATCCGCCGCCAGGTCGGCGAGGCACTCGATGACCAGGCCGGTGTCGACCTGGAGCAGCTTCACCGCGTCGGCGATGAGCCGCTCCTCGGGCAGGAAGCAGTGCCCCTGGTCGCTGGACTGGGACAGGGCGTGCTGGAGCCCCGCCCTGACCCGGTCCGGGCTGTCGTGCGGTATGCCGACGGCCTGGGCGATCCGGTCGGCGGTGAGGAAGCCGATGCCCCAGACGTCGGCGGCCAGCCGGTAGGGCTGGTTCCGGACGACGGAGATGGAGGCGTCCGCGTACTTCTTGTAGATCCGCACGGCGATGGAGGTGGAGACGCCGACGCCCTGGAGGAAGACCATCACCTCCTTGATGGCCTTCTGTTCCTCCCAGGCGGCGGTGATGTTCCCGGTGCGCTTGGGGCCGAGGCCTGGGACCTCGATCAGACGCGCGGGGGCCCCTTCGAGGATGTCGAGGGTGTCCAGGCCGAAGTGCGTGGTGATGCGGTCGGCGAAGACGGGACCGATGCCCTTGATGAGTCCGGAGCCGAGGTAGCGGCGTATGCCCTGGATGGTGGCGGGCAGCACCGTCGTGTAGTTCTCGACCGTGAACTGCTTGCCGTACTGCGGATGGGAGCCCCAACGCCCCTCCATCCGCAGGGACTCACCCGGCTGGGCGCCGAGCAGCGCGCCGACGACCGTGAGGAGGTCGCCGCCACCGCGGCCGGTGTCGACGCGGGCGACCGTGTACCCGCTCTCCTCGTTGGCGTAGGTGATCCGCTCCAAGACACCCGTGACCTCACAAACACCTTCGCGGCTGCCCCGCTTGTCGCCAACTCCCCTACCCGACACGGCCCTCCTGCTCATTCGGTGTCTGCGATGCCAGCGAGGCTACCGGCTGCCACCGACAGCAGGCTCGGCCCCCTGAGGTGATCCGCTTGGGAACGCCGTACGGCGTGCTCAAAAAGTGCCGCAATCCGACAGCGAACCGAGCCCTGTTCCGCGAGGGTTCATCCTGTGAGTAAGGTCCGCTCATGCCTGCTGACAGAGAACTTATTCACGGCCGTGACATCGTTACCCAAGAGGTCAGTTACATGACCCCGGAGCAAAAGAAGATCGCCGGAATCATCACACGGGATGTTCTGTCTATGGGCTGGTACCTGATCGACCCGTTCCAGACCGACCCGCCTGCCTGCGATGTCAAGGGCTGCACCTACGTGGCCCCTGAAACAGCCTCATTCCACGAAGGTCCGGCATGGGCCACGCATCGGATATCCACGTCACGGGGACTGTTCAGGAAGCGCAAGGCCTACTTTTCATGCCCCGACCATCTCGACACGGTCAAGGCCGCGCTGATCTTCGGGCACAGCGGCGACCCTGCCTGAACCCTTGCAAGGCCTTCTCAGGGCCACTCAGCACGCGTTGCGCATGCCGGAGGGTGCTGGTTGGACATGACCCGAAGTTGACTTCCGCTCCCCTCCCTAAAGGGAGGAGATTCCTACCACGGTCGGCTGACTGTCTCGGTGGGTTCCTGCTTCTTCGCGCTGCGCCGGGACAAGTCCCGGTCTTACCCGCGCTCGACAGGCTGATACCGCAAGTCCTGCGGCCTTGGCGACGTTGACCGCCGCGTTGATGTCCCGGTCCAGCCACGCGTTGCACGCCTGGCACTGCCAGACGCGCACGTGGAGGGGCTTGGGGCCGTCCTTGACGCCGCACTGCGAGCACACCTGTGAGGTCGGCTCGAATCGTCCGATCCGTACGAGGGTGCGCCCGTACCGGGCGGCCTTGTACTCCAGCATCGCGAGGAACGCCGACCATCCGGCGTCGTGAATCGACTTGGCCATGCGCGTACGGGCGAGCCCTTTGACCGCCAGGTCTTCAACGGCAACCGCTTGGTTCTCACGGATGATCTTTGTTGAGAGCTGGTGGTGGAACTCGCGCCGTGCGTCGGCGACCTGCGCGTGGGCGCGGGCGACCTTGATTCGGGCCTTCGTGCGGTTGTTGGAATCCTTGGCCTTGCGGGACAGGCGGCGCTGTTCCCGCTTCAGCTTCTTCTCCGCCCGGCGCAGGAAGCGCGGGCTGTCGATCTTCGTGCCGTCCGAGAGGATCGCGAAGTGCGTCAGGCCCAGGTCGATGCCGACCTGACCGGTGGTCTCGGGCAGCGTCTCGTCCGTGCCGGTCTCGACGACAAAAGAGCAGAAGTACCGCCCGGCCGCGTCCTTGATCACGGTCACCGTGGACGGAGCGGACGGCAGAGTTCGGGACCACTTCACGCGCACGTCCCCGATCTTCGGGAGCGACAGGTCCCCGCCGGGGGTGATCTTCCACCGGGCGTTGGCGGTGAACCGTACGGCCTGCCGGTTGTCCCGCTTCGACTTCAAGCGGGGTGATCCCCTGCGCGGGCGCTTGCCCTTGAGGCTGTCGAAGAAGTTCCGGTAGGCGGTGTCCAGGTCGCGAAGAGACTGCTGGAGGACGACGGCGGACACCTCGGCCAGCCAGGCGCGTTCGCCGGTCTTCTTCGCCTCGGTGATCAGCAGCTTCGACAGGTCCCCGGTCTTCGGGAACGGCGCACCCTCGGCGCGTGCGGTCTCACGAGCGCGGAGCGCATCGTTATAGACCACCCGCGAGCACCCGAACGCCCTGGCCAGCGCGGAGCGCTGAGGACCGTTCGGGTACATCCGGAAGGAGTACCGGAGCTGCATGTCGATCAGCGTACGACAGTTGTTTATGGCTGAGTATCAGAACATCCGCACTGGTAGGCGCTGCACCTTCATCCTGCACGCCCACTTGGTTTTCGTGACGAAGTTCCGGCACAAGGTCTTCGCCGACGCCCACCTTCGCCGGATGGAGGAGATCCTGCCGGACGTGGCGAAAGACTCCGAATGCGAGAGATCGTCGAGTTCAACGGCGAGAACTACCACATCCACCTACTCGTGAACTTCACGCCGAACGTCGCCCTCTCCAAGCTGGTCAACAGCCTGAAGGGCGTCAGCTCCCGCAGGCTCCGCCAGGAGTACCCGGAGCTGGTCCGGCACTACTGGCGGGCGGGGCGGCTGTGGTCAGGCTCATACTTCGCCGGCCCTGTCGGCGGGGCGCCGCTGTCGATCGTCCGCCAGTACATCGAGCAGCAGAACCGTCCGCTGTGACCTGCGGGTTAGAGCACTTCTGAGAATCGCTTCACCACCGGGCTGGAGCCCGATGCACTGCAATGAGTCGCGGTAGCGAAGGGCTCGGACATCGCGCCGGGGCGGTGCGGAGCCTGTGGACGACAGCCTGTGGACAACTTCGGGATGCGAGGACGGCAGTTGACGCCTCGAACGCGGCACGTAGAGTCCCGGCGTGAGCGAGACAGACGATCTGACGCCGGCCGAGTCGCGTGTCCGGCGAGCCTTTCCGCGCGGCGAATCCGTGGACTTCCGCGCCGCCGAGAACGAGGATCGGGCGCTCGGCACCTCCTGGGGCGCCGAGCGGACCGTACGGGCGAGTGTGCTGCGGACGCTGCTGCTCACCTCTCCGCGACACGAGGGGGAGATCGCCGCCCTGAAGATCACGGGGGCGCGGATCACCGGCGCGCTGGACCTGAAGTACGCCACGATCGACGCCGCCGTCCGGCTGAGCCACTGCTGGTTCGACGACGTTCCCGACCTGTACGGCGCCCAGCTGCGCCAGCTCGACCTGAGCGGGTCCGCCCTGCCGGGCCTGACCTCGGCGACCGTGCGGGTCGAGGGAGTGCTGCGGATGACGGACTGCCGTATGCGGGGGCCGGTACGGCTCGGCGGCGCTCAGATCTCCGGGGCGCTGTTCATGGAACGGACGGAGTTCACGGCACCGGACGACTCCGAGCCGGTGCTGCAGCTCAACCAGGCCGCGATCGGGGACGACTTGTGGGCGCCGGAGCTGCGCGCCCACGGGCAGGTACGTCTCACCGGCGCCTCGGTCGCCGGGCGGATCAACCTTCAGGACGCCGAGTTCGACACACCCGACGGGATCGCGCTCGACGCGCAGAACCTCACCGTCGGAGCCCACGTACGGGCACGGTGCCTGCGTGCGCGGGGCCGGATCGAGTTCCGAGGCGCGCGCATACCGGGCCGTCTTGACCTGCTCCACGCCCGCCTGTCGCATCCCGGCGACACGGCGCTGCGGGCGAGCAGTTGTGTCATCGGTGAACTCTGGCTGCGCGGCGGCGATCGCATCGAGGGCGCCCTGAATCTGCGGCGCTCCCAGATAGAGATCCTGACCCTTGAACCGGAGATGCTGCCGGACCAGGTGTATCTCAGCAATCTCACGTACACCGTGCTCACCCCGCACGAGCCCGCCGAGCGCCGCCTTCCGATGCTGGAGCGGGAGGGCGACCGGTACGAGCCGTACGGGTACGAGCAGTTGATGGCGGCGTACCGCCACGTCGGTGACGACGACGCCGCCCGGCTCGTCCAGCTCGCCAAGCAGCGCCGCCGGCGCACCACACTCGCCTGGTACGGGCGGCTGTGGGGGTACGTCCAGGACGCGACCGTCGGCTACGGCTTCCGCCCCTTGCGCGCGGCCCTCTGGCTGCTGTCCCTCATGGCCGTCGGATCCGTCGCGTACGGCCTGGACCACCCACGTCCGCTCAAGGCGGACGAGGCCCCCGAGTTCAATCCCGCCTTCTACACCCTCGATCTGCTCCTGCCGGTCATCACCTTCGGCCAGGAGTCGGCGTTCGCGCCGGACGGCTGGCACCAGTGGCTGTCGTACGCCCTGATCATCACCGGCTGGATCCTGGCGACGACGATCGTCACGGGCGTGACCCGCACGGTCAGCCGCCAATGACCGAACCCGGCAGGCCCGTCTCGGCGTGCCGAAGGGCGGCGGGAAACGTAGCGTTTCCGGCATGAGTGACGATTCCTTCGAGAAGGACGTACTGCAGGAGCTCGGCGACGACCGGCTCCAGGAGGTCGCCGCGCTGCTCGGGACCGATGCGGCCGAGGCGCAGCAGGCCGTCGGCAGCTCGGCGTCCGCGCTCTCGGGTGAGCTGCGGCAGGCGGCGTCCGAGCCGGGCAGCGCGGACGAGGTGCGGCAGGCCGTCGAGGAGACGACCTCCGACGAGCCGCCGCTCCAGGGCGTGGCGAGCCTCGGCGGTCTTGCGAGCGGCGGGCTCATGGCCGGAGTGCTCGCCAAGCTGTCGAGGCCGGCGGCCAACGCGGTCGCGAAGAAGACCGGCATCCCGGCGGCCACGGCCCAGCGCACCATCGAGATCCTCATCCCCGTGGTCCTGGCGGTGATCACCAAGCGCGCGGCGGGCAAGAAGGCGGACGCGGGTGCAGGTGCGGGTGCAGGTACGGGTACGGGTACGGGCGCCGGCGGCCTGGGCGACATCCTGGGCGGCGGCCAGAAGAAGTAGCCGCCCGCCGCCCCGAACCGCTTCGACCGGCCCGGCGTCGGTCGACCGGCCTGGCTTGGGTGGGGTGCCCCCCTGGCGGGGCGACCACGGGCGGGGGGCTCTCACCCCCCGTCAGCACACCTCCCGTACGAAACGGGCCACCGTCTCCTCCAGGACCTGGACCCCGTTCCTCGCCCACAGGGTGTCGTTGAAGAGTTCCACCTCGATCGGGCCCGTGTAGCCGGCCGTCTCGACCAGGGTGTGCCAGGCGCGGAGGTCGATCGCGCCGTCGCCCAACTGGCCTCGGCCGTTGAGGACTCCGGCCGGCAGTGGGGTGGTCCAGTCGGCGAGTTGGAAGGCGTGGATGCGGGCCGTCGCGCCCGCGCGGGCTACCGCTGCCGGGGCGCGGTCGTCCCACCAGACGTGGTACGTGTCCACGACCACGCCCACCTGCGAGGCCGGGAAGCGTTCCGCGATCTCCAGGGCCTGGTCCAGGGTGGAGACCGCGCAGCGGTCCGCCGCGTACATCGGGTGCAGTGGTTCGATCGCCAGGCGTACGCCGCGCTCCCCCGCGTAGGGGGCCAGTTCGGCGATCGCCTCCGTGATCCGAGTGCGCGCTGCCGCCAGGTCCCTGCTGCCCGGGGGCAGGCCGCCCGAGACCAGGACCAGCGTGTTCGTGCCCAGGGCCGCCGCCTCGTCGATCGCCGCGCGGTTGTCGTCCAGGGCGGCCGTCAGGGACTCCGCCGCCGTGAAGAAGCCGCCCCGGCACAGGGACGTGACCGTCAGGCCCGCGTCCCGTACGAGCTTCGCCGTCGCCTCCAGGCCGTACTCCGCCACCGGCTCCCGCCACAGGCCCACACCCGGGACCCCGAGCCGTACGCAACTCTCCACCAGCTCCGGCAGCGACAGCTGCTTCACCGTCATCTGGTTGATGCTGAAACGCGCGAGATTCATCGAGTCACCCCGTACACCGTCAGCAGTGCTCTCATCCTCGACTCCGCCCTCTCCGGGTCCGGGAACAGGCCCAGTCCGTCCGCCAGTTCGTACGCCCGCGCGAGATGCGGCAGCGAGCGCGCCGACTGGAGGCCGCCGACCATCGTGAAGTGGTCCTGGTGGCCCGCCAGCCACGCCAGGAACACCACACCCGTCTTGTAGAAGCGCGTCGGCGCCTCGAAGAGGTGGCGGGACAGCTCCACCGTCGGGTCCAGCAGCTCCCGGAAGCCCTTCACGTCCCCCGTGTCCAGCGTCCGTACCGCCTCCGCCGCCAGCGGTCCCAGCGGGTCGAAGATGCCGAGCAGCGCGTGGCTGAAGCCCCGCTCGTCGCCCGCGATCAGCTCCGGGTAGTGGAAGTCGTCGCCCGTGTAGCAGCGGACGCCCTGCGGGAGCCGGCGGCGCAGTTCGATCTCGCGCCGGGCGTCGAGGAGGGACACCTTGATGCCGTCGACCTTGTCCGGGTGCGCCGCGATGACCTCCAGGAAGGTCTCCGTCGCGGTGTCGAGGTCGGCCGAGCCCCAGTACCCGTCGAGCGCCGGGTCGAACATCGGGCCCAGCCAGTGCAGGATCACCGGCTCGCTCGTCTGGCGGAGCAGCCGGCCGTACGTGTCGAGGTAGTCCTCCGGGCCCCTCGCCGCCGCCGCGAGCGCGCGCGAGGCCATCAGGATCGGCTGGGCGCCGGCCTCCTCGACCAGGGCGAGCTGTTCCTCGTACGCCTTGCGGACCGTCGCCAGGTCGGCGGTGTCGCCCGCGAGTTGGTCCGTGCCCACCCCGCACGCGAGGGCGCCCCCGACCGCCTTCGCCTCCGCAGCCGAACGGCGGATCAGCTCCGCCGCGCCCGCCCAGTCCAGGCCCATCCCCCGCTGCGCGGTGTCCATGGCCTCCGCGACGCCCAGGCCGTGCGCCCAGAGGTGGTGGCGGAAGGCGAGCGTCGCGTCCCAGTCGACGGCGGCGGGAGAGTCGGGGGTGGTGTCGGCGTACGGGTCGGCCACTACGTGCGCGGCAGCGAAGACCGTACGGGAGGTCAGCGCGCCGGCCCCGACGGCCGAAGCGGGCGTCTGGCGCGCGCCGCCCCCCGAAGCCGGGCCGGACGCCGCGGTACGCGGCGCGCGCGGGCTGTACTCCCGTAGCCCACCGGACGCGTCAGGCAGGCGGATCACAGCGTGACCTCCGGGACCTCCAGGCGCCGGCCCTCGGCCGACGACCTCAGGCCCAGCTCCGCCAGCTGCACGCCGCGCGCGCCCGCCAGCAGGTCCCAGTGGTACGGCTCGCCCAGGACGACGTGCCGCAGGAACAGTTCCCACTGGGCCTTGAAGCCGTTGCCGAACTCGCGGTTGTCCGGGACCTCCTGCCACTGCTCGCGGAACGGTTCGGTCGCCGGGACGTCCGGGTTCCAGACCGGCTTCGGGGTGGCCGAGCGGTGCTGGACGCGGCAGTTCCGGAGCCCGGCGACGGCCGAGCCGTGCGTGCCGTCGACCTGGAACTCCACCAGCTCGTCGCGGTTCACCCGTATCGCCCAGGAGGAGTTGATCTGGGCGACCGCCCCGCCCGCCAGCTGGAAGATGCCGTACGCGGCGTCGTCGGCGGTCGCGGCGTACGGCTTGCCGTGCTCGTCCCAGCGCTCCGGGACGTGCGTGGTGACGTGCGCGGCGACGCTCGTGACCCGGCCGAAGAGCTCGTGGAGGACGTACTCCCAGTGCGGGAACATGTCGACGACGATGCCGCCGCCGTCCTCGGCGCGGTAGTTCCAGCTGGGGCGCTGGGCGTCCTGCCA
The DNA here is from genome assembly GCF_032436795.1 of Streptomyces sp. P9(2023). Taxonomy (NCBI): domain Bacteria; kingdom Bacillati; phylum Actinomycetota; class Actinomycetes; order Kitasatosporales; family Streptomycetaceae; genus Streptomyces; species Streptomyces sp. P9(2023). The sequence continues at coordinate 42,224 of NZ_JAUPWM010000007.1, forward strand.
GTCGCCCTCGAAGACCCAGTAGCCGAACTCCCCGCGCACGGAGAGGATCCGGCCGAAGAAGCCGCCGTCGATCAGGCGCTTCAGCTTGAGCAGCCCCGGCAGGAATATCTTGTCCTGGACGACGCCGTGCCTGACGCCCTTCGCCTCGGCCAGCCGGGCCAGTTCCAGGGCGCCCGCGAGGTCTCCGGCCGTCGGCTTCTCGGTGTAGACGTGCTTTCCGGCGGCGACGGCCTTGCGGATCGCGTCGACGCGGGCGGAGGTGACCTGGGCGTCGAAGTAGATGTCCACGGTCTCGTCCGCGAGGACGGCGTCGAGGTCGGTGGACCACTCGGTGAGGCCGTGGCGCTCGGCGAGCGCGCGCAGGGCCGGCTCGCGGCGGCCGACGAGGACGGGCTCGGGCCAGAGGGTCGTACCGTCGCCGAGGTCGAGGCCGCCCTGCTCGCGCAGGGCGAGGATCGACCGGACGAGGTGCTGGCGGTAGCCCATGCGTCCGGTGACGCCGTTCATGGCGATCCGGACTGTCCTGCGTGTCACGAAGGTGCCTCCCTCACGTACCCGTACTCCAACAGAAAGCGCTTTCTACGAACGGAGACGCTAGCCTGCCGACAACACACCGGACAAGGGGTCGGCCGGACCCGGCTCGGCACCCCCGGAACGTCCGCAACACCGCTCGAAACATCCCAACTCGCCCGACTCTCACCGGAGGTACGCGATGACCGTCACGCTGTCGGATGTGGCCGCGCGTGCCCAGGTCTCCCCCGCCACCGTCTCCCGCGTCCTGAACGGCAACTACCCGGTCGCCGCCTCCACCAGGGAGCGGGTCCTGCGGGCGGTGGACGAGCTGGACTACGTCCTGAACGGGCCCGCGAGCTCGCTGGCCGCCGCCACGTCGGACCTGGTCGGCGTCCTGGTCAACGACATCGCCGACCCCTTCTTCGGGATCATGGCGGGCGCGGCGCAGAACGCGATCGGTGAGGGCGCTCCGGGGCGGGCGGGCGGCGAGAAACTGGCCGTCGTCTGCAACACGGGCGGCTCCCCGGAGCGCGAACTCACCTACCTCACGCTCCTCCAGCGCCAGCGCGCCGCCGCCGTCATCCTGACCGGCGGCTCCCTGGAGGACCCGGACCACGTGGCGGCGGTGTCGGCGAAGCTCGCGAAGCTGACGGACGCGGGGACGAAGATCGTGCTGTGCGGCCGGCCGCCGGTGGCGGGCGACGCGAGCGTCGCGGCGCTCACCTTCGACAACCGGGCGGGCGCGCGGCGGCTCACCGAGCACCTGCTCTCGCTCGGGCACCGGCGGATCGGTTACGTGGCGGGGCCGGCCGACCGGACGACGACCCGGCACCGGCTGGAGGGCCACCGGGACGCGCTGGCGGCGGCGGGGCTGCCCGACGGGCCGACGGTGCACGGCCCGTACGACCGGCGCTCCGGCTACGACGCGACGCTGGAACTCCTCCGCAGGGACCCCGGGCTGACGGCGATCCTCGCCGCCAACGACACCGTCGCGCTGGGCGCGTGCGCGGCGCTGCGGGACCGGGGGCTGCGGATACCGGAGGACGTCTCGGTGGCGGGCTTCGACGACCTGCCGTTCTCGATCGACGCGGTCCCGGCCCTGACGACCGTCCGCCTCCCCCTCCACGAGGCGGGCGCCCGCGCGGGCCGCCTGGCGGTGGGCACGGAGGAACCCCCACCGGGCGGCGTGACGACGATCCCGGCGGAGCTGCTGGTACGGGAGTCGACGGCCCGGCCCCGCACGGCGGGCTAGGCGCCCGCGACCGTAGGCCGACCGCAGGCCGACCGCCGGCCTCCCGGGGCCCTGGGCCTCCCGCACTCCTAAGGCTTCCGGGCGGTCACCGGCCCCCTCGCGGCCGGTGCCGCTGCCGCCGTCTCCTCGGCCGCCGTCTCCTCGGCCGCCGTCTCCTCGGCCGCCGGGACAGCCTCTCCCGGCCCTCCTCCCCCGCGCCCCGCCAGCGACGCCAGTGCCACGCCGCCCACCAGCAGGGCCGCCGCGCACCAGCGCAGCGGGGTGATGGACTCGTCCAGGAAGAGGGCCGCCGAGGTCATGCCGAAGACCGGGACCAGGAGGGAGAAGGGGGCCACCGAGGACGCCGGGTGGCGGCGCAGCAGCCAGCCCCAGGCGCCGAAGCCGAAGATGGTCGTGATCCACGCGACGTAGACGATGACGCCCACGCCGGTCCAGTCGAGGCCGCGCAGTGCCGCGAGGTCCTGTTCCGGGCCCTCCAGGAGGAGGGAGAGGGCGAGCAGCGGCAGGACGGGCACGGTGCTGACCCAGACCATGAAGTTGAGGGCGTCGGGCGGGGAGGCCTTGCGGGTCAGGACGTTGGAGACGCCCCAGCAGGCCGCCGCCGCCACGCACAGCGCGAAGCCGAGCAGCGCGCCCCGCGCGCCCCCGCCGCCCTCGTCCACCGCCGCCACGCCGATGCCCGCAAGCGCCACCGCCATGCCCGCGATCTTCACCCTCCCCGGCCGTTCGCCCAGCGCGACGAAGGCGAACAGGGCCGTGAACACCGCCTGGATCTGGAGGATCAGCGAGGAGAGCCCGGCCGGGGCGCCGAGGTCCATGCCCGTGAACAGCAGCCCGAACTTGGCCACGCCCAGGACCAGACCCACCCCCACGATCCACTTCCAGGCGACCAGTGGACGGCCGACCAGGAACACGGCGGGGAGCGCCGCCGCGAGGAAGCGCAGGGCGTTGAAGAGCAGCGGCGGGAAGTGGTCGAGACCGACCTCGATGACGACGAAGTTGAACCCCCAGACGGCGGCGACGAGTGCGGCCAGGGCGATGTGTGCAGGGCGCATGCGCGTAAGCGTCACCCGCCACTACCGTGTAGCACCAGCGCTGATTCCTTCACGGTTGGATGAAGCAGCGCTTCATCCAACCTCCCGACAAGGAGCCCGCCCATGCTCGATCTCGGTCGCCTGCGCGCCCTCCACGCCGTCTCCGTCCACGGTTCGGTGAACGCCGCGGCCGCCGCCCTCGGCTACACCCCCTCGGCCGTCTCCCAGCAGATCGCCAAGCTGGAGCGGGAGACCCGTACGACCCTGCTCGAACGCCGCGGCCGCGGGGTCCGGCTCACCGACGAGGCGCACCAACTCGCTGCGACCGCCGAGCAGTTGCTGTCGATCGTCGAGGAGGCGGAGGTACGGCTCGAAGAGCGGCGCGGACTGCCCGCCGGGCGCCTGTCGATCGGCTGTTTCGCCAGCGCCGCGCGCGGTCTGATGCCTCGGGTCCTGGCCCATCTGGCGGTCCGTCACCCCGGGCTCGACGCCCGCCTCACCGAGGTCGATCCGCACATCTCCATCGAGCTCGCCGCGCGCGGCGTCATCGACCTCGCCGTGGCCCACGACTGGGACATCTCCCCGATGCCGTCCCCGCCCGGACTCGAACAGGCGGTGATCGGCGACGACCTGTGCGACGTCCTCGTACCGCGCGGCCATCCGCTGGCGGCGCGGGCGGCGGTACGGCGGGAGGAGCTGGCGGAGCAGCGGTGGATCACCCAGCCGCCGGGGTCGGTCTGCCACGACTGGCTGATGCAGACGCTGCGGGCCACCGGCTACGAGCCGGACGTCGTCCACCAGGCGGAGGAGAACCACACCCAGGTCGCCCTGGTCGCGGCCGGCCTCGGCATCGCGATGGTGCCGCGCCTCGGGCGCGGGGCGCTGCCGCCCGAGGTGACCCCGGTCCGGCTCGACCCGGTGCCGATGCGCCGGCTGCACGCCCTGTGGCGTACGGGAGCGGCCCGCCGCCCCGCGATCACCGAGACCGTCCGCACGCTCCAGGAACTCTGGCCCGAGGTGGCCGCGGCGACGAGCTGAGGAAGGTGTTGAGAGGAAGGCGCTGAGAGGAACGCGCAGAGGGACGGCCTGGGGCAGCGTACGGGACGCCCCCGGCGACGACCCGAGCGGCGGCCTGCACGCGACCCGAGCGACGCCACTTGCGACACCCCGAGCCCCGACCTGAGCGCGACCCGAGCGACACCCCCTGGCGACGACCCGGGCTCGACCCGAGCGACGACCCGAGCCCGACCCGAGCGCGACCCGAGCGACACCTCTTGCCACACCCCGAGCCCCGACCTGAACCACCGATTCCTGCTCAGGTCCTTGACCTGGCAGTTACTTTCGGACTATCCGTTGCTCCTTGGAAGTTTCCTTCACCCACTTCCGTCAACCCTGCACGGCCGGAAGGAGCATCAGTGCACCACCGCGCCCCCGCCCCCTCCCGACGCACCCTTCTCACGGTGTCCGCCGCAGCCGCGGCTGCCGCCGTCACCGGGGTGAGCGCCCCCGCGTACGCGACGAGCGACCGCACGGACGACCGCACGCTCGAACGGCTCATCTCCCGGATGTCCCTCGAAGAGAAGGTCGGCCAGCTCTTCGTCATGCGGGTGTACGGCCACTCCGCCACCGCCCCCGACCAGACCGACATCGACCTGAACCTCAAGGAGATCGGCGTCCGCACGGCCGCCGATCTCGTCGAGAAGTACCACGTCGGCGGCGTCATCTACTTCGCCTGGGCGCACAACACCCGCGCCCCGCACCAGATCGCCGATCTCTCCAACGGCATCCAGCGGGCCGCGCTCGCCCAGCCCACGCCCGTCCCCGCCCTCATCTCCACCGACCAGGAGCACGGCATCGTCTGCCGGGTCGGCGAGCCGGCCACCCTGCTCCCCGGCGCGATGGCGCTCGGCGCCGGCGGCTCGCGCTCCGACGCCTGCGAGGCCGCCCGGATCGCGGGCGCCGAACTGGCCGCCGTCGGCATCCGGCAGAACTACGCGCCCGTCGCCGACGTCAACGTCAACCCCGCCAACCCGGTCATCGGCGTCCGTTCCTTCGGCTCCGACCCGCAGGCCGTCGCCGGTCTGGTGGCCTCCCAGGTGAAGGGCTACCAGGAGGCCGGGGTCGCCGCGACCTCCAAGCACTTCCCCGGTCACGGCGACACCGCCGTCGACAGCCACTACGGCCTGCCGACCATCAGCCACACCCGCGAGCAGTGGGCCGAGCTCGACGCCCCGCCGTTCCGGTCCGCGATCGCCGCCGGCATCGACTCGATCATGACCGCGCACATCGTCGTCCCCGCGCTCGACCCGAGCGAGGACCCGGCGACCCTCTCGCGCCCCATCCTCACCGGCATCCTGCGCGAACAGCTCGGCTACGACGGCGTGGTGGTGACGGACTCCCTCGGCATGGAGGGCGTACGGACCAAGTACGGCGACGCGCGCGTGCCCGTTCTCGCGCTCAAGGCGGGCGTCGACCAGCTGCTCAACCCGCCGAGCCTGGACGTCGCCTGGAACGCGGTCCTCAAGGCCGTCCAGGACGGCGAACTGACCGAGGCCCGGCTCGACGAATCGATCCTGCGGATCCTGCGCCTCAAGGCCAAGCTGGGGCTGTTCCGGCGCCCGTACGTGACCGCCGCCGGCGTCGACCGTACGGTCGGCACCCGCGCCCACCTGGCCCGGGCCGACCGGATCGCCGAGGACACCACGACGCTGCTCCGCAACGAGGAGAGCTTCCTGCCGATCAGCCGCCGCACCCACGGCAAGGTCCTCGTCGTCGGCGCCGACCCGGCCTCGCCGTCGGGTACGACCGGTCCCCCGACCACCACCCTCGCCGCCGAGTTCAGCGCACTCGGCTTCACCGCCACCGCGCTGTCCACCGGGATCACCCCGACGGCGGCGAAGATCGAGGAGGCGGTGGCGGCCGCCGCCGGGCAGGACGTGGTCGTCGTCGGCACGTACAACGTGTCGGCGACCAGCCCGCAGCGCACGCTCGTCGCCAGGCTCGTCGCGACCGGGGTCCCGGTGGTGACGGTCGCGATCCGCAACCCGTACGACATCGCCCAGCTCACCGGCCAGCGCGCCACGCTCGCCGCCTACTCCTGGACCGACGTCGAACTGCGGGCCGCGGTCCGGGTGATCGCCGGACACGCCCGGCCGCGGGGCCGGCTGCCCGTCCCCGTCCAGCGGGCGGACGATCCGACGCTCGTGCTGTACCCGGTCGGCCACGGCCTGTCCTACGGAGAACGTAACTAAGACCACCGACCCCCCGTTCTCCCTGGCGTCGGCCACGGAGAACGGGGGGTCCTTCATGCGTGCTCGTACGGTTCTCACGGCGGCGCTGCTCCTCGCTGCCGTGACCGGCTGTCAGCAGACCCCCGACGACGCCAGACCCCCGCGCCCCGTCACGTACACCTCCCCGCCCCACGACCACGGGGCGGTGTTCCTGGGGCCCGGCGACTGCTCGACGCGCGGGGCGGTGTTCCGCGAGGTCCCCTGCACGGGCGAGAAGGCCGTCGCGCGGGTGACCACCCGGTACGACGGGCTCACCTCGGGCGGTCCGACCTGCCCGGCGACCACCGACTTCGTGCTGCACGTGTCGGAGAGCGTGCCCACGGCGGACGAGGACGGCGACGGCTCGGTGCCGCGCGGGTACGCCTGTATGCGCAATCTGGAACCGCCGCATCCGGGCGATCCCGGTCAGGGCGGCGGGCCGCACACGATCGTCGGGGACTGCGTCTCGGCCTCCGGCGAGGGCGAGGGCGCGGGCGCGGGCGAAGGCCAGGACGCGGGCAAGGGCGCGGGCGAAGGCCGGGTGAAGGAGACCGCCTGCGACGGGTCGGGGGAACGTCCGCCCGCGTTCCGGGTCACCTCGGCGGTCACGAGCCGGGACCGCTGCCCGCCCTCGACGGCGCTGTTCGTGGCGCTGGGCGGGGAACGGCCGGTGGGCTGTGCCCGGCGGCTGTGAGGCGAGGGCCGGTGTGGCTGTGCCCGGCGGCTCCGAGAATCCGAAGCCACCGGGCACGCCCTCACACGCCTACGGGCGCAGGCCGTGCTCCCTGCTCAGCTCGTCGTCCACCGGCTTGTCGAGGCGGGCGTCGAAGCGGGCCAGCGGCTGTCCGGCCTGGGCGGCCGGGGCGTCGACCCCGGCCCAGGCGAGGATGCGGGCCGTGGCCTTGGTGCGCTCGGCCTCGACGAGACCGGCGACCTGGGCGCCGTGGTTGGCACCCGGGGCCGTGAAGACGTAGCTGTCACGGGCGCCCTTGCCGAGGCGGAACGGCTCGGCTCCCCACGGGTCGTTGCCGCCGTAGACGAACAGCATCTGGTTGGCGTTGTGGCGGACCCAGGTGTCGACGTCCCGCATGGCCGCCGGCTTGAACTTCATCGGGATGTCCTTGGGCACGAAGTTCCGCGCCGGCTGGTAGCCGTAGCGGGACAGGCCGTCCAGGTGCGGCAGCGCGATGTCGGGCGCGCCGAGCTCGGTGGCCGCCTGGTAGTAGTACGGGGTGTACGGCTCCAGGCCCTGGTCGGTGTAGTTGGCCCAGCCGGAGTAGGCGTCGATCGTCTCGTAGACGGTGTCGTCGCTCGCGGTGGCCGCGTCCGGCACGTCGGCGCAGACGTCCTGGCCGTAGTACTGCCAGAAGCCCCAGACGAAGTCGAGGACGACGGCCTCGTACGCCTTGTCGACGGAGCCGACCGTGTTGAAGGTGGCGCCGTCGGCGTCGGCCCGCTCCTTGAACTTCTTCTGCAGCGGCTCGCGGCGGACGAGCGCCTCGCGCTGCATCGCGTTGAGCCGGTCGCGGCACTCCTTGGTGCCGACGTTCTCGAAGAACCGGTCGTACGCCGAGTCCTCCTTGTTGTCGACGTCGTTCGGCGCCACGTAGGCGATGACGCCGTCCATGTCACGCGGGTAGAAGCGCTCGTAGTACGTCGCCGTCATACCGCCCTTGCTGGCGCCGGTGGAGAGCCACTTCTGCCCGTAGACCTTCTTCAGCGCGGTGAAGATGCGGTGCTGGTCGCTCGCGGCCTGCCAGATGTCCAGCTTGGACCAGTCGGCGGGCTGCGGCCGGGACGGCGTGAAGAACCGGTACTCCATGGAGACCTGGTTGCCGTCGATGATCCGGGTCGGCTCGCGGCGGCTGGGCGTGGTGCTCAGCCCGTAACCGCTGGTATGGAAGACGGTCGGCCGGTTCGTGTCCTTGTGCAGCAGGGAGAGCCGCTGCTTGAACGTGCCCTTCCAGGGGCGGCGGTGGTCCACCGGCTGGGTGTACTCGAGGACGAAGTAGCGGTAACCGGCGTACGGCTTCTCCTCGATGAGGCTCATCCCGGGGATCGCCAGGATGCGGTCCTTGATGTCCGTACCGACGGCGCTGTCAGCGGCGGCGGTCGGACTGCCGGTGGCCGGCTCGGCGGCGGTAGCCGCGCCACTCGCGCCGACGGTGCCTATGAGCACCGTGAGCGACATCAGCCATCTCAGCGACTTGCGCATTCACCCTCCCCTTGGTTCACAACGGTGTCCGCGAACCTAGCGGGGTCAACGTGTGTGCCGCCAGACCCAGTTGCCCCTTACCGCGATCATCACCGTCGTACGCGGCGGTGGCGGGAGGTCGCCGCCACCGGGCCACGAGGGGACATTCGGCAAGCAGTTGTAGCCATCACCTAAACTCCCGCAAGCCATGTGCATGGCAATGCATGGGCATTGCATGGCAGTCCACGGGAGGATTTGCATGACAAAGAGGTACAAAGCAAGGGCGATGGTGGCGCTCATGGCGACCCTCGCCGCGACACTGCTCGCGACGTCGGCACCGGCGCAGGCCGCCGCCGATCCCAGTCTCGAGCTGAGCAACTTCGAGCTGCGCCCGCTCGCCAACAAGGCCGAGCTCCAGGGCAGGGTCGACAAGCTGAAGGCCGACCTGCCCAACATAGGCGTCAACTACCCGGCCCTGAACGGCCAGGCTTGCAAGTGGAGCGCGGCTGGCTGTCGCGTGGTCCCCTGCGTCCGGAACTAGCTTGCGCTGGTTCTGGGGCGGTTGACTGCGCCCCGCTGCCACACAGCCTCGCCCCGGTGGGCGATGTTGCGGGAGCCGTTGTGGTCCGCGTGCAGCACGATCCCGCAGGACCGGCATACGAACCGCGCTTGATCCACCCGGTTGGTGCGGTGGGTGTGCCAGCACTCCGAGCACTGGCGGGAGGTGTTGCGCGGGTCCACATGGACCACGGGCACCCCCGCTCGGCGTGCCTTGTACTCGACGAAGCTGCCGAGTTGGGCGAAGGCCCAGGAGTGCAGTCGTGCCCGCTGGTCTTTCTTGGCCGTAACCCTCTGCCGGATACCCGAAAGGTCTTCCAGGGCGATCCCGCGAGAGGTGCGTTCAGCGGTGGTCACGAGCTGTTTGGCGATGATGTGATTGGTGTTGGCGGCGTGCCGGGCCTCCCGGCGCCGGACGCGCTTGAGAACGCGCTTCGCGGACTTGGTGCGCTTTTTCTGGAGCTTGGTCCGCAGGTCACGGTGGTGCTTGCGGTAGCGGTTGAGCGTGCGCCCGGCCATGATCTGACCGTCACTGGTGGTGGCGATGTTGACGATGCCCAGGTCCACGCCTAGGAACCCGTCCGGCTCGTACACCTCGGGTTCCGGGACGTCGATCGTGGCGATGAGGAAGAACATGCCATCGCGCATCACCAGGTCCGACTCCCCCCTACGGGAGGCCAGGAGCTTGACCGTCTGCTCGGAGCAGACGAACGGGATGCCCTTCAACCGGCCCGCCACGGTCCAGATGCTGACGGTGCGCCGGTCGAGGTTCCACGTCAGGATGCGGTCATCGAACGGCTGCGCCGCGTCCTCGCGGAAGACGATCGGCTTCGACTCCGCCCGTGTGCGGCGCTTCGAACGCTCGGGGCCGAGGTTGCCGGCCTTGATGTTGCCCTTCAACGTGGCGTAGGCGTCACACACCTTCTTCACCACCCGCACCGCCGCCTGTGCACCCAGATCGAAGTCGGCCTTGACCCGGTGGTACACGGCGTCCTGCAACACGTTCCGCCGCTTGAGGTCTTTGGCGAACGCCACCTCGGAAGCATGGTTCGCGGCACGGTTGCAGGCACGCAGGGTCGCCGCCAGAGCGTCCGAGTCATACGCGGACGCCGGCAACAACTTCACCTGCGCGACAATCTTCACGCAAAAGACGCTAGTGCAACCGACCGTCGGAGGGCAACCTGCCCTCCGAACACACCGACGTCACAGACGCGTTCACGACCGGCCGGGTGCTCGTCGCCGAGCCGGACACGAGCACCGGACGGCTCGTCGAGACGTCCCCGCGCCGGACGTCGGCGATCGGGGTCGAGGACTACTCGGTCTGGCCCGGATCGACGAACCAGCTGTGGACGGTCACCGAACATCCCGGGCAGCGGATGCTGTTCAGCATCACCCCGTAGGGGACCTGTAGGGACTGGCGGGGGTCCCCTCTCCCCCGCCTACGGGTCCACCTACGGGTCTACCTACGGGTCAGCAGAGCACCCAGCCCGTCGACACGCTGCGTCCGGCGACCGAACCGGACGCCCGGACGCAGCGGTTGAGGGCGTGGACGGTGACGGGTCCGGCCTGGCGGGTGAAGCGGCCGCTGTCGACGGCGGGACGTCCGCCCCGGGGCTGCAGGGAGACGGACATCGCGCGGCGGGCGCCGGGGTTCTTGGCGACGGTGACGGCGCAGACGTACTGCCGGCTCCGGTAGAGCCGCAGCTCGCCGGTGGCGAAGGTGACCGTCTTGGCGGCCCGTCCGACGCAGGCCGAGGCGGCGTCGGCACCCCGGACTCCGGGCCCGGCGAAGGTGAGGGTGCCGACGGCGAGCAGAACCGCGAGGAGCGCCCCGAGCAGCCGTCTGCCGCGCGCCGTCACACCAATGCCTCCGAACACCTGGATCCCCTCCCGACGCCGTGCCGTACATGCGTACGACGCAGCGGAGCCCCGAGCGGTTGCCTTCCTCCGCAGGGCGGTGCCCACTCGCCCCCCGCCCCCGGGGTTGTGGGCAATCGTTCCGCAGGGCGGAACGGGTGGGCACAACCCACGACGGCGCCGCACCCGTGGGCACCGCCAGGGCACCGCCAGGGCACCGGGAGCCTGGGCCCGGCAAGGGCGCCGTTCCGTTGTGCCCACCCGTTCCGCCCCGGCGGAACGATTGCCCACAACCAGGCGGCTTGGGCTCAGGCCGCTGTCACCGGCTCCTCCTCGCCGATGAAGGCGCGCCACAGTTGTGCGTAGCGGCCGCCCCTCGCGAGGAGTTCGTCGTGGGTGCCGTCCTCGGCGACACGGCCGTTCGCCATCAGGATCACGCGGTCCGCGCGGGCGGCCGTGGTGAGGCGGTGGGCGACGACCAGGGTCGTCCGGCGGCCGGCGAGGCGGTCGGTGGCCTGGTTGACCTGGGCCTCGGTGGCCAGGTCGAGCGCGGCGGTGGCCTCGTCGAGCAGCAGGACGTCCGGATCGACGAGTTCGGCGCGGGCGAGGGCGATCAGCTGGCGCTGGCCGGCGGAGAGGTTGCGGCCGCGTTCGGCGACCTCGTGGAGGTAGCCGCCGTCCAGCGTCGCGATCATGTCGTGCGCGCCGACCGCGCGGGCCGCCGCCTCGACCTCGGCGTCGGTCGCCTCGGGGCGGCCGTACGCGATGGCGTCGCGGACCGTCCCGGCGAAGAGGTACGCCTCCTGCGGGACGACACCGAGCCGGTGGCGGTACGAGGTGAGGTCCAGCTCCCTGAGGTCGGTGCCGTCGGCGGTGACCCGGCCGGAGGTGGGGTCGTAGAACCGCGCGACGAGCTTGACCAGGGTGGACTTTCCGGCGCCGGTCTCGCCGACGAAGGCGACGGTCTGCCCTGCCGGGATCCGCAGGTCGATGCCGGTGAGCGCCGCCTCGTCGGAGCCGTACGCGAAGGACACGTCCTCGAAGGCGATCTCGCCGCGCAGCGACAGCACGTCCAGCGGCTTCTCGGCGGCGGCCGTCGACGTCGGCTCCTGGAGCAGTTCCTGCATGCGCTTCAGGGAGACGGTCGCCTGCTGGTAGCCGTCGAAGACCTGGGAGAGCTGCTGGACCGGCGCGAAGAAGAGGTCGATGTAGAGGAGGTACGCGACCAGCGCGCCGGTCGTCAGGCTGCCCGCCTCGATCCGGTTCGCGCCGACGATCATGACGGCGGCGGCGGCCACGGAGGACAGCAGCGTGACGAAGGGGAAGTAGATCGATATCAGCCACTGACCGCGGACGCGGGCCTCGCGGTACTCGTCGCTGCGGGCCGTGAACTGAGCGACGCCGGAACGCTCGCGGCGGAAGGCCTGGACGATGCGGAGACCGGAGACCGACTCCTGCAGGTCGGCGTTGACGACGCCGATCCGCTCACGCGCCAGCTCGTACGCCTTCACGCTGGAGCGGCGGAAGAAGTACGTGGCGATCGCGAGCACCGGGAGCGTCGCGAAGACCACCAGGGCGAGCTGGAGGTCGAGCACGAGCAGCGCGCCCATGATCCCGAAGAAGGTCGTGACCGAGACGAACGCGGTGACGAGCCCGGTCTGGAGGAACGTGGACAGCGCGTCCACGTCCGTCGTCATCCGGGTCATGATCCGGCCGGTCAGCTCGCGCTCGTAGTAGTCCAGGCCGAGCCGCTGGAGCTGGGCGAATATCTTCAGGCGCAGGGCGTAGAGGACGCGTTCGCCGGTGCGGCCGGTCATCTTGATCTCGGCGGTCTGGGCGAACCACTGCACGACGACCGTCAGCAGGGCGAGCGCGGAGGCGACCCAGACGGCGCCCATGGCGAGCTTGTTCACGCCGTCGTCGATGCCGTGCCGGATCAGGACCGGCAGCAGCAGCCCCATGCCGGCGTCGACGGCGACGAGGCCGAGGCTGATGAGGAGCGGGGTGCGGAAGCCGCGCAGCAGGCGGCGCAGTCCGTACGACTCCTCCGGGGTGACGGCACGCGCCTCGTCGATGTCGGGAGTGTCGGTGGCGGGCGGCAGCGCCTCGACGGCGGCGAGGAGTTCGGGGGTGGCCCCGGGGGCCTGGGACTCCTCGGCGGGGTCCTCCTCCCGTACCCAGAGCGTGGGGGTGATGCCGCGCTCGGCGTCGAACTCCGCGTCGAGCTCGGCGCGCAGGGTGCGGTCCTCGGGCAGCTCGACGGGGAGGGCGTGGCCGGGCGAGACGCCGCCGAGCTCGTCCGGGTCGGTGAGGAGCCGCCGGTAGAGGGCGGAGCGCGCCTCCAGCTCCTCGTGGGTGCCGATGTCGGAGAGCCGGCCGTCGTCGAGGACGGCGATCCGGTCGGCGAGGCCGAGGGTGGAGCGGCGGTGGGCGATGAGGAGCGTGGTGCGGCCGGCCATCACGGAGGCGAGGGCCTCGTGGATCTCGTGCTCCACGCGCGCGTCGACGGCGGAGGTGGCGTCGTCGAGGAGGAGCAGCCGGGGGTCGGTGAGGATGGCGCGGGCGAGCGCGATGCGCTGGCGCTGGCCTCCGGAGAGGGTGAGGCCGTGCTCGCCGACCTTGGTGTCGTAGCCCTCGGGCAGCTCGGCGATGAAACGGTCCGCCTGGGCGGCGCGCGCGGCCGTCTCGATCTGCTCCTGGGTTGCCTCCGGGTGGCCGTACGCGATGTTGGCGCGGACGGTGTCGGAGAACAGGAAGCTGTCCTCGGGGACCAGGCCGATGGCGGCGCGCAGGGAGTCCTGGGTCAGCTCGCGGACGTCGTGGCCGCCGACGAGGACGGCGCCGTGGGTGACGTCGTAGAAGCGCGGGAGGAGCAGCGAGACGGTGGACTTGCCGGAGCCGGAGGCGCCGACGACGGCGACGGTCTCGCCGGCGCCGATCTCCAGGGAGAAGCCGTCGAGGACGGGCCGCCCGTCCTCGTACGCGAAGCTCACGTCGTCGAACTCGACGGTCGCCTCGGCGTCCGCGGGCAGCTCCTTCGTGCCGTCCTCGATGACCGGCTCGGTGTCGATGAGCTCCAGGACGCGGTCGACGCCGGCGCGGGCCTGCTGGCCGACGGTGAGGACCATGGCGAGCATCCGGACCGGGCCGACGAGGGAGGCGAGGTAGGCGGAGAAAGCGACGAAGGTGCCCAGGGTGATCTGGCCCTGGGTGGCGAGCCAGCCGCCGAGGGCGAGGACGGCGACCTGGCCGAGGGCCGGGACGGACTGGAGGGCGGGGGTGTACCTGGAGTTCAGCCGGATGGTGCGCAGGCGGCCCGCGAAGAGCTTGCGGCTGGCCTCGCGGATCTTCCCGGTCTCCTGGTCCTCCTGCCCGAAGCCCTTGACGACCCGGACGCCGGTCACGGAGCCGTCGACGACCCCGGCGACGGTGGCGGCCTGCGCCTGGGCGTACCAGGTGGCGGGGTGGAGCCGGGTGCGGCTGCGCTTGGCGATGTACCAGAGGGCGGGGGCGACGGCGAGGGCGACGAGGGTGAGGGGGAGGGAGAGCCAGGCCATGACGGCCAGCGAGATCAGGAAGAGCAGGATGTTCCCGATCGTCATCGGGAGCATGAAGAGCAGGCCCTGGATGAGCTGGAGGTCGCTGGTGGCGCGCCCGACGACCTGCCCGGTGGACAGCTCGTCCTGCCGTCGCCCGTCGAGCCGGGTGATGGTGCCGTACATCTCGGTACGGAGGTCGTGCTGCACGTCGAGGGCCAGCCGGCCGCCGTAGTAGCGGCGGATGTACGTGAGGACGTAGACGACGAGGGCCGCGGCTATGAGGAGGCCGGTCCACACGGTGAGGGACCGGATCTTCGCGCCGATGACGTCGTCGATGATCACCTTGGTGATGAGCGGTACGAGGGCGAGGACGGCCATGCCGGCCAGGGAGGACCCGAGCGCGAGCACGACGTTGGCCTTGTACCGCCAGGCATACCCGGCGAGCCTGCGCGCCCACCCCTGCTCTGTTCGCCCCGCCGCGGCCACGTGATGCCTCCCGTTCGTCCTGCTCTACCGGAAGGCTCCAACGCGGGTGGCGTGCGATTTCATCCCGCCGCAACAAAGTGCCCGGCAGGACCGGTCGCTGGTCCTAGGACCCACCTTGAACACACGTTCGACTCACGCCCTCGGCGAACCATGTGACCCACCTCACATTCGACTCCTGTCAGCAATCGGGGCGCCGTCCCGTTCAAGGGGCACTCCAACGAGACAGGGGCAACGCCATGAAGCACCGCATCGTCGTTCTCGGCGCCGGATACGCAGGGGCCTTCGCCGCCGGCAACCTGGGCCGCCGGCTCTCCCCCGCCGACACCGAGATCACCGTCGTCAACGCCGTGCCCGAGTTCGTCGAGCGGATGCGGCTCCACCAGCTCGCGAGCGGCCAGGACCTCGCCCCCCGCAAGCTCGCCGACGTGTTCGCGGGCACCGGGGTACGGCTGCGCCTGGCGCGCGTCACCGGCGTCGACCCCGAGCGCAGGACGGTCGCCGTGACCGGCGAGGACGGCACGGAGGGTGCGGGGGGCGACGGCGAGATCGCGTACGACACGCTTCTCTACGCGCTCGGCAGCTCCGTCGCCCACCACGGCGTCCCCGGCGTGGCCGAGCACGCCTTCGACGTGACCGGCCGGTCCTCGGCGCTGCGGCTGCGCGAGCGCCTGGCCGGCCTGGGCGCGGGCGGCACCGTCCTTGTCGTCGGTGAGGGGCTGACCGGCATCGAGACCGCCACCGAGTTCGCCGAGTCCCGGCCCGACCTCTCGGTCGCGCTCGCCGCCCGCGGCGAGCTGGGGGCCTGGCTCTCCCCCAAGGCCCGCCGCCACCTGCGCCAGGCCTTCGACCGGCTCGGCATCACCGTCCACGAGCACACCGGCATCGAAGCCGTCGAGCCGGCCCGGGCGATCGCCGCCGACGGTACGGCCATCCCGGCCGACGTCACCGTCTGGACGGCCGGGTTCGCCGTGCACCCCATCGCGGCCGCCAGCGGCCTGGAGGTCGCCGGGACCGGCCAGATCGTCGTCGACTCCACCATGCGCTCGGTCTCCCACCCGGACGTCTACGCCGCCGGTGACAGCGCGTACGCGATCGGCGGGAACGGCCGGCCGCTGCCGATGTCCTGCGCCTCTGCGGGCCTCACCAACATGCAGGCGACCGCCGCGATCATCGCCCGCCTGACCGGCGACGAGGTCCCGGCCACCGCGCTGAAGTACCACGGCAACCACATCAGTCTCGGGCGGCGGGACGCGATCTTCCAGGTGGTGGACGGGGACGCCCGGTCGAAGCCCTGGTTCCTGGGCGGCCGGACCGCCGCGCGGCTCAAGTCCGGCGTGCTCAAGGGGGCCGCGTGGGGCATCGACCACCCGACCTTCGGCATGCCGAAGCGCAAGCGCCGCATGGCCACCGCGCCCGACCAGGCCGGTGTGAGCGTGAGGGCCGCCGCCTAGGCTGTGCCCCATGGACACCGTAGCCGTCGACCGCTTCGAGGCCAGCCGGGGCCGGCTGGCCTCGCTGGCGTACCGTCTGCTCGGCTCGGCCGCCGACGCCGAGGACGCCGTGCAGGACACGTTCCTGCGCTGGCAGGCCGCGGACCGCGAGCACGTCGAGGTGCCGGAGGCCTGGCTGACCAAGGTCGCCACCAACCTCTGCCTCGACCGGCTGCGCTCGGCGCAGGCCCGCCACGAGCGGACGGCCGGTGCCTGGCTGCCCGAACCGCTCCTCCAGGGCGACCCGATGCTCGGCCCTGCCGACACCTTCGAGCAGCGCGAATCGGTGTCCCTGGCCGTACTGACCCTCATGGAGCGCCTCGCGCCGGTCGAGCGGGCCGTCTACGTGCTGCGTGAGGCCTTCTCGTACAGCCACGCCGAGATCGCCGGGATCCTCGACATCACCGAGTCCGCCAGCCAGCAGCACGCCCACCGGGCCAGGACCCGGGTCGCCGCCGAGCGCCGCCGCGGCGCCGAGGCCGACCCCGTGTCCGCGCGCCGGGTCGTCGAGGAGTTCCTCGCCGCCGCCACGTCCGGGCGCACCGACCGGCTGGTGGCGCTGCTCACCGAGGACGTGACGATGGTCTCGGACGGCGCCGGACTGGCCAAGCGGCTGCTGCGGTACACGACGCGCGAACGGGTCGCCTCCCTCGTACGGGCCGGCTTCAAGCCCACGGAGGCGAAGCGGCGGCTTGCCGGCGGCTCGCCCGCGATGCATATCGCGCTGGTCAACGGCTCCCCGGCCGTCCTCGCCGTGGTCGACGGCCGGGTCGCGGGCGCCGTGGCGTTCGAAGTCAGCGACGGCAAGGTCGCGTCCCTGTGCGGCATCGCCGCCGCGGACCGGCTCGGGCGCCTCGACGAGGCCTGGCGGCAGCACGAACCCGACGCGCCGGTCATCGAGGCGTGGTGACCGGCGCCGCCTGAGGAGGCCCGGTGGGCCGGTGGCCCGCCGGGTGCCCCGCTCAGAGGTGCGTCGGCTCGAACATGCGGAGCAGGGCCGGGAGGACCACGACCGACGGGCCCGGGGTCGCCAGCGACTTCGCGAGGTCGGCCGTCAGGGACTCCGGGGTCGTGGTGAGGGCCGGGACGCCGAAGGACTCGGCCAGGGCCACGAAGTCCGGGCGGGCCAGCTCCGTCGCCGTCGCCTCGCCGAAGGCGTCCGTCATGTACTCGCGCAGGATGCCGTAGCCGCCGTCGTCGACGATCAGCCACGTGACGTTCGAGCCGTACTGCTTGGCCGTCGCCAGCTCCGCGATCGAGTACATCGCGCCACCGTCGCCCGACACCGCGAGCACCGGCCGGCTCGGGTCGGCCGCGGCCGCGCCGAGGGCGGCGGGGAAGCCGTAGCCGAGGCCGCCGGCGCCCTGGGCCGAGTGCATGGTGTTCGGGTGGCGGGCGTCGAACGCCGACCAGGCCCAGTACGCCAGGATCGTCATGTCCCAGAAGCTCGGCGAGTCGTCCGGCAGCGCCTCCCGCACCGACGCCACGATCCGCTGCTCCAGGCCGAGGTCCTGGGCCGCGATCCGGTCCCTGACCTTCGTCAGGACGGCCTTGACGCGGTCCGGTGCGCTCTCGTCGCGGCGCTCCGGAACCGTCTCCAGGAGCGCCTGGAGCGCGAGGCGGGCGTCCGCGTGGATGCCGAGCGCCGGGTGGTTGGACTCCAGCTTGCCCGCGTCCGCCTCGATCTGGATCACCCGGCCGCGCGGCGCGAACGTGTGGTAGTTCGAGGACAGCTCGCCGAGCCCGGAGCCGACGACCAGCAGGACGTCCGCGTCCTCCAGGAAGTCCGTGGTGTGCCGGTCCTCCAGCCAGGACTGGAGCGACAGCGGGTGCTCCCACGGGAAGGCGCCCTTGCCGCCGAAGGTGGTGACCACGGGCGCGTCGATCCGCTCGGCGAGCGCGCGCAGCTTGCCGGTGGCGTCGGAACGTACGACTCCGCCACCGGCGATGATCGCCGGACGCTCGGCGTTCGCCAGGAGGTGGGCCGCCACGGCCGTCAGCTCGGGGCGCGGGACGACCTCCTCGGGCGTCGCGTCCATCGCCGTGACGACCGGCAGGGTCGTCTCCGCGAGCAGCACGTCCTGCGGGATCTCCACCCAGACCGGCCCGTGCGGGGCGGTCAGCGCCGACTCCCAGGCCGCCGCGATGGCGGACGGGATCTGGGACTGCGTACGGACCGTGTGCACGGACTTCACGATGTCCCGGAACGACGCCTGCTGGTCGCGCAGCTCGTGCAGGTACCCGTGCCGCCCGCCGCCGAGCCCGGCCACCGGGACCTGGCTGCCGATCGCGAGGACGGGCGCGGAGGCGGCCGCCGCCTCCTGGAGCGCGGCGAGCGACATGAGCGCGCCGGGGCCGGTGGAGAGCAGCAGGGGGGCCGCCTCGCCGGTCATCCGGCCGTACGCGTCGGCCGCGAAGCCCGCGTTGTTCTCGACGCGCAGTCCGACGTACGAGAGGGAGGAGCGGCGCAGCGCGTCGAACATGCCGAGCGCGTGCTGGCCGGGGAGCCCGAAGACGGTGGTCGCGCCGAGACCGGCGAGGGTCTCTACGACGAGGTCACCGCCGTTCCGCCCGGCGGGCGGGTTCAGGGCGGCCTCCGTCTGCGCGGCGGTGGGCCGGAGTACGAGGTCGTGGTCGTGGGTCATGAGGTCCCTCTGGGCGTGGCTCGGTGGTCGGGTGCGGCCCGGTGGGTGGTTCGTGCCCACCCGTTCCGCCTGGGGGTACCCCCGGACGGAGTCTGGGGGAGGAACGCATGCCCACGAACCACCAAGGGGGGTTACTTCGCGCGGCTCGCCGCGATCTGGCGGCTCATGATCGTGGTCAGTTCGTACGCCGTGTGGGAGGCCGCCACCGCCGTGATCTCCGCGTGGTCGTAGGCCGGGGCGACCTCGACCACGTCCGCCGAGACCAGGTTGCAGGAGGACAGGCCGCGCAGGATCTCCAGGAGCTCGCGGGAGGTCATGCCGCCCGCCTCCGGGGTGCCGGTGCCGGGGGCGTGGGCCGGGTCGAGGCAGTCGATGTCGATGGAGATGTACAGCGGGCGGTCGCCGATGCGCTGGCGCAGCTGGTCGGCGACCTCGTCGGCGCCGCGGCGGTAGATGTCCGCCGAGGTGACGATGCCGAAGCCCATCTTCTCGTCGTCGGTCAGGTCCTGCTTGCCGTACAGCGGGCCGCGCGTGCCGACGTGCGAGAGGGCGGAGGTGTCGAGGATGCCCTCCTCGACGGCGCGGCGGAACGGCGTGCCGTGGGTGTACTCGGCGCCGAAGTACGTGTCCCAGGTGTCGAGGTGCGCGTCGAAGTGGAGCAGCGCGACCGGGCCGTGCTTCTTGGCGACCGAGCGCAGCAGCGGCAGCGCGACGGTGTGGTCACCGCCGAGGGTCATCATGCGGGCGCCGGTCGCGAGCAGGTCGTCGGCCGCGGCCTCGATCGTCTCGACGGCCTCGTTGATGTTGAACGGGTTGGCCGCGATGTCACCGGCGTCGGCGACCTGGGCCAGGGCGAACGGCGAGGCGTCCTGCGCCGGGTTGTACGGGCGCAGCAGGCGGGAGGCCTCGCGGATGGCGTTGCCGCCGAAGCGGGCGCCGGGGCGGTAGGAGACACCGCTGTCGAAGGGGATGCCGACCACGGCGACGTCGGTGGTGCCGACCTCGTCGAGTCGCGGCAGCCGGGCGAACGTCGCGGGACCGGCGTACCGCGGGATGCGGGACGAGTCGGTCGGGCCGCGGAAGGCGTTCTGGTCGCTGCTGCTCATGGTCGGGTCCTCCTGGGGTGGGTCGGTTGTGTCCGGTCGGGGCCCGAGGGTCTTCTCGGGCCCCGACCGGGAGTCTGCGGTGCCGTCAGCCGGTCGCGGCGGCCGGCACGGTCTCCGGCGTCACGTCGGCTTCGGGGGTGTCCTGGCCCGCCAGCCGGGCTCGCCAGTTCGCGAGCACGGCGGCGTCCGTCGGGCGGGTCGCCAGGGAAACGATCACATATGCGGCGAGCGATGCCAACAAACCATAGTAAACAGGCTCATTTGCCAGGATTCCGTAAGCCCACATCAGGCCAATGACGGAGAGGCCGCCGACCGTGACCGCGGCCAGGGCGCCCTGCACCGTGCCCCGGCGCCACAGCAGACCGCCGAGGATCGGCACGAGCAGCCCGCCGACCAGCAGGTTGTACGCGACGGTCAGCGCCTGCACGACGTCGTTCAGGGCGATGGCGATGAGGATGGTGGCGATGCCCATGAGGAGGATGAAGAGACGGTTCCCCTTCACCTCGTCGTGCTCCTCGCCGCCGCTCTTGGACGTCACCCCGCGCAGCTTCGCCCAGATGTCGTTGTTGGCGACGGTGGCGCAGGCGATCAGCGCGCCCGAGGAGGTGGACATGACGGCGGCGAGCGCGGCGGCGAGGACCAGACCCCGCACACCCATCGGCAGCTCGTCCTTGACGATGGTCGCGAAGGCGTCGTCGGCGCTGGGCAGCTTCGGGTAGAGCACCTTCGCCGCCGTGCCGATGACGGCGCCGGCCAGGGCGTAGACGAGACAGTACGTACCGGCGACCGTGCCGCCCCACTGGGCGACCTTGTCGGTCCGGGCGGTGAAGACGCGCTGCCAGATGTCCTGACCGATGAGCATGCCGAAGGTGTAGATCAGCACGTACGTGAAGATCGTCTCGCCGCCGATGCCGAGCGGCGCGAAGTACTCGGTGGGCAGCTGGGCCTTCATCTCGGCGAAGCCGCCCGCCTTGATCACGGCGATCGGGAGCAGCAGGATCAGCACGCCGATGGTCTTCACCACGAACTGCACCATGTCGGTGAGGGTGATGGACCACATGCCGCCGAGCGTCGAGTACGCCACGACGATGGCGCCGCCGAGGACGATCGCGACCGTGCGCGGCAGGTCGAAGAGGACGTCGAAGATCGTGGCGTACGCGATGGTCGAGGTGACCGCGAGCATCAGCGTGTACGCCCACATGACCACGCCCGAGATGACGCCGGCCTTGCCGCCGTAGCGGAGGTCGAGCATCTCGGAGACCGTGTAGACCTTCAGGCGCGCGATCCGCGCGGAGAAGAAGACGGAGAGGGCCAGCAGGCCGAGGCCGATGGCGAAGACCATCCAGGCACCCGAGAGGCCGTACTTGTAGCCGAGGCCCACACCACCGATCGTCGAAGCGCCGCCGAGGACGATGGCGGCCATGGTCCCGGAGTACATCCAGGGGCCGAGCCGGCGGCCCGCCACCAGGAACTCGCTCTTGGACTTGGCGCGGCGCATGCCCCACCAGCCCATCGCGAGCATGCCGGCCAAATACAGGACGATCACTGTGTAGTCGACGGCCATGGGGCCCTCCCTCGTTCGTTCGGTGGCGTGTCGTGCGGTGGAGTGACTCCAGTGACTGTTCGCGAGGACATCCGCCCGTACCCGCGGCCGCTGGATGGCACGAGGTT
Source organism: Streptomyces sp. P9(2023) (assembly GCF_032436795.1). Lineage (NCBI taxonomy): Bacteria > Bacillati > Actinomycetota > Actinomycetes > Kitasatosporales > Streptomycetaceae > Streptomyces > Streptomyces sp. P9(2023). The sequence goes on from NZ_JAUPWM010000007.1 coordinate 63,838, forward strand.
AGGTGGCCGGAAAGCGTCCCTGAAGCGTAAGTTTCATCCACAGTTCACCCGGTGCGATGTACGAAAGGTCCACAGCGATGCCCGCCCAGGAACCCACGTCGACACCACCGGCCCCTCCCGTCTCGCTGGCCGCACTGCTCAGCCGCCAGGACCTCGGGCTGCGGCTCCTGGCGGGCCCGGCCGACGCCGCCATCCACTGGGTGCACACCTCCGAGATGGCCGACCCGTACCCGTATCTGCTCGGCGGCGAGCTGCTGATGACGGCGGGCGTACAGCTCACCCACCCGGCGCACTACGTCGAGCGGGTGGTGGCGGCGGGTGCGGCGGCGCTCGGGTTCGGCGTCGCACCGGTGTACGACACGGTGCCCGCGGCGCTCGTCGCCGCGTGCGAGCGGCACGGGCTGCCGCTGGTCGAGGTACCGCCACACACACCGTTCACGGCGGTGGCCCGGGCGGTCTGGCGGCTGATGGCGGAGGCCCGCCACCGGGAGCTGCGGCGGGTGACCGAGGCCCAGCAGTCGCTGGCGACGGCCGCCGCCCGGCCGGCGCCGGTCCCGGCGGTCCTCGGCGCGCTCGCGTCCCGGCTCGGCGGGCACGCCGTGCTCTACGCGACGGACGGCACGCCGTACGCGGCGGCGGGCCGGGAGCTGCCGGACGCGGTGGCCACGGCGCTCAGGGAACTGGCGGGGGTGGTCGGCCCCCGGCCCGGCGGCCCGGCCTCCGCGAGCGGCGAGGGCGCCGGGCTGCGGCTGGCCGCGTACGCGCTGGGCGGCGGGGAGGGGCTGACCCTCGGGGTCGCGACGGAGAGCCGGGAGCCGGGGGACCACACGATCGCGGGCGTCGCGGTCGTCCTGCTCTCGCTGCTGACCGCCCCGCACCGGGGCGCGGACGTCTCGGCCCGGGACACGGCCCTGGTCCGGCTCCTCCTCGGCGCCGGGGCGAAGGAGGCTTCCCGGGCCCTCGGCGCGGGCCCCTGGACGGTCGTCCACGCCCGTGGCGGCGACGGCACCCCGTTCGCGGCCCCGAGCCTGGCGGCGGCGCTGGGGACTCCCCTGCTGGACGCGGGCGGGGTCGGGGGCGGGGGCGGGGGCGCGGGCTCGGGCTCGGGCTCGGGCTCGGGCTCGGGCTCGGGCACCGACGGGGAGGCGGGCAGGACCCGGCCGGACGGCACCCCCGTGGCCGTCCGGCTCCTGCTGCCCGCCTCCTCACCCGTGACCGCCCAGCCCGGCTGGACCCTCGGCGTCAGCTCCCCCGTCGAGGCCCGCGACCTCGCCGTCGCCGACGCCCAGGCCGCGCGGGCGCTCCGCAGGGCCGAGGCGAGCCGCACGGACCTCGTACGCCACCGGCCCGCCGGGTTCGGCGCGCTCCTGGACGCGGCGGAGGCCACCGCGTACGCCCGGACCCTGCTCGCCCCCCTCAACGAACCGCTGACCGAGACGCTGCGCACCTGGCTCTCGCTGCACGGCAGTTGGGACCGCACGGCCGTCGCCCTCGACATCCACCGCAACACCGTCCGCCAGCGGATCGGCCGCTGCGCCACGCTCCTCGACATGGACCTGGACGACGCCGACGTACGGATGGAGCTGTGGTTCGCCCTCGGCCGGGTGTGACCGTCCGAGCCCTCCGGGTCAGGGCAGGAGCTTGTTCACCGCGGTGCGCGTGGTGGTCCTGAAGTCGGTCAGCGGGGCGTCCTCCAGGTCGCCCAGCTGCCCCCACTGCACGTAGGTGACGGTCCGTCCGTCCCGGCCCACGGAGAACAGGAAGATGTCCGTGGAGCCGATCTCGAGGTGCCGGGTGTCCAGGCTGTAGACGTACGCGCCCTCCTCCACCTCGACCTTCCCGTGGTACAGGCTGCCCGCCTCCACCCCGGGGTTCTCGCGCTCGATGCGCTCCCCGCAGCCGAGGAACCCCTGCCGCAGCGCGTCGACGAGCGCGGCCGCCTTGGCCTCGGTCGCCGCGACCGTGGTGACCTGGACGCCGCCGGTGTCCAGCTCGGTACGGAACACGCGGTGGCGGGTGCCGTGCTCGGGGAGCACGCCCGGGGCACAGAACACACCGGTCTCCGGCAACCCCTTGGCGACCGGGTCGGCCGTCCACGGCGTGCTGGACGGCGGCATCTGACCGGCCGACAGGAAGGCCGGCCGAAGCGCGGCGGCGGCGTCGGCCGCCGCCGACGAGGCGTAGGGCGCCGGCGCCGAGGGCGCGGCGGTGGCGGACGGTACGGCGGCCAGCGCCACCAGGCCGAGAGCGGCACCGGAGACGGCGAGAGCGGAGCGGAACGTGACCATGGCGGGCATCCCCCTGTGACGTGCGGGTCGTGAAGACACCGTCAGCATCCGGGCGGAGGAACGGCGGACGCAACGGTGGCGCGCGGCCCGGCCGTGCCGGAACCGTTCCACCCCCGCTGACGTGGGAGTACGTACAAGGGGGTGGAACGCGGATGGGACGTACGAAGGACCCGGCGGTCGAGGAGTTCGCCCGGCAGGTGCGCACGCTGAAGGAGCGCTCGGGGCGCAGCTACGGCGCTCTCGCGCGACGGCTCAACGTGAGCACCTCCACGCTCTTCCGGTACTGCTCCGGTGAGACCGTGCCGGAACGGTTCACCGTGATCGACCGGTTGGCGCGGCTCTGCGGGGCGACCGAGGAGGAGCGGCGCGCGCTCCACCGGCTGTGGACCGGCGCGGACCGGATCCGGCGCCCGCCGACACCCACGCCTCCGCCCGCACCGGAGCCGAAAACGGAACCGGGGCCGGAACCGGCACCGGGGCCGGAACCGGAGCCCGCCCCGCCGGCCGAGACTCCCGCCCGCCGCCCGCGGCTGCGCCGAGCGGGCCCCGCCGCCGTCGCCGTCGCGGCTGCCGCACTGGCCCTCCTCACCCTCGGCCCGTCAACGCCCACGACCCCCACCGTTCCCCACACCTCCGCCGTCCCCAACACCCCCACCGCTCCCGTAACCCTGGCCGCGAAGCCCACCACCACCCCCGCTCCCCCCTTTACCTGGACCGTCGCGTCCCAGGTCTGGAAGCAGGGCTGCGGCCACACCTACCTCGTCGACCGGGGCCCCGACCGTGTCCCCCCGCCCCCGGCGGCCCAGGACGCGGCGCCGTGGGCGGGCGCGCAGGGGGCCGTGCACGGCGGGGACACCCTCGTGCGCGTCTCCCTCCAGGGCAGGTCCGCGACGGAGGCGGTCGTGCTCCAGGCGCTGCACGTACGGGTCACCGGCCGTGCGGAGCCGCCCGCCTGGAACGCGTACCGGATGGACAACGGCTGCGGCGGCGCCGTCAGCCCCCGCCACTTCGACGTGAACCTGGACAAGCCCCGCCCCGTCGCCCGGTCCGTGGCCGGCTTCGACGCCCTCGTGGGCGAGGAGGGCGCACCGATCCCCGCCGTCTCCCTCCCGTACGCCATCACCTCCACCGCCCCGGAGGAGCTGCTCGTCAACGCCCGTACGGCGGGCTGCGACTGCCGTTGGTATCTGGAGCTGGAGTGGAGCGGCGCGGGCCGCTCGGGCACGGTCCGGATCGACGACGGCGGCCGCCCGTTCCGTACGAGCGCGATCGAGGGACCCGTGTTCGAGTACGACACCCTCGGCCGCCGCTGGATCCCTTCTCCCTGACCTGTCCGGCGGCGACCGGTCCGACGGCCGAAAGTGATGTGGGCAACCCTGGCCGCTCAGCCCTGGACAGCGACAAGAACCGGTGGGTAACTTGACTGAGCAAGCGCTTAGACTTATGTCCAGGACTCCGAAGGAGGCGGCTCGTGCGCCGTACCGTATTCAACGAGGACCACGAGGCGTTCCGGGAGACCATCCGCGCCTTCATCGAGGCCGAGGTCGTCCCCGTCTACGACGAGTGGTTCGCCGCGGGCCAGGCGCCGCGCGAGTTCTACGACAAGCTCGGCGAGCTGGGCATCTTCGGCATCAACGTCCCCGAGGAGTTCGGCGGCGCGGGCCTGGACACCCACAAGTTCGAGGCCGTCCTCTACGAGGAGACCTCGCGCGCGGGCGTGCAGTTCGGCGGCTCCGGCGTGCACGTGCTGCTGGCGCTCCCCTACATCAAGATGCTCTCCACCGACGAGCAGAAGAAGCGCTACCTGCCGAAGTTCGTCACCGGCGAGGAGATGTGGGCGCTTGCGATGACCGAGCCGGGCACCGGCTCCGACGTCGCGGGCATGAAGACCACGGCCAAGCTCTCCGAGGACGGCACGCACTACGTCCTCAACGGCGCCAAGACCTTCATCACCGGTGGCGTCCACGCCGACCGCGTGATCGTCTGCGCCCGTACGTCCGCCCCGACGGCCGAGGACCGCCGCTTCGGCATCTCCCTCTTCGCCGTGGACACCAAGTCCGAGGGCTACTCCATCGGCCGCAAGCTGGACAAGCTCGGCCTGCGCACCTCCGACACCGCCGAGCTGGCGTTCGTCGACGTCAAGGTGCCCGTCGAGGACCTCCTCGGCGAGGAGGGCAAGGGCTTCTCCTACCTCGGCCACAACCTGGCGTCCGAGCGCTGGGGCATCGCCTTCGGCGCCTACGCGCAGGCCAAGGCCGCCGTCCGGTTCGCCCAGCAGTACGTCACGGACCGCACGGTCTTCGGCAAGCCGGTCGCCTCCTTCCAGAACACCAAGTTCGAACTGGCCGCCTGCCAGGCCGAGGTGGACGCGGCCGAGGCCGTCGCCGACCGCGCCCTGGAGGCCCTGGACGCCGGCGAGCTGACCCCGGCCGAGGCCGCGAGCGCCAAGCTCTTCTGCACCGAGGTCGCGCACCGCGTCATCGACCGCTGCCTCCAGCTGCACGGCGGCTACGGCTACATGAACGAGTACCCGATCGCCCGCCTGTACGCGGACAACCGCGTCAACCGCATCTACGGCGGCACCAGCGAGATCATGAAGTCGATCATCGCGAAGTCGATGGGCCTGTAGTCCACGTGACCCAGGCTCTGGACGCCCTGCTCGATCTGCTCGACCTGGAGCAGATCGAGCAGGACTTCTTCCGGGGACAGTCCCGGTCCGCCGTCGTCCCCCGCGTCTTCGGCGGCCAGGTGGCCGCCCAGGCGCTGGTCGCGGCGGGCCGGACCGTCCCCGAGGACCGCCTCGCGCACTCCCTGCACGCGTACTTCCTGCGCGCCGGGGACCCGGGCGCGCCGATCGTGTACACGGTCGACCGGATCCGCGACGGCCGGTCCTTCACCACCCGGCGGGTCGTCGCCGTCCAGCACGGGCAGCCGATCTTCCACCTCTCCGCGTCCTTCCAGACGTACGAGGAGGGGCTTGAGCACCAGTACGACATGCCCGCCTCGCCGGACCCGGAGACGCTGCCGACGGCCGCCGAGATGCTGCCCCGCCACCTCCCGGCGGATGTCGCCGCACGGCTGGTGGAGGCGCGGGCGGCGGTGGACCTGCGGTACGTCGACACCCCGCCCTGGGGCTCGGTCGGTGAGCCGCGCGAGCCGCGCTCGCAGGTCTGGTTCCGTACGAACGGCAAGCTGGCCGACGATCCTCTGCTCCACGTCTGCCTGGCGACGTACGTCTCCGACATGACGCTGCTCGACTCGGTGCTGCTCGCCCACGGGCGGGGTGGCTGGGCGGTCGGGGACGTCGTCGGGGCCTCGCTGGACCACGCGATGTGGTTCCACCGGCCGTTCCGGGCCGACGAATGGCTGCTGTACGACCAGGAGTCGCCGTCCGCCTCGGGCGGCCGTGGCCTGGGCCAGGCCCGGATCTACACGCAGGACGGCCGGCTGGCGATCTCCGTCATCCAGGAGGGTGTCGTTCGCGTTCCGCGCCGCGACTGACGCGGATCAGGCCGCGCTGGTACGCGCGGTGAAGGCGACGCGCGAGGTGTCCCCGACCAGCTCCAGTTCGAGGGCCGCGTCCATCGCCCGCGCCAGCCGGGCCAGCAGGGGCAGCGTCGGCATGGTCCCGCCCAGCTCCAGCTTGGAAATCTGCGGCTGGGTCATACCGGCCAGCTTGGCCAGCTCGGTCTGGGAAAGTCCGAGCTCGGTCCGCCGGTCGTAGACAGCCTGCCCGAGGTCGTGAGCCAGCCGGATCTCCTCGCGCATCCTCGCCACCTCGGGACCTTCACTGATCCCCTCGGCAACCTGCTTGTCACGGGCGAGCTTCCATCGCATGTGGCCTGTCATCAGTGCCGCTCCTCCTCGATGTTGCGAGCGAATTCCTCATGGGCGGGCCCGTGCTCGGCCGCGCAGACCGCCTGGGTCCGGAGCGCGCGGTCCACTTCCGCCGCCTCGCGTTGCCTGCTCTTGCGGAAAACCGTCAGCAGGATGATCCTCCGTCCCGGGCCGAGCCAATACGGAATCCGTACGGCATCACGGTCATGCCCAAGGCTGAAGCGCAACTCACGGACGGGACCTCCCAGGTGGCGTGCGTACGGCTCCCCGAGAGTGGTCGGAAAATGCACGAGACGGTCGACGATGTCCTCGACGTTGAGGTAGTCGCGCACCGGCAGGTTTGCCAGCCACAGGCGGACCTCCGGCTCGATCTCGACAGTGTAGGGATCTTCCATACAGCCGAACATATATACCCCCCACTATATGACGCACCGGAAGTCGCGGAAAGTCCCCCGACCGAGCGATGGTTCGACCGTGTGGACGGACGACCGGTCCGCCCCTTCACGGCGCACCCGCGGTCCGGCGCGGCGTCAGAGCAGGCCGGACGCGTCCAGCAGGTAGTCGGTGAGCGGCTCGTAGGAGCGGGGGTCGATGACGTGGTCGTCCAGCGGGATCGTGACCTGCATGGTGCCCTCGGCCTCGCCGATGAAGAGGGCGGGGTCGTTGCAGTCGGCGTAACCGACGGAGTCGATCCCGCGCTGACCTGCCCGGCCGGCCCAGCCGTGGTCGGCGACGACGAGGTCGGGCAGCGGCTCGCCCAGGGCCTCCAGGCCGTCCAGGATCGCGTTCATGGGCTCGGGGGAATGGGTGTGCCAGAGGGTCGCGCCCCGCTCGAAGACGGCGACGTCCGCGAACTGCACGACGTACCCCTCGTCGGCGGTGAGCCCGCCGGGGATCCGTACGATGTCGCAGCCCTTGGCCCGCAGCCCGGCGGCGACCCGGCTGTGGGCGTCGATCAGCGCACCCGGGTGCCCGGTCGCGAAGAGCACCCGCTCCTTCCCCGCGGCGGCCTTGCGCAGGCGGGCGGCGGCCCGGTCGATCGCGTCGACGGTCAGCTCGGGGTCGATGGTGTCCTGCCCGGCGCGGTGGGCGGGGTCGTCGTTCACCCCGCACCGCTCGGCCATCACGGCGAGCACGTCCTGCTCGTCGGTCCACCGGTCCCCGAGCTCGAGCCCGAGCCAGTAGTGCCGGTCGCCGTTGGCGAGCTTGCGGTAGTGGGAGAGGTTGTTGTCACGCGGCGTGGCGACGTCTCCCGCGATCCGGGTCCGTACGAGGTGCTCGACAAGGGCGGGGCGACTGAGTATCGGCATGGTGCTCATTCTGCCGGGCCGCCGGGCCGGAGTCCCAGCCGATTCCCTCGCACTCCCGGTCGAGTCGCGCCTCACGCCCGCGCCCGGGCGGCCCGGGCCTCGCGGAGCCTGTCCCGCAGCCACTCGGGGGTGTTCTCCTCGTCGCGGGGAAAGCGCTCGAAGTCGACCAGGTAGGCGCCCGCGGTCAACTGCGGGACGAAACCCGGTTCGTTGTCGTGATCGAAGTCGATCGTGGACTCCCCCGAGCGTTCGATGACGTAGCGGGCGGTGAACCAGGTGCCCGCGCCCGGCCGGTACATCGTGGAACGCAACCGGTCGAACTCCCGCATGGCCACCCTCGGCACGGAGTGCCGGCTGGCCGACCCGTCGTCCGACACCGACTCCAGGAGGGCCGAGTCGACCTGGACCGTGCCGAAGAACTCGAACCGGACGCGGCGCCAGCCCTCGGGCACCGCCTCCACCAGGGCGGCGCCGATCTCCCGCAGTACCGCCGCCCGGTCGGGCGACTCCCCCGAATCCCCGCGTGTCATGGACTCGTCGTGTCAGACGTGAACCCGCCGGGATCCGGCCGGCCGGTCACCCGGGGATCTGATCGCCCGGCTGTCCGCCCAGCGCCCCGAACGCCCCGTGGGCGAGCCGGCGCAGCAGCTCCTCCATCGACTCGCGCCCCAGCGCGGCGAGGTGCGGCGTCGAGTTCAGCAGCCCGAAGACGGCGTGAACGGCCGCCCGCGCCTCCCCCTCGGACGCCCCGGGATACAGCTCCCGTACCACCGCCACCCACAACTCCACGTACTGCCGCTGCAACTGCCGCACCCGCTTGCGGTCCTCGTCCTTGAGCCGGTCGAGCTCCCGGTCGTGGAGGGTGATCAGCGGCCGGTCGTCGAGCGCGAAGTCGATGTGCCCGTCGATGAGCGCGCGGAGCAGTTCCCGCGGGTCACCCGCCGCGTCGCCGACGCGCAGCCGCCCCCCGTCGAGGAGCCGCTCACTGATCCCGACGAGCAGCTCCGCGAGCATCGCGTCCTTGCCGGGGAAGTGCCGGTAGAGGCCGGGACCGCTGATCCCGACCGCCGCTCCTATCTCGTCGACTCCCACGCCGTGGAAGCCGCGCTCGGCGAAGAGGCGAGCGGCCTCTTTGAGGATCTGCTCGCGTCGCGTGGGGGCGTCGGTCCTGGCGGTGGTGGTCATGAAGACGATTCTAGACAACAGGGTTAGCGGTCGTTAACCTGAAGGACATACGTTAACGCTCATTAACCGAGCAAGGGAGCTCGAGGGATGCAGCAGGCACCTGTGCTGACGAGCGCGGCGGACCCCGCGTCCGCGGCCTGGCAGGCCAACGAGGCGGCGCACGAGGAGCTGGCCACCACGCTCCGCGCCAAGCTCGCGGCGGTCGCGCTCGGCGGCGGCGAGAAGGCCCGCGCCCGGCACACCGCGCGCGGCAAGCTGCTGCCACGGGACCGGGTGGACACCCTCCTCGACCCGGGTTCGCCCTTCCTGGAGCTGGCACCCCTCGCGGCGAACGGGATGTACGGGGACGCGGCGCCGGCCGCCGGCGTGATCGCGGGCATCGGCCGCGTCTCCGGCCGGGAGTGCGTGATCGTCGCGAACGACGCGACCGTCAAGGGCGGCACGTACTACCCGATGACGGTCAAGAAGCACCTCCGGGCCCAGGAGGTGGCGCTGGAGAATCGTCTCCCCTGCCTCTACCTGGTGGACTCGGGCGGCGCGTTCCTGCCGATGCAGGACGAGGTCTTCCCGGACCGCGAGCACTTCGGCCGGATCTTCTACAACCAGGCCCGGATGTCGGGCGCCGGCATCCCGCAGATCGCGGCGGTCCTCGGCTCGTGCACGGCCGGCGGCGCGTACGTCCCGGCGATGAGCGACGAGGCCGTGATCGTACGGAACCAGGGCACGATCTTCCTCGGCGGACCGCCGCTGGTGAAGGCGGCGACCGGCGAGGTCGTCACGGCGGAGGAGCTGGGCGGCGGCGAGGTCCACTCCCGTACGTCGGGCGTCACCGACCACCTGGCGGAGGACGACGCGCACGCGCTCCGCATCGTCCGGAACATCGTCGCGACGCTCCCCTCCCGGGGGCCGCTCCCCTGGTCGGTCGAGCCGGCCGAGGAGCCGAAGGTGGACCCGGCGGGGCTGTACGGCGCGGTGCCGGTGGACTCCCGTACCCCGTACGACGTACGGGAGGTGATCGCGCGGATCGTGGACGCGTCGCGCTTCCAGGAGTTCAAGGCGGAGTACGGGCAGACGCTGATCACCGGCTTCGCCCGGATCCACGGGCACCCGGTGGGGATCGTCGCCAACAACGGCATCCTGTTCTCGGAGTCGGCGCAGAAGGGCGCGCACTTCATCGAGCTGTGCGACCAGCGCGGGATCCCGCTCCTCTTCCTCCAGAACATCTCGGGCTTCATGGTCGGCAAGGACTACGAGGCGGGCGGCATCGCCAAGCACGGCGCGAAGATGGTCACGGCGGTGGCGACCACGCGCGTGCCGAAGCTGACCGTGGTCGTCGGCGGCTCGTACGGCGCGGGCAACTACTCGATGTGCGGCCGGGCGTACTCGCCGCGGTTCCTGTGGATGTGGCCCAACGCCAAAATCTCGGTCATGGGCGGCGAGCAGGCGGCGTCCGTCCTCGCGACGGTCAAGCGGGACCAGCACGACGCCCGCGGCGACGAGTGGAGCGCGGAGGACGAGGAGGCCTTCAAGGCCCCGATCCGCGCGCAGTACGAGACCCAGGGCAGCGCGTACTACGCCACGGCGCGGCTCTGGGACGACGGGGTCATCGACCCGATGGAGACCCGCCAGGTGGTGGGCCTCGCCCTGACGGCCTGCGCCAACGCGCCGCTGGGTGACCCCCAGTTCGGCGTCTTCCGGATGTGAGGGGACCTCAGAAGATGCCTCAGAAGATGTTCGACACAGTGCTCGTCGCGAACCGTGGCGAGATCGCGGTCCGCGTCATCCGCACGTTGCGCGCACTGGGCGTCCGGTCGGTGGCGGTGTACAGCGACGCGGACGCGGACGCCCGCCATGTCCGGGAGGCGGACACCGCGGTACGGATCGGCCCGCCGCCGGCCTCGGAGTCGTACCTGTCGGTGGCGGCGCTGCTGGACGCGGCCCGGCGCACGGGCGCGCAGGCGGTGCACCCGGGGTACGGCTTCCTGGCGGAGAACGCGGCTTTCGCGCGGGCCTGCGAGGAGGCGGGCCTGACGTTCATCGGCCCCCCGGCAACGGCCATTTCACTGATGGGCGACAAGATCCGGGCGAAGGAGACCGTGAAGGCCGCGGGCGTCCCGGTGGTGCCGGGCGCGGCGGACCCGGAACTGGAGGCGGCGGCGCGGGAGCTGGGCGCGCCGGTGCTGCTGAAGCCGTCGGCGGGCGGCGGCGGGAAGGGCATGCGCCTGGTACGCGACCTGTCGACGCTGACGGACGAGATCGCGTCGGCAAGGCGGGAGGCTCGCTCCTCGTTCGGCGACGACACGCTCCTGGTGGAGCGCTGGATCGACCGCCCGCGCCACATCGAGATCCAGGTCCTGGCGGACGCGCACGGCAACGTGGTGCACCTGGGCGAGCGTGAATGCTCGTTGCAGCGGCGCCACCAGAAGATCATCGAAGAGGCCCCGAGCGTGCTCCTGACCCCGGAACTCCGGGAGCAGATGGGCGCGGCGGCGGTGGAGGCGGCGAGGTCGTGCGGATACCGGGGCGCGGGAACGGTCGAGTTCATCGTGCCGGGCGACGACCCGTCCTCGTACTACTTCATGGAGATGAACACCCGCCTCCAGGTGGAACACCCGGTGACGGAGCTGATCACGGGCGTGGACCTGGTGGAGTGGCAGCTGCGGGTGGCGGCGGGCGAGGAGCTGGCGTTCGCACAGTCGGACATCCACCTCAGCGGCTGGTCGATCGAGGCAAGGATCTGCGCGGAGGACCCCTCGCGCGGCTTCCTCCCGTCGGGCGGCACGGTCCTCTCCCTGCACGAGCCGCAGGGAGACGGGGTGCGCACGGACTCCGGCCTGAGCGAGGGCACGGAGGTCGGCAGCCTGTACGACCCGATGCTCTCGAAGGTGATCGTCCACGCGGCGGACCGACCGGCGGCCCTCCGCCGCCTCCGCGCGGCCCTGGCGAACACGGTAACCCTGGGCGTCCCCACGAACGCGGGCTTCCTGCGCCGCCTACTGGCCCACGAGTCGGTGGTCGCGGGCGACCTGGACACGGGCCTGGTGGAACGGGACGCGGAGACCCTGGTCCCGGAGGGCGTCCCGGACGAGGTGTACGCGGCGGCGGCGGCCGTGCGGCTCGCGGAACTGGCTCCCGAGTCCCGGGACGGCTGGACGGACCCCTTCTCCGTACCGAGCGGGTGGCGTCTCGGCGGCAGCCCCGCTCCCCTCGTCAGCCCGCTGCGAGTAGCGGGACTCGAACCCGTGACAGCACAGGCTCCGGTGGGGGCGAGCGTCACGGCCGGGACGGTCACCGTCTCGGTGGACGGAATCACCCACCACTTCCACCGCAGCGGCAACTGGTTGGGCCGCGACGGCGACTCCTGGCACGTCCAGGACCACGACCCCGTCGCCGCCGCGCTCTCCGGGGCGGCGCACTCCGGGGCCGACACGCTCGCCGCGCCCATGCCCGGAACCGTCACCGTCGTCAAGGTGGCCGTCGGGGACGAGGTCGTCGCCGGGCAGAGCCTCCTCGTCGTCGAGGCCATGAAGATGGAGCACGTCATCTCCGCCCCGCACGCCGGCACCGTCACCGAGCTGGACGTCACGCCCGGCTCCACCGTCGCCATGGACCAGATCCTCGCCGTCGTGGCCCCCAGGGAGGAAGCATGACCGCGCCCGGTCTGCCCATGACCGTGACCGACCCCACCCTCCCGGGCAGCGTCCGGATCCACGAGGTCGGCCCCCGCGACGGTCTCCAGAACGAGAAGACCGTCGTCCCGACCGCCACCAAGGCCGAGTTCGTCCGTCGCCTCGCCGCCGCCGGGCTCTCCACCGTCGAGGCGACCAGCTTCGTCCACCCCAAGTGGGTCCCCCAGCTCGCCGACGCCGAGGAGCTGTTCCCTCAGGTCGGCGACCTCCCCGTACGGCTCCCCGTCCTCGTCCCCAACGAACGCGGTCTCGACCGCGCCCTCGCCCTCGGCGCCCGCGACGTCGCCGTCTTCGCCTCCGCCACCGAGTCCTTCGCGAAGGCCAACCTCAACCGGACCGTCGACGAGGCGCTCGCCATGTTCGAGCCCGTCGTCACCCGCGCCATAGAGCAGGGCCTCCGCATCCGCGGCTACCTCTCCATGTGCTTCGGCGACCCCTGGGAGGGGCCCGTCCCCATCCCCCAGGTCGTCCGCGTCACCAAGGCCCTCGCCGACATGGGCTGCGACGAGCTGAGCCTCGGCGACACGATCGGCGTCGCGACCCCGGGCCACGTCACGCAGCTCCTCCAGGCCCTGAACGAGGCCGACGTACCCACCTCCCGCCTGGCCGTCCACTTCCACGACACCTACGGCCAGGCCCTCTCCAACACCCTCGCCGCCCTCCGGCACGGCGTCACCACCGTCGACGCCTCCGCCGGCGGCCTCGGCGGCTGCCCCTACGCCAAGAGCGCCACCGGCAACCTCGCCACCGAGGACCTCGTGTGGATGCTCGACGGCCTCGGCATCGAGACCGGGGTCGACCTCGCCGCCCTCACCGCCACCAGCGCGTGGATGGCCGAACAACTGGGCCGACCGAGCCCGTCCCGTACCGTCCGCGCCCTCTCCCACAAGGAGTGACGTAACCATGTCCCTCGACCACCGGCTCTCCGAAGAGCACGAGGAACTCCGCCGCACCGTCGAGGAGTTCGCGCACGATGTCGTCGCCCCGAAGATCGGCGACTACTACGAGCGCCACGAGTTCCCGTACGAGATCGTCCGCGAGATGGGCCGCATGGGCCTGTTCGGGCTGCCGTTCCCCGAGGAGTACGGCGGCATGGGCGGCGACTACCTCGCCCTCGGCATCGCCCTCGAAGAGCTCGCCCGCGTCGACTCCTCCGTCGCCATCACCCTGGAGGCGGGGGTCTCGCTCGGCGCGATGCCCGTCTACCGCTTCGGCACCGAGGAGCAGAAGCAGGAGTGGCTGCCGCGGATGTGCAGCGGCGAGATCCTGGGCGCGTTCGGCCTGACGGAGCCCGGCGCGGGCTCGGACGCGGGCGGGACCCGCACGACGGCCGTACGCGACGGCGACGACTGGGTCATCAACGGCTCGAAGTGCTTCATCACCAACTCCGGTACGGACATCACGGGCCTGGTCACGGTGACGGCCGTGACCGGCCGCAAGGCGGACGGCCGCCCCCTGATCTCGTCGATCATCGTCCCGTCCGGCACCCCCGGCTTCACGGTGGCCGCGCCGTACTCCAAGGTCGGCTGGAACGCCTCGGACACCCGCGAGCTGTCCTTCGACGACGTCCGCGTGCCCGCCGCGAACCTGCTGGGCGAGGAGGGCCGCGGGTACGCGCAGTTCCTGCGGATCCTGGACGAGGGCCGGATCGCGATCTCGGCGCTCGCGACGGGGCTCGCGCAGGGCTGTGTGGACGAGTCCGTGAAGTACGCGAAGGAACGTCACGCCTTCGGCCGCCCGATCGGCGACAACCAGGCCATCCAGTTCAAGATCGCGGACATGGAGATGCGGGCGCACATGGCCCGCATCGGCTGGCGCGACGCGGCGTCCCGTCTGGTCCTCGGCGAGCCGTTCAAGAAGGAGGCGGCGCTGGCGAAGCTGTACTCCTCCACGGTCGCCGTCGACAACGCCCGCGAGGCCACCCAGATCCACGGCGGCTACGGCTTCATGAACGAGTACCCGGTGGCCCGCATGTGGCGCGACTCCAAGATCCTGGAGATCGGCGAGGGCACGAGCGAGGTCCAGCGCATGCTGATCGCAAGGGAACTGGGCTTGTCGGCGGCGTGACGGAGGGGGCGGGGCGGGGCCGGTCCCCGGGGCGGCGGGCCCTGGGGGCGGGGCCACGCGGGGCGCGAGTTCGCGCCTGGGCGGGGATCGGCGCGTGCGCGGCGGGTGGTCTTGCGCGGCATGGATCGCCGTGCTCGGCCCCGCCCCGCACTCGGCACCACCCCAGTACGCTCCCCACCACCCGGCGGCCGACCAGGCAGGACATCAAAGTCCGGCTGGAGTACCAGCCGTGGACTTCGCGGCCGGAGGGCTGATCCGAGCTCGGTCGGCCTCGGTCCCGGGCGGGGGCCGGCCCGGCACTCGGCCCGCTGTCACACCCCCGTCATACGCTTCCGCCATGAGCGTCTCTCTCTACTACAGCGCGCACCGCACGACACCGCTGACCGACGCCGAGTCGGCCTGCGCACGCCTGTGGAACGGTTCCAGTAGCGGGAGTGACCACCCCTTCCCGAAACCCTGCCGAGGGCTTGGGGTGACCTCGAACCGGGATGGGGCGACCCCCGTAATCGCGGGGGAACAAGATCGCCTTCGGGCAGGCCGGCAGCCTCCGTCCCCCTCGGCCCCTCGCTCCGGCCGCGCTCACCGCCGCCGCGCCGTACAGGGAAAACAGGCGCCCCATGCCCCAGGCCTGCGCGAGTGAACATAACTGCCCGAACTCCCGGCCCCCTTGGCCGTTTCGCCCGGAAACACCCACAACCCATGCAGGGTTACCGCGAGTACAACGCAGTTACGTCCACCCACCCGCTCCCGGCAGGGGGTTCGGGAAGGGGTGGGGTGGGGTGGGGTGGGGTGGGGTGGGGGAATCTCCCCCGGACGGTGATCAGCGGGGCGTGGGGCCCGGCCGCCCACCGGCGGTCGGTCGCTGCACGGTAACGCCCCCGCGAGGGCGTCAGCCGAGGTGGCCCTCCGCCGCCGCGCTCACGAACGCCGTGAATTGCGGCAGGAGTCACGTAACCGGCCCCTGTCCGACCGGACTTCAGAAGCGCCCGCATACGCCAACCGCATATTCCAGTGGCATGTGACGCAGACCTCAGCCCCACCCCTCCTGATCCACATGAGGTTAGGCTAACCTACCTTCGACTTGCCCCGGCCGTACCCGGCACGTACCGAAAGCGACACCTCCATGCCCAGCAACGCCCGAGTCACCTCCCTCACCCGTCGTGGCCTGCTCACCGCCGGCGGCGCCCTCGGGCTCGGCGCCGCGCTCGCCGCCTGTGGCACCAAGAGCGCGGGCGGCGGCGATGCCGCCGACACCGGGCAGAAGGCCGGTCCGTGGAAGTTCACCGACGACCGCGGTACGGCCGTCGAGGCGAAGTCCACCCCGAAGAACATCGTCGCCTTCACCGGAATGGCCGCCGCCCTCAAGGACTTCGGCATCGAGGTCAAGGGCGTCTTCGGTCCGACCTACGTCGAGGACCCGAAGACCAAGGAGAAGAAGCCGGACGTCCAGGCCGGCGACCTCGACATCGCCAAGGTCAAGGTCCTCGGCAACGTCTGGGGCGAGTTCAAGATCGAGGAGTACCTCAAGCTCCAGCCCGAGCTCCTCATCACCGACATGTGGGAGAAGAACGACCTCTGGTACGTCCCGGCCGAGCAGAAGGACAAGATCCTCAAGATCGCGCCGAGCGTCGCCCTGTGGGCCGCCGACAAGTCGATGCCGGCCGTCCTCCAGCGCCACGCCGACCTCGCCGCCTCCCTGGGCGCCGATGTGAAGACCAAGCAGATCCAGGACGACAAGGCCCGCTTCGAGGCCGCCGCCGAGCGCGTCCGCCAGGCCGCCAAGGGCAAGAAGGACATCAAGGTCCTGATCGGCTCCGGCTCCCCCGACCTGTTCTACGTCTCCACCCCGGTCCGGCCGACCGACACGGTCTACTTCAAGGAGCTGGGCGTCAACATCGTCACGCCCACCAAGCTTGACCAGGGCGGCTGGTTCGAGGGCCTGAGCTGGGAGAACGTCGACAAGTACCAGGCCGACATCATCATGCTCGACAACCGCACCTCGGCCCTCCAGCCCGAGGCGCTCAAGGCCAAGCCGACCTGGGCCGCGCTGCCCGCCGTCAAGGCCGGCCAGGTCATCCCGCGCGTGACCGAGCCCATCTACTCGTACGCCAAGTGCGCCCCGCTCCTCGAGGACCTGGCGAAGGCCCTGGAGAACGCGAAGAAGGTGTCCTGACCCATGACGAACGCCGAGACCGCCCCGTTCCAGTTCTTCTCCCTCCAGGTCGACCGGACGAGGCGGCTCGGCCCGTCCCTGGTCCGGATCACCTTCACCGGCACCGACCTGAAGGCCTTCGCCGCCGGTGGGCGCGACCAGTCGCTCTCCCTCTTCCTGCCCCACCCCGGCCAGGAGGCCCCGGTCCTGCCGCCGCTGGACGACCCGGACATGTACGCGATCCTGGGCGCCTGGCGCGCGATGCCGGACGACGAGCGGGCCGTGATGCGCTCGTACACCGTCCGGGAGCAACGCCACGACCCGGCCGAGGTCGACATCGACTTCGCCCTCCACGAGGACGGCGGCCCCGCCTGCCGCTGGGCCCAGCAGGCCGAGCCCGGTGACCGGGTCGTCGTGCTCGGCCCGGCGGTCGCCGAGAACACCGGCGTCCGCTTCCAACTCCCGCCCGACGCCGACTCCGTCGTCATCTGGGCGGACGAGACGGCCCTGCCGGCCGCCTCGGCGATCCTGGAGTGGCTGCCGGCCGGGATCCCCGCCCTGGTCCACGTCGAAGTCCCGTACTCCGGCGACCGGACCGAGCTGACCACCGAGGCCGACGCCACGGTCACCTGGCTCGTACGGGAGGAGGGGGCGCCGTCCGCCGTGGACGCGGTGCGCGCCGCCGAACTGCCGGGCACATCCCCGTACGTCTGGATCGCGGGCGAGTCCGGCTCGGTGAAGGAGCTGCGCCGTCACTTCGTACGCGACCGCGAACTCGACCGCCGGCGCGTCACGTTCGTCGGCTACTGGCGCAAGGGCCTGTCCGAGGACGCCTTGCGCGAGGCACCTGCGGAGACGTCGGAAGACGCGTAGCGGCACAGCCCTTCCGTACGCCCGACGACCCCTCACCTGTCCTAGGTGGGGGGTCTTTTGCTCGCAAACTTAGGTTAGGCTAACCTTACTTCTGCATCGCCCCTCTCCCCGCTCCCTGTCCGGAGGACCATCCCCATGCGCTCGCACCTGCTCAACGACGCCACGGCGGAGAGCTACCGGCGCTCCGTCACCGAAGGAGTCGAGCGGGTGGCGAGGAAACTCGCCACGACGCGCCGCCCGTTCACCGGTGTCACCCCCGCCGCGCTGGCCCCCACCGTCGCCGCCGTCGACCTCGACAAGCCGCTCGGCGACTCCTCCGCCGCCCTCGACGAGCTGGAGAGCGTCTACCTCCGCGACGCCGTCTACTTCCACCACCCGCGCTACCTGGGCCACCTCAACTGCCCGGTCGTCATCCCCGCCGTCCTCGGCGAGGCCGTCCTCTCGGCGGTCAACTCCTCGCTGGACACCTGGGACCAGAGCGCCGGCGGCACCCTCATCGAGCGCAAGCTGATCGACTGGACGAACGGCCGGATCGGATTCGAGGCCACCAACGCTCCGTCCGCCGATGGCTCCGCCGACGGCGTCTTCACCAGCGGGGGTTCGCAGTCCAACCTCCAGGCCCTCCTCCTGGCCCGCGAGGAGGCGAAGACGAGCGACCTGTCCAAGCTCCGCGTCTTCACCTCCGACTGCAGCCACTTCAGCGTCCAGAAGTCCGCCGGTCTCCTCGGCCTCGGCCCCGACGCCGTCATCTCCATCCCGGTCGACCGGACCAGGCGCATGCAGTCCGTCGTCCTCGCCGCCGAGTTGGAGGCCTGCCGCGCCGAGGGCCTGACCCCGATGG
Organism: Streptomyces sp. P9(2023); assembly: GCF_032436795.1. Taxonomy (NCBI): domain Bacteria; kingdom Bacillati; phylum Actinomycetota; class Actinomycetes; order Kitasatosporales; family Streptomycetaceae; genus Streptomyces; species Streptomyces sp. P9(2023). The sequence goes on from NZ_JAUPWM010000007.1 coordinate 82,080, forward strand.
CGATCGTCGCCACCGCCGGCACCACCGACTTCGGCTCCATCGACCCGCTGCACGAGATCGCCGCCCTGGCCGACGAGTACGGCGCCTGGATGCACGTCGACGCCGCCTACGGCTGCGGGCTGCTCGCCTCGCGCACCCGCCGCCACCTCCTGGACGGCATCGAGCGGGCCGACTCCGTCACCGTCGACTTCCACAAGTCCTTCTTCCAGCCGGTGAGCTCCTCCGCCCTCCTGGTCCGGGACGGGGCCACCCTGCGCCACGCCACGTACCACGCGGACTACCTCAACCCGCTCCCCCAAGCTCTCGGCTCCGCTCGAGCAGGGGGGACCCCCACGGTCGCCGAGCAGATCCCGAACCAGGTCGACAAGTCGCTCCAGACCACCCGCCGCTTCGACGCGCTCAAGCTGTGGATGACCCTGCGCGTGATGGGCGCCGACGGCGTCGGCGAGCTCTTCGACGAGGTCTGCGACCTGGCCGCGGCCGGCTTCGAACTCCTCGCCGCCGACCCCCGCTACGACGTGGTCGTCCAGCCGCAGCTGTCCACGCTCGTCTACCGCTACATCCCCGAGGCCGTCACCTCCCCCGCCGAGATCGACCGCGCCAACCTCTACGCCCGCAAGGCGCTCTTCGCCTCCGGCGAGGCCGTGGTCGCCGGGACGAAGGTCGACGGCCGCCAGTACCTGAAGTTCACCCTGCTCAACCCCGAGACGACCGTGCCCGACATCGCCGCCGTCCTCGATCTGATAGCCGGCCACGCCGAGCAGTACCTGGGAGAGACCCTTGTCCACGCAGCCTCTTGACTTCATCGGCATCGGGCTCGGGCCGTTCAACCTCGGCCTCGCCTGCCTCACCGAGCCCCTCGACGAACTGAACGGCCTCTTCCTGGAGTCCAAGCCGGACTTCGAATGGCACTCCGGGATGTTCCTCGAAGGCGCCCACCTCCAGACGCCCTTCATGTCGGACCTGGTCACGATGGCCGACCCGACCTCCCCGTACTCCTTCCTGAACTACCTGAAGGCGAAGGGGCGGCTGTACTCGTTCTACATCCGCGAGAACTTCTACCCGCTGCGGACCGAGTACAACGACTACTGCCGCTGGGCCGCCGACCAGCTGAGCAGCATCCGCTTCTCCACCACGGTCACCGCCGTCACCTACGACGAGACCGCCGAGGAGTACGTGGTGACGACGGAGGCCGGAGAATCGTTCCGGGCCCGCCGGCTCGTGCTCGGCACCGGCACCCCGCCGTACGTCCCCGACTCCTGCCAGGGCCTCGGCGGCGACGTGATCCACAACTCGCGCTACCTCCAGAACAAGGAAGCGCTGCAGAAGAAGAAGTCGATCACCCTGGTCGGCAGCGGCCAGAGCGCGGCGGAGATCTACTACGACCTCCTCTCCGAGATCGACGTCCACGGCTACCGGCTCAACTGGGTGACCCGCTCCCCGCGCTTCTTCCCGCTGGAGTACACCAAGCTGACCCTGGAGATGACCTCGCCGGAGTACGTGGACTACTTCCACGCGCTGCCCGAGCAGACCCGCAGCCGCCTGGAGAACCAGCAGAAGAACCTGTTCAAGGGCATCGACGGCGAGCTGATCGACGCCATCTTCGACCTGCTCTACCAGAAGAACCTGGCCGGACCGGTCCAGACTCGTCTGCTGACCAACTCGGCGCTGCACTCCGCCGCGTACGACGACACCAGCGGCACGGACACCGGCGGCACGGGCACCAGCGGCACGTACACGCTCGGCTTCCATCAGGAGGAGCAGGGGAAGGACTTCACGCTGGAGACCGAGGGCCTGATCCTCGCCACCGGCTACAAGTACACCGTCCCCGCGTTCCTGGAGCCGGTCAAGGACCGCCTCATGTGGGACGGGCAGGGCCGCTTCGACGTCGCCCGCAACTATTCGATCGACACGACGGGCCGCGGCGTCTTCCTGCAGAACGCCTCCGTGCACACGCACTCCATCACCTCGCCCGACCTGGGCATGGGCGCGTACCGCAACGCGTACATCATCGGAGCGATGCTGGGCTACGACCACTACCCCGTCGAGAAGACCATCGCGTTCCAGGAGTTCGCAGTATGAGCATCCGCTTCCGCCCCCTCGATCCGCTCGCGGACGCCGAGCTGATCCACGCCTGGGTCACCCACCCCAAGGCCGCCTTCTGGATGATGCAGGACGCGAAGCTCCAGGACGTCGAGCGCGAGTACATGGCATTCGCCGCCAACCCGCACCACGAGGCCTTCATCGGCCTCGTCGACGACGTGCCCGCGATCCTCATGGAGCGGTACGACCCCTCCCAGCTGGAGCTGGTCGGACTGTACGAGCCGCTCCCCGGTGACGTCGGCATGCACTTCCTCGTCGCGCCCACCGACACCCCCGTGCACGGCTTCACCCGCCGGGTCATCACCGCCGTGATGCGCGAGCTGTTCGCCGACCCGGCGACCGAGCGGGTCGTCGTCGAGCCGGACGTGGCCAACAAGGCCGTCCACGCGCTCAACGAGGCCGTCGGCTTCGTGGCCGAGCGCGAGATCCAGAAGCCGGAGAAGAAGGCGCTGCTGTCCTTCTGCACCCGCGCCCAGTTCGAAGCCGCCGTGGGAGTACGCATATGAACCCCGTCGCCCACCTCACCCCCGCCCGCTGGGCCGACGCCAACCGGGCGCTGATCCGCAAGGGCCTCGCCGAGTTCGCCCACGAGCGGCTGCTCAACCCGCAGGAGCTCGGGGAGGACCGCTACCGCGTCCTCAGCGACGACGGCACGGTCGAGTACCGCTTCACCGCCGACCGGTACGCGCTCGACCACTGGCAGGTCCACGCCGAGTCGATCAGCCGCCACCGCGGCGACGAGCACCTCCCGCTCGACGCGCTGCAGTTCGTCACCGAGCTGCGCGGCTCGCTCGGCCTGAGCGACGAGGTCCTGCCCGTCTACCTGGAGGAGGTCTCCTCCACCCTCTCCGGTACGGCGTACAAGGCGACCAAGCCGCCCGTCACCGCCGCCGAGCTGGCGCGCGCGGACTTCCAGGCGATCGAGACCGGGATGACCGAGGGCCACCCCTGTTTCGTCGCCAACAACGGCCGGCTCGGCTTCGGCATCGACGAGTACCACGCGTACGCCCCCGAGGCCGCCACCCCCGTCCACCTGATCTGGCTGGCCGCGCGCCGCGACCGCACCACCTTCACGGCCGGCGCGGGCATCGAGTACGACGCGTTCATCCGCACCGAGCTGGGGGACACGGCGGTCGACGGCTTCGCCGCGACCCTCGCCGAGCGGGGCCTGGACCTCGCCGACTACCTGCTGATGCCGGTCCACCCCTGGCAGTGGTGGAACAAGCTGTCCGTCACCTTCGCCGCCGAGGTGGCGCAGGAACGCCTGGTGTACCTGGGCGAGGGCGACGACGGCTATCTGGCGCAGCAGTCGATCCGTACCTTCTTCAACACCGCCGACCCGGCCAAGCACTACGTGAAGACCGCGATCTCGGTCCTCAACATGGGCTTCATGCGCGGGCTCTCGGCGGCGTACATGGAGGCGACCCCCGCGATCAACGACTGGCTGGCGGGGCTGATCGACGCCGACCCCGTCTTCGCCACGGCCCGCTTCTCGATCATCCGCGAGCGGGCGGCGGTCGGCTACCGGCACCTGGAGTACGAGGCGGCCACCGACCGCTACTCCCCGTACCGCAAGATGCTCGCCGCGCTCTGGCGCGAGTCGCCGGTGGCCTCCCTCGCCCCGGGCGAGCGGCTCGCGACGATGGCCTCGCTGCTCCATGTCGACCACGCGGGCGCGTCCTTCGCCGCCGCGCTGATCAAGGACTCGGGCCAGGTGCCGACGGAGTGGCTGCGCGGCTACCTGGACGCGTACCTGCTGCCGCTGCTGCACAGCTTCTACGCGTACGACCTGGTCTACATGCCGCACGGCGAGAACGTGATCCTGGTCCTCGACGAGCGGGGCGCGGTCGTCCGGGCGGTGTTCAAGGACATCGCCGAGGAGATCTGCGTGATGGACCCGACGGCGGTGCTGCCGCCGGCGGTGGAGCGGATCCGGGCGGACGTCCCGGAGGACATGAAGCTGCTTTCGATCTTCACGGACGTCTTCGACTGCTTCTTCCGCTTCTTCGCGGCGACGCTGGCGGCGGAGGGCACGCTCGACGAGGACGCGTTCTGGCGGACGGTCGCGGAGTGCGTGCGCGGCTACCAGGAGTCGAAGCCGGAGCTGGCGGAGAAGTTCGACCGGTACGACCTGTTCGCCGAGACGTTCGCGCTCTCCGCGCTCAACCGCCTCCAGCTGCGCAACAACCAGCAGATGGTGGACCTGTCGGATCCGTCGGCGGCGCTCCAGCTGGTCGGCGACCTGGTGAACCCGATCGCGCGGTTCGCACGGTAGCTCAGCCCCTCAAGAACAGGCGGGCTCCCCGGAGTATGGTCCTCCGGGGAGCCCGTCCTTACGTCACTGCGCCGGCCACGGAACCTGAGGCGACCGGTAGTAGTCGATCCCGAGGGCCTCGAAACGCGGCCCCTGCGCCGCAAGGCGCACGCGGTACCTCTCCCAGTCGTGCGTGGCCGCCGGGGACCAGCCCAGTTCGGCCACGCCCGGCAGGCGCGGGAAGGCCATCTGGTCGATGTCCGCGTTCTGCGAGATCGTCTCCGTCCAGAGCGGCGCCTCGACGCCCTTGACGGCCTCGGCGGGCGCCCCCGCCAGGTAGGCAGCCGGGTTCCAGTCGTACGACCTCTGCACCTCGACGTAGCCGGCCCAGGCGAGGCCCAGCTTGGTGTCCTTGTCGTACTTCATGTCGAGGTAGACCCGGTCGGCGGGCGAGAGGATCAGCCCGGTACCGTTCCGCGCGGCGGCCGCGACCTGCTCCTTCTCCGCCGCGCCCGTACGGTCGAGGCCCCAGTACTGGGCGAGCGCGCCCTTGGCGGGCGTGGCGCCGGTGAGCTGGTGCCAGCCGACGACGGTCTTGCCGTACGCGGCGACGATCGGCTGGACCTTCGCCATGAAGGCCTCGTAGTCCGCTTGGGGCGTGGAGTGCGCCTCGTCGCCGCCGATGTGGAGGTACTTGCCCGGGGTGAGTGCGGCGAGCTCGCGGATGACGTCGTCCACGAAGTCGTACGTGATGTCCTTCGGCACGCACAGCGAGCTGAAGCCGACGGCGGTGCCGGTGTAGAGCGGCGGGGCGACGCCGTCGCAGTTCAGCTCGGCGTACGAGGCGAGGGCGGCGTTGGTGTGGCCGGGCAGGTCGATCTCGGGGACGACCTCCTGATAGCGGGAGGCGGCGTAGCGGACGATCTCCTTGTAGTCGTCCTTGGTGTAGTAGCCGCCGGGGCCGCCGCCGACCTGGGTGGAGCCGCCGTAGGTGGCGAGCCGAGGCCAGGAGTCGATGGCGATGCGCCAGCCCTGGTCGTCGGAGAGGTGCAGGTGCAGCTTGTTCACCTTGTAGAGGGCGAGCTGGTCGATGTACCGCTTGACCTGGTCGACGGTGAAGAAGTGCCGGGAGACGTCGAGCATCGCGCCGCGGTAGGCGTAGCGCGGGGTGTCGGTGATGGTGCCGCCCGCGACGTTCCAGGGCCCGGACTGGACGGTCCTCATCTCGACGGCGGCCGGGAGCTGCTGGCGCAGGGTCTGGACGCCGCGGAAGAGTCCGGCGGGCCGGTGGGCCGTGAGGGTGATGCCGTCGCGTCCGGACTGGAGCCGGTAGCCCTCGTCGCCGAGCGACTTCTCCGCGCCGCTGAGGCGGAGCCGGATGCCGCCGCGCGCCTCGTCCTCGTCGACGACGCGCAGGGAGTGGCCGGTGGAGGGGCGCAGGATGCCGGCGAGGTAGTCGGCGATCGCGCGGGACTCGCGGGAGCGCTCGTCGATCCGGATGCGGGTGGCGCCGGTGATCGCGTACGGCTGCCCGGCCGGTGCCACGGAGGCGGGGACGGGGACGATCTGGCCGAGCGGGCGGGTGGTGGGTTCGGCGACGGAGTGGGAGGCGGGGGCGGCTCCGACGCAGGAGATGCCGGCCGCCGCAAGGAGCAGCAGGGCGCCGAGCACACGGGGAAGCGTTCTGCGCTGTCTCACAGGCATGGTCCCTTTCGGTGGACTTCGCGGCTGTGGGTATGCGTATCCGAACAGTCACCATGCGTACCGTGGACCACTTCCGCGGGTCAAGGTATAGACCAATTCCCCCGCCAGGACGGTGATCATGAAGCCATCTGCCCGAATTCGGGCAGGATTCTTGCGAAGAGCCGGGGGTACCCCTCAGTATTCACAGGTGCTCGATCGCCGCCCGTCGCATGACGACCTCATCGACCACCTGGTGCGCAGCACCGCGCTCCAGCGCGGTGAGGCAGCCCGGGTGGTACTCGACGTGCTGGCGTACTTCGACGAGTCGACCGAGGACTTCGTCCGCCGCCGCCACCGCGAGCTGCAGTCGGGCGGCGCCGTGAACGCCGAGATTTTCGAGCGCGTCGCGGCCGAGCTGCCGCACCGCGCCGTGGCGCCACCGGAGCTCTCGCTCCGGCAGCTGCGCCGGATCGTCTACGGCTGAGTCATGACGGACACACGGCGGGGCACGTTCACCAACCTGGAGGGGTAACACCTTTATGTGCGGAATTGTCGGTTACATCGGAAAGCGCGACGTCGCCCCGCTGCTGCTGGAAGGCCTGCAGCGGCTGGAGTACCGGGGTTACGACTCCGCGGGCATCGTCATCACCAGCCCGAAGGCCGCCGGCCTGAAGATGGTCAAGGCCAAGGGCCGGGTCCGTGACCTGGAAGCCCGTGTCCCCAAGCGCTTCACCGGCACCACCGGCATCGCCCACACCCGCTGGGCCACCCACGGCGCGCCGAGCGACATCAACTCGCACCCGCACCTGGACCCGGAGAACAAGGTCGCGGTCGTCCACAACGGCATCGTGGACAACGCCCAGGAGCTGCGCGCCAAGCTGGAGGCGGACGGCGTCGTCTTCGCCTCCGAGACCGACACCGAGGTCATCACCCACCTGATCGCCCGCTCCCAGGCCACCACCCTGGAGGAGAAGGTCCGCGAGGCGCTCAAGCACATCGAGGGCACCTACGGCATCGCCGTCATGCACGCCGAGTTCAACGACCGCATCGTGGTGGCCCGCAACGGCTCCCCGGTCGTCCTCGGCATCGGCGAGAAGGAGATGTTCGTCGCCTCGGACGTCGCCGCCCTGATCGCCCACACCCGCCAGGTCGTCACCCTCGACGACGGCGAGATGGCCACCCTGAAGGCCGACGACTTCCGTACGTACACCACCTCGGGCGCCACGACCACGGCCACCCCGGAGACCGTCGAGTGGGAGGCCGCCTCCTACGACATGGGCGGCCACGACACGTACATGCACAAGGAGATCTCCGAGCAGCCCGACGCGGTCGACCGCGTGCTGCGCGGCCGGATCGACGACCGGTTCTCCACCGTCCACCTGGGCGGCCTGAACCTGGACGCCCGCGAGGCCCGCTCGATCCGCCGGATCAAGATCCTCGGCTGTGGCACCTCGTACCACGCCGGTCTCATCGGCGCCGGGCTCATCGAGTCCATGGCGCGGATCCCCGCCGACGCCGAGCCGGCCTCGGAGTTCCGCTACCGCAACCCGGTCGTGGACCCCGACACCCTGTACATCGCCGTCTCCCAGTCGGGTGAGACGTACGACGTGCTCGCCGCCGTGCAGGAGCTGAAGCGGAAGGGCGCCCGCGTCATCGGCGTCGTCAACGTGGTCGGCTCGGCCATCGCCCGTGAGGCCGACGGCGGCGTGTACGTGCACGCCGGCCCGGAGGTCTGCGTCGTCTCCACCAAGTGCTTCACCAACACGGTCACCGCGTTCGCGCTGATCGCGCTGCACCTCGGCCGCATCCGCGACCTGTCGGTGACCGACGGCAAGCGGATCATCGAGGGCCTGCGCAAGCTGCCCGGCCAGATCAGCGAGATCCTCGAGACCGAGGACGAGATCAAGAAGATCGCCGAGGCGTACGCCGGCGCCCAGTCGATGATGTTCATCGGCCGCGTGCGGGGCTACCCCGTCGCCCTTGAGGCCTCCCTGAAGCTCAAGGAGATCTCGTACATCCACGCCGAGGCGTACCCGGCCTCCGAGCTGAAGCACGGTCCGCTCGCGCTGATCGAGCCGGCCCTGCCGACGGTCGCGATCGTCCCCGACGACGACCTGCTGGAGAAGAACCGCGCCGCCCTCGAGGAGATCAAGGCCCGCAGCGGCCGCATCCTCGCGGTCGCGCACCAGCCGCAGGTGAAGGCCGACCACACCATCGTCGTGCCGAAGAACGAGGACGAGCTGGACCCGATCCTGATGGGCATCCCGCTCCAGCTCCTCGCCTACCACACGGCGCTCGCCATGGGCCGCGACATCGACAAGCCGCGCAACCTGGCCAAGTCCGTCACGGTCGAGTAGCAGCCTCCGGGCGCGGCCCGGAGGACGAGCAACAGCTTCCGGGCCTGTCCCGGAGGACGAGCAACAGCTTCCGGGCTTGTCCCGGAGGACGAGCAGCAGCTTCCGGGCTTGTCCCCGGAGGTCGAGTGCAGCCCGGGCCTGTCACCTGGAGCTCTCGACCACGGCCGGGAAAGCCCGTCCGCCCGCATTCCGGACCTGTCCCCGGAAGGGCGGACGCCCGGCCGGACACGAAAGCGGTCCCCGCGCACGTCACTCGTGCGCGGGGACCGCTTTCTTCCTGGGCTACGCGTCAGCTCGCCGCGGCCGCGCTGCGGCCCGAGCGGCTGAGCGACGTCGGCCAGTGGGCCACCGCCGCCGTCGCGCCGTACCAGGCCACCAGGCCCGCCACCGCGGCGACCCAGCCGCCCGCCTTCCCGAGCCCGCCGTTGTCGGCGAGGGCGCCGATGCCGAGCAGCAGCAGGGCGACGAACAACAGCCCGTAGACGCCCTGTCCGAACAGACCGCTGCCCGCGGCGGCCATGGTCAGCGTGAGCGCGAGCAGCGCCCACAGCAGCAGGAAGAGACCGGTCGCCTCGGCCGAACCGCCGTCGCCGACTCCGGTCCCCCAGGTGAACCAGAAGGCGCCGAGCGCCGAATAGGCCGTGCCCTCACCGCCGTTGCCGGCGCGCAGGGCGAGCAGACCGACGAGGAAGAGCGCCACCCCGCCGACCCAGGTGGCGAGGGATGCGGCGTCCGACGCCGCGACGTTGTCGATGACGCCCGTGCTGCCGATGCCGAAGGCCAGCAGGGTCAGTCCGAGCGCGAGGTGGCCGAGAGTGGAGGTCGTGTTTCCCGCGGCGACGTCGTTGTCCACGGCGGGCTCCCTTCAAGTGGGCAGTTGTGCTGCGTGAGCTGCTTGTTCCGGTGACTTTTAAGTACCCTTCACAAGCGAACAAATCACCTGACGGCGGCAGAAATTATCGCCGTACCAAGGGAGTTGACGAGGCGTCGAGAAAGTGAAGCTCAGGGGATGACGAACAGGGCCTGACGATCAGGACGATGAGGGCGGACAGGGCGATCGGGCGATCAGGGCGTGGCGATCACGGGATGACGATGACGGGCCGCTGCGCGCGCTTCGCGAGCCGGCCGGCCACCGAGCCGAAGATCCGGCCGACGATCCCGTGCGTCGAGCCGACCACGATCGCGTCGGCCGAGTACTCGCGGCCGACCTCCTCCAACTCGTGACAGATGTCACCGCCGCGCTCGACCAGGATCCAGGGAACCTCGGCCAGATAGTCCGCGCAGGCGAGCTCCAGACCGAGCACCTCGGTGCGGTGGTCCGGGACGTCGACGAAGACCGGCGGCTCGCAGCCCGCCCAGACGGTCGTGGGCAGTCTGTTGGCGACGTGCACGATGATCAGGCCGGATCCGGAGCGCCGGGCCATGCCGATGGCGTAGGCGAGGGCCCGTTCACTGGACGTGGAGCCGTCGAAACCGACGACCACTCCGTGCCGGAAGGCGGGGTCACAGGAGTGACGTGGCTGTTCCACCGCGAGGGGGTCGACCGTGGAGTCGGCGACGCGCTTGCGGTCCGCGGGTTCGGGGAATTCGTGACCGGCCATCGGTGTCTCGGCGAAGAAGATCCTTGTGGGAAGGGAATGTGGAGAACGTCGTACGGAACAACGGTTGGCGGCGGAGCTGTGTCCGGGAATCATCTTCCCAAGCCCATACCCCCAAGGGTACGGCGACACTCCTCTCCTGCCCAGAGCCGTCCAGGCCCACCCGCGGCGCTCGCACGGCGTTCCAGGGAGCATGCACGAGCCCGTCCCGTTATGGCAATGCCGCCTGTGCCCTACAGCTGCCCTCCAGCCGTCCTCGCGGGGACCGACCCGGCGGCCGACCAGGGAGCCGACCAGGGGCCAAACGGACGCCCGTCGGCGCCCCCGGCAGTGACCGGAACGTTCCGCTTCTCGTTCCCACAGGTCCAGTCACCGTCGCAGGGAGCCCCGACCGTGCCCGCACCAACGGCCGCCGCCACCGCCCGCCCCGCCGACCTCCATTCCGACCTCCACAGCCCGGCCCACTCCCCGGCCCACTCCCCGGCTCACCCCCCGGCTCACTCCCCCGCGCCGGCGCCGGGGCCCGGCCGGAGGCGCCCACCGGAGCCGCCGGGGGGTACTTCGGCGAGCGCGACCGCGGACCCGGCGGGCGACGTCGTCCGGTGGGCGGTCTTCTGCTGCGTGCTCGTCCCGGTCGTCCTCGTCGCCTACGGCACCTCGCTGGGCGGGGCCGCCGGAACGGCCCTCGGGCTCGCCGCCGTGACGGCGGTCTGCCGGGTGCTGCTGCGCCGCGCGGAACACGGTCTGCGGGCCGAGTCCGCGGGACCCCGGGCACGTCGCTCGCACGGCGGCCGAAACCACCGTCAGGGCTGACGCGTCCCTCGCGAAGCTGACGGGTTCGCACACCCACACCCGTATAATTTCAGCCAAGTTCCAAAAGCCGGCGAGTCCTTGTCGGAACGCCCCCTCAACCCCCTCGCCACCAGGCCCGGAAGCCGCGGGCCGGGCCCACGCACCCTACGGGGACGGGCCATGCGGGCACAGCGCTCTTCCCTGCGCGGCCCGCGAGTGGAACGCTTCGTGATCGAATGCTTCGCGCCAAGTTGCCTTGTCGACAATGTGCCGGATGGAGAACTTGTCACCCCGGCGCCACGGAACACAGTAGATTCGATCATGGGTATCGAAGACTGGGGTCTCGTGCAAAACCGAGGGGAAACGTGCAGGAGCGACAGGACCAGGGAGACGCGAACACCGAGGGGGGCTTAGCGTCATGAGCCAGGACTCCGCCGTAACGGAGGCCGCACGGAAGCTGACCGGGCGCCGCCGCCGCGAAGTAGTCGCAGTGCTGCTGTTCAGTGGTGGCCCCATCTTCGAGAGCTCCATCCCGCTCTCCGTGTTCGGAATCGACCGGCAGGACGCCGGAGTGCCGCGCTACCGGCTGCTGGTGTGCGCCGGCGAGGAAGGCCCGCTGCGGACCACAGGGGGCCTCGAACTGACCGCGCCGTACGGCCTGGACGCGATCAGTCGCGCCGGAACCGTCGTCGTACCGGCCTGGCGGTCGATCACCTCGCCGCCGCCGCCGGAAGCACTCGAAGCGCTGCGCCGGGCACACGAAGAGGGCGCGCGGATCGTCGGGCTGTGCACCGGCGCGTTCGTGCTCGCCGCCGCCGGGCTGCTCGACGGCCGCCCGGCCACCACACACTGGATGTACGCGCCGACGCTCGCGAAGCGCTATCCGTCGGTCCATGTGGACCCGCGGGAGCTCTTCGTCGACGACGGCGACGTACTGACCTCGGCCGGCACCGCGGCCGGCATCGACCTGTGTCTGCACATCGTGCGGACCGACCACGGCGCGGAGGCCGCGGGCGCGCTTGCGCGCCGGCTGGTCGTCCCGCCGCGGCGCAGCGGCGGTCAGGAGCGCTACCTCGACAGGTCTTTACCAGAGGAGATCGGCGCCGACCCGCTCGCGGAGGTCGTCGCCTGGGCCCTGGAGCACCTCCACGAGCAGTTCGACGTGGAGACGCTGGCGGCTCGCGCGTACATGTCACGGCGGACGTTCGACCGCCGTTTCCGTTCGCTGACGGGCTCGGCACCGCTGCAGTGGCTGATCACCCAGCGGGTGCTGCAGGCGCAGCGGCTGCTCGAGACCTCCGACTACTCGGTCGACGAGGTCGCGGGTCGCTGCGGCTTCCGCTCCCCGGTGGCGCTGCGCGGGCACTTCCGCCGCCAGCTCGGCTCCTCGCCGGCCGCGTACCGCGCGGCCTACCGGGCCCGGCGCCCGCAGTCCGAGACGACGACGGCGGTGCTCGACCCGCTGGTGCCGTCGCAGGGCGCGCCGATGATCCGGCGGCCCGGTGGTCCGCTGGAGCCGGGGAAGTCGCAGTCCGACGCGTACGCCTCCGGGCGTCCGGCCCTGCCGGGCCAGCGCAGCGCCCCCTAGGGGGCCGTCCAGACCGCGCGCCACAAGCCGCGCATCGATAGAAACCGACGGGCGTCCGGGGACACCTCTCCCGGGCGCCCGTCGGCGTACGCCGGTACGGCTCGGGGCCGCGGCCCCCGTCCGCCCGCCGGACAGGCCCTAAGGTAGGACGCATGAACGATCGCATGGTGTGGATCGACTGCGAGATGACCGGGCTCTCGTTGACGGACGACGCACTCATCGAGGTGGCCGCACTGGTCACCGACTCGGAACTGAACGTGCTCGGCGACGGCGTGGACATCGTGATCCGTCCGCCGGACGCGGCGCTGGAGACCATGCCCGAGATCGTGCGCGAGATGCACACGTCCTCCGGCCTGCTCGACGCCCTCGCCGGCGGCACGACCCTCGCCGACGCGGAGGCGCAGGTCCTCGCGTACGTACGCGAACATGTCAAGGAGCCCCGCAAGGCCCCGCTGTGCGGGAACTCGGTCTCCACCGACCGCGGATTCCTCGCCCGTGACATGGCGGCTCTGGAGAACCACCTCCACTACCGGATCGTCGACGTCTCCTCGGTCAAGGAGCTGGCCCGCCGCTGGTACCCGAGGGCGTACTTCAACAGTCCGGAGAAGAGCGGCAACCACCGCGCTCTCGCCGACATCCGCGAGTCGATCGCCGAGCTGCGCTACTACCGCGAGGCGATCTTCGTCCCGCAGCCCGGCCCGGACTCGGACACGGCGAAGCAGATCGCGTCCCGCCACGTCCTGCCCCCGGAGTAGCCCGGACGACCGGCCAAGCCCCCCGCTCGCGCCCCGGACGCCCCCTGACGCCCCCCTGACGCCCCCGGGTCGAATGCGGGCGCGAGCACCCTCCCAGACCCTGTAGACTTCTTCTCGGCCGGTCGGGGAAACCTTCGGGAAACCGCCGGTCATGGTGGGTGTAGCTCAGCTGGTAGAGCACCTGGTTGTGGTCCAGGATGCCGCGGGTTCGAGTCCCGTCACTCACCCTGAAGGCCGAGGCCCCGGTTCGAAAGAACCGGGGCCTCAGTCGTTTTCCGGGGCCCTCTCCCCGTCGGGCGGCAGGCGGTGATTTCCTGCGATCTGGATCACACGACAGGGACGTCGCCCCATACGCTGTCAGGTGTCGAGTCTGTCGAGAGAGGGGCAAGGCCTTGTCATCGGACGCTACCCCGGACCCGTACGCCAACCCGGTCGCCTTCGGGCAGCGCATGCAGATTCTCCGCGAACGCCGTGGCATGACCCGTCAGGTGCTGGCCGGCCTCCTCGGCAAGTCCTCGGACTGGGTGAAGGACCTGGAGCGCGGGCGAACCCAGGCGCCCGGGGTTGAGACCGTCTATCGCATCGCCTCGGCACTGCGCGTTCGCAACCTCGCCGACCTCACAGGACACCCCGACATGCACGTCGACCTCTTCATCGGCCCTGGACACCCCCGCCTCGCTGCCGTACGCGCCGCAGTCGACTCCTTCGGCCCGGCCGCCGAGCAGCTAGCACCCTCAGGCCGACACATCGCCGCCCGCCTCGCGCGCGCGTGGTCGGCCCGGCACTCCGCGCCGAATCACCGAGAGGTCATCGGCGCGCTGCTCCCTGATCTGATTCGCGACGCCCAACTCGCCGTGAAGCACGCCGAGTCACCGCCCGACTGGCGCGCCGCACAGGCCGTTCTCGCCGAGGTCTACAGCCTGAGTCAGTTCTTCCTCGCCTACCAGCCCGACTCGTCACTGCTGTGGCGCGTCGCCGAACGCAGCCTGGTCGCCGCCCAGCAGTCCGACGACCCGCACGCCATCGGCGTCTCCTCATGGCTCCTGACCCAGGCCCACCGCGACTCCGGCCCCTCCCACTACGACGCCGCCGACGCCGTCAACCTCGACGCCCTCGCGTACCTCAACCCCCTTCTCCCGAACGCCACCGACGACGTCCTCGCCATCGCGGGCGCGCTGACCTTCGAGGTCGGCTACACAGCCGCGCGCCGTGGCGAGACCGCCACCGCGTGGCGGCACTGGGACGAGGCGAAGAGGATGGCCGAGCGGCTGCCCGAGACGTACTACCACCCGGTCACGTCGTTCTCGCAGGCCATCATGGGCGCCCACGCGGTCACCGTCGCCGTCGAGCTGCACGCCGGACCGGAATCCGTACGGCAGGCCGCGCGCGCGGACGCGACAGCGATTCCGTCCCGGCCGCGCCGGGCCCGGCACCGTATCGAGCAGGCCCGCGGCTACCAGCTCGACGGCCAGCCGGACGTAGCGATCGCGACGCTGTCACAGGCGTACGAGGCCGCACCGGAGACGATCCGGTACAACGGCTATGCCCGCTCGATCATCCTGGAGGAGGTCGAGTCGAAGGTCGCAGCGCGCCGCCGCCGGGCGTCCGAGCTGGCTGTGAACGTGGGCCTGTTGGCCGCGTGACGAAGGGGGGAGATTTCCCCCCTCTACTGCCCGTATGCGGCCCTACCGTCGTTCGTACCGCAGGTCAACGACGGTAGGGAGCGGCCATGCGCGAGCATATCCAGCACGACCGATCGGACGGCGTCGAGCCCGTGCCTGGAGTTGAGGCCCGGTTCGCCGCGCTCCTCCTCCGGGCGTGCGACGAATTCGAGGAACACGCCGAGAAGGCCGCGGAGCGAGATATCGCGGAGGCGCTGGGCCTGAACAACCACCCTGGCGACGTCGCCCTCGCCGACCTCACCGACCGGCTGCTGACCCGCTGCGCCGGGCTCTCCGGAGGCGTGGAGGGAATCCGGCCGGACGAGCGGGGCATCCGCGGGAACGGGGTCCTGGAGACCTGGGCCAAGCTGAAGGCGGACGGCCCCGAGGACGGACCGCTCGGCACCTGGTCGTACACCAGGCAGCTCGCGCTCGTGGCCCGCGATCTGATCCGCACCCTCCGCGAGCACCGCGCCAAGCAGAACCAGACCCTCCCGTCGTTCGTCGGCCGCTCCGACCTGCCACCGATCGCGCCGGACGTCCAGTGACCGAGTGGCAGCGGCAGACGCTCTACTGCCTGATCGTCCTGGGCATGCTCGCCGTCCTCGCCGTCGGCATCACCCTCTGAACTCCCGCCCCACGCGGGGCGGGTCCACGCACATCGGAAATCCACCAGGAGGAACCCATGGCCTGCAAGAACCAGCCGGAACCCGTCCCGCCGCCCTGCTCCGTCAATCCCGACGGCGGCGGATCACCCGGCGCCCGAGCCTTACTGAGCGATGCGGCATTCAACGGCGTGATGCACGCGGTCCTCGACAACAACCCCGGTATGCAGCCCTCGATGGCGGGCCGGATCGTCACCGAGGCCCTGAAGTTCGTGCACGCCGCGAGCCTGTTCCCGACGGTTCGCATCGCCCCCACGCGCGAGGTGGATGAAGGGTGGCATGCCCTCATCCTCCACACGCACCTGTACGCGACCCTGTGCGGCCGCCTCGGCCGCGCCGTCCACCACTACCCCGAGCGACCCGACGCGTCCCGCCACGGCCCGAACGTCCTCACCCGCACCATGGCCCTCATCGAACAGGCGGGCCATACCCCCGACGCCGATCTCTGGACGGGACCGAAGAAGTCGAATGTCACGGTCACCGCGAAGTGCTCGCACACCCCGATGCCCGGCGGCTGCGGTCCGATCAACCCGGGCGGATGCGCCTCCCTGCCCGACCCCGGGGAATAGGCTCGTTGGCTCCCAAGGGAAAGGAGCAGGGTCATGGACGCGCGCGACGTCTCGCCTCTGTACGACTCGATGCGCAGGTACGGACTCCCGGGGGTCCTCACACCGGTAGACCCTCAGAACCGGTCGGGCGCCTGGCGCGTAGTGGACCCCGTCGACCAGCGGGACATCACTGACGCCACCCTCGCTGCCGTGGCCGCCGCGGACCGTCACCAGCCCACCCGCGGGTTCGTCATCGCGCGCTAGCGGTTCGAAGAGCGCCCCGGCGGGTCAGGGCCGGCGATTTCCGGGGCCCTTCGGGTGAGCGGGTGTGGCGTGGTCGGGGTGGGGGGTGGGGTGGGGGCCTAACGTGGCGTCGGTCACCAGGCGCTGGCACCCGGGAGGCCGCCCCATGCGTTGGAGCCGTGTCGTCGTCGCCGTGCTTGTCGGTGCGCTGGCGGGCGGGTGTGCCGGCGGGCGCGGTGCGGAGGGTGGGCGGGTCACGCTCACCGTCGGGGTGTTCGGGGCCTTCGGGCTCAAGGAGGCCGGGCTCTACGACGCGTACATGCGGATGCACCCCGGGGTCGTCGTGCGGCAGACCTCGATCGAGCGGAACGATAACTACTACCCGCAGCTGCTCACCCACCTCGTGTCCGACTCCGGGCTCGCCGACGTCCAGGCCGTCGAGGTGAACAACATCGCCGAGATCACCGCCACCCAGGGGCACCGGCTCGAAGACCTCGGCGCTGTGCCCGGTGTCGACAAAGGCGCCTTCCTGCCGTGGAAATGGGCGCAAGGGACCGATCGCCTCGGTCGAACGGTCGCGCTGGGGACGGACATCGGGCCGCAGGCCGTCTGTTATCGCAAGGATCTGTTCGCGCGGGCCGGACTGCCCACGGACCGAAGCGCCGTCGGGCGGCTCTGGGCCGGGGACTGGGAGAAGTATCTGGATGCCGGTCGGAGGTTCCGGGCCACAGCGCCCGAGGGGGTTGCCTTCGTCGACTCCGCCTCCGGGGTCATGGCGGCGATCACCGGCAGCAGTCCACTTCGCTTTTACGACGCCGACGGCGAGGTCATCTATAAAGGCAATCCTGCCGTTCGGCGGGCTTGGGATCTGGCCGCCGCCTTCGCCACCGAGGGGCTGACCGCGCGGCTCCAGCAGTTCACGCCCGCCTGGGACCAGGCGTACGCCAACGGGCGGTTCGCCACCGTCTCCTGTCCGGCCTGGATGCTCGGCTACATCCAGGACAAGGCCGGGCCCGCCGGCCGGGGCGTGTGGGATGTCGCGGCGGCGCCCCGGCCCGGCAACTGGGGCGGCTCCTTCCTCGTCGTACCGTCGGCCGGGAAGCACCGGGCGGAGGCGGCGAAGCTGGTGGCCTGGCTGACCGCGCCCGCCCAACAGGCGACGCTCTTCGAGAAGCGGGGTAGCTTCCCCAGCTCCCCCACCGCCCTCGCCCTGCCCGTCGTCTCCGGCGCCCGGCACGCGTACTTCGGCGGCGCGCCCGTCGGTGCCATCTTCGCCGCGGCCGCCCGCGGCGTCCCCGTGGCCGTCACCGGGCCGAAGGACGCGGTCATCGCCCAGAACCTGGCCGACATCGGCATGCTGCAGGTCGACCAGAAGGGGCGGCCGCCCCGGGCCGGCTGGGACGCGGCCGTGAAGACGATCGACAACGCCCTGGACCGGTGAACCGATGACCGAGGCCGAAGCCGATGTCGCCGTACCGGCGCAGGAAGCGCCCCCCACCGCGCCCCCCACCGCGCCCTCCACCACGCCCCCCGCCGTCACGAGCGGCGCCACGCGGCGCGTCCGCCGGCACCGCCTCGACGTGCGCTCCGCGCCGTACGCCCTCATCGCCCCCTTCTTCGTTCTCTTCGCCGCCTTCGGGCTCTTCCCGCTTCTCTACACCGGCTGGGCCTCGCTGCACCGGGTCGAGCTGACCGCGCCCGACCGGATGGAGTGGGTGGGGGCGCGGAACTTCACCCGGCTCCTGGACGACGACTTCTTCTGGAACGCGCTGGGGAACACCGTCACGATCGGGATCCTGTCGACCGTTCCGCAGCTGCTGATCGCGCTCGGCCTCGCGCATCTGCTCAATTCCCGGCTGCGCGGCCGGACGTTCTTCCGGGTCGCGGCCCTCACCCCGTACGCCACCTCGGTGGCCGCCGCCACGCTGGTCTTCGTGCTGCTCTTCGGGCGGGACCACGGATTCGTCAACTGGGTGCTCGGGAGCGTCGGGTTCGGGCCGGTCGACTGGCAGAACGGGACCTGGGCCTCGCGGGCCGCGGTCTCGACGATCGTGATCTGGCGCTGGACGGGGTACAACGCGCTGATCTACCTGGCGGCGATGCAGGCGATCCCGGGCGAGCTGTACGAGGCGGCGGAGCTGGACGGGGCCTCGCGGTGGCGGCAGTTCGTCCATGTGACGGTGCCGGCGCTGCGGCCGACGATCCTGTTCACGGTCGTGGTGTCGACGATCGGCGCGACGCAGCTCTTCGGCGAGCCGCTGCTGTTCAACGGCGGCGCGGGGGCGACGGGCGGCGCGGATCACCAGTACCAGACGCTGGGGCTCTATCTGTACGAGCAGGGGTGGGTGAACCACCATCTGGGGCGGGCCTCGGCGATCGCCTGGGCGATGTTCCTGCTTCTGCTCCTGATCGGCGCGGTGGCGCGGCTGCTGCGGCCGTGGTTCGCCGGGCGGGGGGAGTCCTGATGCGTACGCCGAGGGTGGGACCGCTGACGTACGCCTTGCTCCTCCTCTTCACCGCCGGGTCCCTCTTTCCCCTGGTGTGGACGGCGATCGCCGCCTCCCGGGACAACCAGCGGCTCGCCCGGACCCCTCCCCCGCTCTGGTTCGGCGGCAACCTGCCCGAGAACCTCGCCACCGCGTGGACCGACGCGAATCTGGGGGTGGCACTGCTGAACACCACCGTCGTCGCGGGGGCGGTGGCGGCCGGCACCGTACTCTTCTCCACGCTCGCGGGCTTCGCCTTCGCCAAGCTGCGGTTCCGGTTCAAGAACGCGCTGCTGCTGGTGGTGATCGGCACGATGATGGTGCCGCCGCAGCTGGCCGTCGTACCGCTATTCATGCTGATCGCCGAGGTGTCGTGGACCGACCGGCTGCAGTCCGTGGTGCTGCCGGCGCTGGTCTCCGCGTTCGGGGTCTTCTTCATGCGCCAGCATCTGAGCCGGGCGCTCCCCTCGGAGCTGATCGAGGCGGCCCGGATGGACGGGGCGGGCACGCTGCGGCTCGTCTGGCACGTGGTCTTCCCGGCGGCGCGGCCGGCGATGGCGGTGCTCGCGATGCTGACGTTCGTGATGGCGTGGAACGACTTCTTCTGGCCGGTGATCGCGCTGACGCAGAACGGCAGCCCGACGGTCCAGGTGGCGCTCGCGGGGCTCGGGCGGGGGTACATCCCCGACCAGTCGGTGATCATGGCGGGGGCGCTGCTCGGGACGCTGCCGCTGCTCGTCGTCTTCGTCGTCTTCGGGCGGCAGATCGTCGGCGGGATCATGCGGGGCGCGGTGAAGGGCTGACCGGCGAGGTGGAGGCCGGGACGGGTCCGGGGCGGCGGTGAAGGGGCGCGCCCCGGCCGGGGGTGGGGGATCCGGCCGGGGCGCGCGTTGTGGGGGGGAGAGGGGGGGTCGGGGGGGTACGGGGGGTACGGGGGCCGCTTGGGGACTCGGGCTACTTGTAGGCGGCGAAGGCCTTGGTGAAGGCCAGTGGCTGCTGGAGGATCGAGGAGCAGGTCGCGTCGGCGTAGTTGACCTCGCCCGCCGCGCACTGCTTGTCACGGGTCGAGGACCACATCGAGAGCCAGCCGATGCCCTTGGACTTCGCGAAGTCGACCAGCTGGGTGGCGTCGTCGACCTTGAATATCTCGGTCGTCACGTCGTTGACCCCGATCATCGGCGTGACCGCGACGGCCTTCCAGGCGGCGGCGTCGCTCAGTCCGAGGACGCCCTTGATCTGGGCCTGGGTGGCGGTCGCGGCCTGGATCGCGTACGTACCCATGTCGCCGCTGTAGGCCGGTCCGTAGTCCATCGCCATGATGTTGACGGCGTCGACGCGGACGCCGTTCTTCTTGGCGTCCGCGAGCAGGTCCACGCCGGGCTGGGTCAGGCCCTCGGGCATGACCGGCAGGGTGAAGGAGACGTTCAGGCCGGGGTGGGACTTCTGGAGCTGGGCGATGGCCTGAGAGCGGCGGGTGTTGGCGGCGGTGTCCGGCAGGGCGGCGCCCTCGATGTCGAAGTCGACCTTGGTGAGCTTGTACCGGTCGACGACCTTGCCGTAGGCGGCGGCGAGGTCGGCGGAGTTGGCGCAGTTCAGGGCCAGTTCGTGGCCGGCTGCGCCGCCGAAGGAGACCCGGACGTCGCCGCCCTTGGCGCGCAGGGCGTCGATCTGGGCGGCCACCTTGTCGTTCGCCAGGTCGGTCACGCCACCCCAGAGCGGGGCGCAGGAGCCGCCGGAGGTGATGAAGGCGAGGTTGAACTCCTTCACCCCGGTGGCGTCGGCGGTCGCCAGCAGGTCGTAGGCCGGGTAGAGGGAGGTGTCGACGTAGGGCGCGAACCTGGCGGCGGCGGACGGGGTGCCGGTGGCGGTCGCCGTCGGGGCGGGGCTCGGCGGGGCCGTGGTCGGCGCGGTGGTCGGGGCCGTGGTGGCGGGCGCGCTCGGGGTGGCGGTCGCGGTCGGGGGCGCGGTGGCGGTGGGCTGCTCGGTGGGCCGGCCGCTGGGCGTCGGGGTGGCGCCGCCGACGGAACAGGTCGCCTTGTTGATCAGGCAGTTGGCGGGGTCGCCCGCCTCACCGGTCGCCGAGGTCACGAAGCCGACGGTGACGGACTGCCCGGGGGCCAGCTCCTTGTTCCAGCTGGCCGGCTTCACGGTGACGTGCCGGCCGGAGACGGTGTGCTCGCCGTTCCAGAGCGAGCCGATCGTCGTCCCGGCCGGCAGGTCGAACTCCAGCGTCCAGCCCCCCGACTGGACGCTGGAGGTCTCATTGGTCACCACGTACTGCCCGGTGTAGCCGCCGGTCCAGGAGCTGGTTCGGGTGTACGCGGCGCCCACGGCTGCGGCCTGCGCGGTGCCGGTGAGGGCGACGGCCGCGCCGCCGATCACCGCTGCCGCGACGACCACGCCGATGACCTTGGTCCTGCCGCTCGTCCTGCGCCGGTGCGAACTGGTGCCCATCGCGTGCCTGCCTCTGTGTGCCGGGGGTGAGGGTGGGGTGCGGCAGCACGCTAGCGACAGGGAAACGGACAAATGCCTATGAGGAGGCCAGGGTTGGGGATCCTTAGGCTCCGCTTAAGGAAGGCATCGGGACGAGGAAAGGTTCACCGCCTCCGACCGGTCCGGATCCGCCGCAGACTCGTCCGGATCCGCCGCCGACCGGCCCGGGTCCGCAGCCGCCGACCCGTCCACGCCCGCCGCCGGCCCGCCGCCGACCCGTCCACGCCCGCAGCCGGCCCGCCGCCGGCCCGGCGCCGGGCCGCCGCCTGTCGAGCGCCCGGACGGCCAGGGCGCAGGCCGCGAATCCGGCCCCGAGGAGGCTGGAGCCCGTCCAGCCGTAGGCGGTGGTGGAGCCTGCTCGTCGTCCGCGACGCGATGGACGGGGCACGGTCGTTCACCGAGTTGCATCGGCGGACCGGCATCGCCCGCAACATCCTCACGGACCGCCTCCGCGAGCTCACCGCCCACGGAGTCCTCGCCCAGCGCACCGCGCTCTCGGGCCGCCGCCAGGAGTACGTGCTCACCGACGCCGGACGCGCGCTCTTCCCCGTCATCCTCACGCTGCGCCAGTGGGGAGAGCGGCACGCCTTCGCACCCGGCGAGACCCACTCCACCCTGCTCGACCTGCACGGCACACCCGTGCCGGAGTTCACGCCTACCGGCGCCGACGGAGCCGGCCTCGACGCCGACACCACCCACGTGCGGAAGACCCGCTAGCCCCCGCTCACCGCGCGCGCTGTGCGGACGGCTTCTTGCGGCGGCCGCGCCGTACGGGCCGCCCGCCCGCCGCACCGGAGCGGCGGCCGTCCAGGCCGATCCAGATCCGGACCTCCGTACCGCCGAGCACCGAGT
This sequence comes from Streptomyces sp. P9(2023), assembly GCF_032436795.1. Taxonomy (NCBI): domain Bacteria; kingdom Bacillati; phylum Actinomycetota; class Actinomycetes; order Kitasatosporales; family Streptomycetaceae; genus Streptomyces; species Streptomyces sp. P9(2023). The sequence goes on from NZ_JAUPWM010000007.1 coordinate 104,158, forward strand.
GCCCGATGCGGACGTCGCCGCCGGTGGCCTCCGCCATCTGCCGGACGATGTCCAGGCCGAGCCCGGTCGAGCCGTCGCGCCGGCCGCTGTTGCCGCGGGTCAGGGCCGCGGCCGGGTCGGCGATGCCGGGCCCCGCGTCGGAGACAAGCACGATGACGGCGTCGTCGCCGTTGTGGAGGTCGACGGAGAACGCCGTCCCCTCCGGGGTGTGCCGGAAGACGTTGCCGAGCAGCGCGTCCAGCGCGGCGACCAGCTCGGGGCGCGCCACCGGGATCCGTACCGGCCGCTCGACGCCCGCGACCCGTACCTTGCGGCCCTCGTCCTCGGCGAGCGCGGACCAGAAGTCCATCCGGTCCCGGACGACCTCGGAGGCGTCGCATCCTGAGCCAGGCCCGGGGCCTTGCGTCTGCGGCTTGGCGTCCCGGGCCGTACGGATGATCGTGTCGACCTCGCGTTCCAGCTGCTCGACGGCGGCCCGGGTCTGCTCGGCGGCCGGCCCGGAGCCGAGCGAGGCGGCGTTGAGGCGGAGCACGGTCAGCGGGGTACGCAGCCGGTGCGAGAGGTCGGCGGCGAGCTCGCGCTCGTTGGCGAGGAGCTGGACGACCTGGTCGGCCATGGAGTTGAAGGCGATGGCCGCCGACTTGAGTTCCGGCGGCCCCTCCTCGGGGACGCGCGCCCCGAGCCTGCCCTCGCCGAGGTCGTGGGCGGCGCCCGCGAGGCGCTGCGCGGGCCGCACCATCCGTACGCCGAGCCGGTCGGCGACCGCGACGGAGCCGACGATCAGGGCGATGCCGACCCCGGCCAGGACCAGCCAGGCGGTGGTGACACCGTTGGTGGCCTCGCCCTCGGGGACGAAGAGCTCGACTACGGCGACCTGGCCCGAGGAGAGCGCCGTCGGCTGGAGCAGCACGGAACCGCCCGCCACCTCGGCGATGGTGGCGCGCCCCAGTTCCCGGGTGGTCCGCAGGTCCTTCTCGGTGGCCCGCCGCGTACCGATCTCCAGGCCCTGGCCACTCGGGCCGCGCGAGTCCGAGGCGGCGCCGCCCTCGTCGGACGGCGGGACATGGACGGCCATCCGCCCGGCGGCCCCGTCCTCTGTGGTGGCCACGGCCCGTTCGAGCTCGCCGCGGTCGGTGGTGATGGCGAGCACGGGCGCGAGCCCGGCGGCCCGCCGCTCGGCGTTGGAGAAGGCCCGGTCGCTCGCCATCTCCTTGACGACGAGGCCGAGCGGTACGGCGAAGGCGACGACGACCATGGCGGTGACGGCCAGCGACACCTTGACGAGGGCCCATCTCACGGCTGCTGCTCCCGCGGCGGCTCCAGCTTCACGCCCACCCCGCGCAGCGTGTGGAGATACCGGGGCCGGGCGGCCGTTTCACCCAACTTCCGCCGCAGCCACGACAAATGTACGTCGATGGTCTGGTCGTCCCCGTAGGACTGCTGCCACACCTCGGCGAGCAGCTCCTTGCGCGGCACCACCACACCGGGCCGCCCGGCCAGGAAGGCCAGCAGGTCGAACTCCCGGCGGGTCAGGTCGAGCCCGGCCCCGTCCAGCTCCGCCTGCCGGCGCAGCGGGTCGATCGACAGACCGCCGACCCGGATCACCCGCGACGGCGGGGCGTCGCCGGCCGCGGCCCGCGAGCGCCGCAGCACGGCGGCCATCCGGGCCGACAGGTGCTCCACGGAGAAGGGCTTGGTGAGGTAGTCGTCCGCGCCGTCGTTGAGCAGCCGGACGATCTCCGTCTCGTCGTCCCGCGCGGTCGCGATGATCACCGGCACGTCGGTGATGCCGCGCAGCATCTTCAGCGCCTCGGACCCGTCCAGATCGGGCAGTCCGAGGTCCAGGATGACCACGTCGAAACGGAAATGGGCGACCTCGCGCAACGCCTCCAGGGCCGTGCCGACGCTCCGTACGGTGTGGGATGCCTCGGTCAGATGCCGGATGAGGGCGGAGCGCACGAACTGGTCGTCCTCGACCACGAGCACACTTGCCATGGCCCGCACCGTACGCCATACGGGCGAACCCGGACCCTCGGGGACGGCTCCGCGCCCGGTGGTGCAGTATGGCCGGGATGCGTAGAGGACTGGTACACGCCATGGCGTGGTCGCTCGCCACGGGCGCGGCGGTCACCCTCTCGTGGTGGGGTGTGTACACCGTGCTCGCGGGTACGGTCTACGACCCGCCGCGCGCGCTGCCCATCCCGGCCGGGACCAGCAGCGACGACCCGGACGCCGAGGGCGGCGAGACGCGTGCCTCCTCCACGCACGACCCGGGACGCCCCGCCTCCGCCACGCCGCCGGCGGGCACCACGGCACCGACGCCGTCGGCGACCCCGTCGCGCCGGCCCACCACCTCGAAGCCGCCGAGCACGGAGCCGCCGCAGGACGGCGGGAACGTGAAGAGCTACACCGTGGACGGCGGCCGGGTCGTCTTCGACCTCGGCAAGACCTCCGCGGAACTGGTCGCGGCCACCCCGTCCTCGGGCTGGCAGATGCAGGTGTGGAAGCAACCCACCTGGATCCGGGTCACGTTCACCAAGGACGGCCGCGAGCTGTCGGTCTTCTGCGTCTGGCACGACACCGCGCCCCGCGTGGAGATCGACGACCGCTGAGGGCGGACGACCGCTGAGGGCCGACGACCTCCGAGGGCGACGGCTACCGGAACACGGCCGCCGGCGGTACGGGAGAGGGCTTGGCGCTCGCGTCGGTGACCGGGGCCGCGCCACCGGTGAAGTCGGCGAGCGCCCGGCCGTGTTCGACCCGGCCGGCATGCGGGTCGGTCGCCACCCGGCGGGTCAGCTCGGCGACCGGCAGCTCCCGGTCGGAGGCGAGGAGCACGGCGTTGCCGAAGCGGCGGCCGCGCAGCACGGTCGGGTCGGCGGTCAGCGCGAGTTCGGGGAAGACGGTGGCGGCGGTCGCGATCTGGCCGCGCAGATGCGTCAGCGGCGGCCCGTCCGCGAGGTTCGCCGCGTAGAAACCGCCGGGCCTCAGGACCCTGCGGACCTCGGCGAGGAACTCCGTACTCGTCAGATGCGCGGGGGTGCGCGCCCCGCTGAAGACGTCGGCGATGATCAGGTCCGCCCAGCCGTCCTGCACCTTCGCGAGCCCGGCGCGGGCGTCGGTGGAGCGGACCCGGATCCGGGCGGCGGTGTCGAGCGGCAGCTCGCGGCGGACGAGCTGGACCAGCGACCCGTCGAGCTCGACGATCTGCTGGGTGGAGCGGGGCCGGGTGGCGGCGATGTAGCGGGCGAGCGTGAAGGCCCCGCCGCCGAGGTGGACGACCTGGAGGGGCCGGTTCGGCGGGGCGGCGAGATCGGCGATGTGGCCGAGGCGGCGCTGGTACTCGAAGGAGAGATGGGCCGGGTCGTCGAGGTCGACGTGCGACTGCGGGGCGCCATCGATCAGCAGCGTCCAGCCGCGGGGCCGCTCCCGGTCGGGTATGAGCTCCGCGAGTCCGCCGTCGACGGTCTCGACGACGGCGACGGCGGCGGCCGCCCGTTCACGCTGCTTGTTCCTTGCCACGTGCCCCATTATCGGCATGCGTGCCAGGTCCCCGCCCGACGAGGCGCCGGGCCCGCGGGGCGGGCGCCTAACGGCAGCCGTCGGCCGCCTCGATCAGGCGGGCCGCCTGGCCGAGGGCCTCGCGCAGCACGGCCGGGTCGGTGACCTCGCCGGTGTCCCCGGGCGGCAGGAGCCAGCCGGCCGGGCGGGGGGCGTCACCGGCGGGCTCGGGGAGCTCCGGCAGTTCGGGGATCCGCAGGCCGCGCCCGGAGGTCTGCGTACACGCGCTGCCGGGCATGTCCCAGCCCGCCGCCGTGCCGGGCGGCACCAGGAAGCCGAGGGTGTCGCAGGCGCCGTCGTGCAGCACGGGGCCGACGGCCGGGGTCCCGCCGCGACGGAGGATGTCCACGGCTTCCAGCCCCTGGCGGACCGGCACGGTCACCAGGTCGCAGGGTTCGGCGGACGGGGCCCCGGCGGCCGTGGCGCCGGTCAGGACGTCGGCCGACGGGGCGCCGGTCAGGACGTCGGCCGACGGGGCGCCGGTCAGGACGTCGGTGGTCATGGCACCGGAAAGGGCGTCGGTGGTCATGGCGCCGGCGGGCGGGGCACTGGCGTCCGGGGTGGGTGCGTGCCGTGCGGTCGACTGCGATCCGATCTCCAACAAGGGACCCCTCCTCGTCATGAGAAGACACGTTCCGTCTCTCCGCATGGTTCAACGCCCGTGCGCGTCAACGGCTACGGCGGCACGCCGCCGCAAAGGATGGCAGTTCATGGCAGATCGCGAGCGAGATATCCGATTTATGGCAAAACACCGCGTGGCCGCTCGGTCACAGCAGGTACGTTCATGCCCGCCGGAACACCGGCAGCACAGGAGAGGGCTCGGCCATGGCGGTGTCAGGGGCAGTTCCCAATCTCGCCTTCCGCCGGCTCCGCGGACAGCACTCGCCGGCGGAGTTCGCCGCGGCCGTCCGCCGGGCGGCGCGGGAGATCGGCGAGCAGGTCGCGTGCGACGCCCGCTACATCGGGCGCGTGGAGGCGGGCGAGATCCGCTGCCCCAACTACGCGTACGAGCGGGTGTTCCTGCACATGTTCCCCGGTCTCTCCCTGGCGGACCTGGGCTTCTCGGCGCGCGAGGCGGTACGGGGCCGACGGCCGGCGGCCGTCCCGCCCTGCTCGGCCGTCCCGGCCGGGGCACCGCCCGCACCCGCCATCACGACCCGGAACGATGAGGAGAGCGACGTGCTGCGTCGCGCATTCATGACGAGCGGCACCGCCACCGTGGCGGCCGTCTCGCTGGGACTCGGCGGCACGGCCGTCGCGATCCCCGCCCCCCGCGGGGCCCACAGGATCGGCGAGGCCGAGGTCCGCGCCGTCGAGGACGCCGTACGGCAGATCCGGCTGCTCGACGACCGGCACGGCGCCGAAGGCCTGTACAAGGCCGCCGCCCAGCCGCTGCGCGCGGCGTACGCCCTGCTCGACGCGGGCACGACGGCCCGCCGCTGCACCGAGGACCGGCTGCACGCGGGCGCGGGCGAGCTCGCGATCTCGGTCGGCTGGCTGGCTCACGACTCGGGCCGCTTCGACGACGCCCGCTCGCACTACGCCGAGGCCCTGGCCACCGCGCGCGTGGCGGGCGATTACGCCCTGGAGGCGCACGCCTTCTGCAACACGTCGTTCCTGGCCAGGGACGCGGGCCGGTACCGGGAGGCGGTCCGCGCCGCGCAGGCCGGGCTGCGGGCGGCCCAGCCGCTGGCCTCGGCGCGGCTGCTCTCCCTCCTCTCCCTCCGGGAGGCGGGGGCCTGGGCCGGGCTCGGTGACCGGTCCGCCTGCGAGCAGGCCCTCGGCCGCGCGCACGGCCACTTCGCGAAGGGGCAGAGCGACCGGGACCCGGAGTGGATGTCGTTCTTCGGGGAGCCGGAACTGGAGGCGCAGGAGGCGCACTGCTGGGCGGCGCTCGGCGACTGGGGCCGGGCGGCCCGCCACGCCCACCGCGCGACGGTCCTCCAGAACCCCCACTTCGCCCGCAACCTCGCGCTCTACCGCGCCCACCTGGCGAGCGATCTGGCGCACGCCGGCCGCCCGGACGAGGCGGCGGCGGAGGCCCGCCGCGTGGTGGACACCCTGGGCGACGTCCAGTCCTCCCGTATCCGCCGCATCCTCACGGAGACGAGCCGGGTTCTGGCGACGACGGCGCGCTGAGCCGCACCGGCCGTGGGCTGTGCGGCTACTCCAGGTGACCCGTGTCGTTCCAGCGTTCGAGCGCCGGCTCGCCGTACGCCCAGCCCAGGACTGACAGGCTCGTCGGATCGAGGCGGATCCGCGCGCCGAAGGACACCTCCTCGCCCAGCCAGCGGGCCGCGAGCGAGCGCAGGATGTGCCCGTGCGCGAAGACCAGGACGTCCCGGTCCTCCGAGCGCGCCCACTCCACGACCTCGTCGGCGCGCGCGGAGACCTGGGCCAGGCTCTCCCCCTCCGGGACGGCGTCCCGCCACAGCAGCCAGCCCGGCTGCCGCTCCTGGATCTGCGCCGGGGTGAGCCCCTCGTACGCCCCGTAGTCCCACTCCATCAGCGCGTCCCAGTCCCGGGCCCGGTCGCCGAAGCCCGCGAGGTCGCAGGTCTCCCGTGCGCGGACCAGCGGGCTGGTACGGATCTCCAGGTTCGGCAGACCGTTCCACACTCCCCGGTGCAACCGCTCGCCGAGCAGCTTCGCGCCGCGTCGGCCCTCGTCGAGGAGGGGGATGTCCGTCCTGCCGGTGTGGCGGCCGAGCAGCGACCATTCCGTCTGCCCGTGCCGGGCGAGCAGGATGCGCGGTGCCATGAAGGCTCCTGAGTGTTCGACGGGCTGTGTTTCCGATGTCTCTCCATCATCGCCCACCTGAATTCGCGGCGACGCCCGGGCAACCCCGGCCGGATGTCAGTGGCGGATGCGAGACTTCGGCGGGTGAGCGAATCCCTCGACAGCGGAGCCCCTCTCCCTCCGCAGACGACACGACGGCACGGGGCCTCCCCGGCCGCGGCCCCCGCCGCGGCGCCGGTCCCGGTCCCGGCCCAGCCGCGCGTGTGGGCGCGGCTCGCCGAGCTGCGCGGGCCGGCCGTGGTGCCGACTCCGCTGGACGCCCGGGCCCTGGCGGCGCTCGCCGCCAACCCCGGCTGCCGGCGCCGTGCGCTGCTCGACGGTGCCGGGGTGGACAAGACCGTGCTGGCGGCGAAGCTCGGTGCGCCGTCGGCGTACGGGCAGTCGCAGTTCGCGATCATGCGGGGCAACGCCTTCGAGGCGAAGGTCAAGGCGGACGGCGGGCGGGAGTTGCTGCGGCTGCTCGGCGTCGAGGAGCCCGGGGCGGTCCGGCGCCCGGATCTCGCGGCGGCCGGCCCCCAGGGCCGCGCGGCCCGCACGGCCCTTGCGCTGCGCGAGGCGACCGCCGCCGGCGGGTGGGCGCTGCTCGACCACCCGATGCTGGCCCTGGAGGTGGCGGGCTCCCCCGCCTATCTGGAGCCGGACGCCGTGGTGGTGCACCCCGACGGCCGGTGGACGGTCGTGGAGATCAAGTCCTTCCCGATGGTCGACGGTTCGGCGGACGCGGCGAAGGTGGGCGCGGCGGCCCGCCAGTCGGCGGTGTACGTCCTGGCCCTGGAGCGGGTCGCGGCGCTGACCGAGGGCGCGGAGGTGGCGCACCACGTGGTCCTCGTCTGCCCCAAGGACTTCTCCAACCTGCCGACGGCCTCGGTCGTCGACGTACGCAAGCAGCTGTCGGTGACCCGTCGTCAGCTGACCCGGCTCACCCGCGTCGAGGACATCGCGGCCGCGCTGCCCGAGGGCGTCACCTTCGACGTGGAGACCTGCTCGGCGGAGGAACTGACGGCGGCCGTGGAGTCGGTGCCGCACGCGTACGCCCCGGAGTGCCTGTCCGCCTGTGAGCTGGCCTTCCACTGCCGTGACCGGGCCCGGGAGGCGGGCGCGGTGGAGACCCTGGGCCGCTCGGTACGGGGCGAGTTGGGCGGCCTGACGACGGTCGGCGCGGTCCTGGCGGCGGCCCGCGGCGAGGAGGGCGACGCGGACGACCCTACGGTCGAGGCGCTCCGCCGGGCGCAGGCGCTGCGCGCGGAGGCGCTCGCGGGCGCGCCCGCCGCCCGGACCGGGCAGGGGTCGCTCGCATGCTGAGCCGGACCCTCGTACCGACGCGGCGCACAGCCTCCGGCTGGCGGCCTCTCGCGGCCCGCCGCGCGGAGGACGTCCGCGCGCACCGCCGACAGGGGCCGAGATGCCGCCGCCCCGCGCAGGACGTCCGCTCCGGGCACCGCCCGCAGGGGCTCGCCGACCGTCGATCCACCCGACGCCCGGGGGCGGAACGTCCCCTCGGAGGCCGCTCATGTCGTTGATCTCCACCCTCGCCCGCCTTGAGGCCGTCGAGTCCGGGCGGGCACAGCCGTTGGCCACCGTCCGGCACCGGCATGTCTCCGAGCGGCCCCTCGTTCTCGTACCGCTGACGACCGCCGGTGAGGCGGGCGCTCCGCTCGGGGCGCTCGTCGGGACGGACCGTGACGAGCCCCGGCTGCTGGTCGTGGCGCAGCCGCGCGACCGGGATCTGCGGTTCGCGTTCCTCGCGGACCTGGCCGAGGAAGTCCTGCCGTACATCGACGGGTTCACGGACGTCGTCGAGGCGGCCGAGCGTGGGGGCACCTCCCGGCCGAAGGCTGGGGGAGAGACGGACCCGGAGACGGGGAAGAAGGTCAAGGTCGAGGTCGACCTGTGCGCGGACGCGCCGCAGTTGGTCGTGCCGAGCCGGGCGGGCATCGAGTACGTACGGCTGCTCGGGCGGTCGATGCGATTCCGGCGCACGGCCGAACAGGACCCGGAGACGCCGTTCCCCGCGCCACCGCGCGTACCGCTGCTCGGCCGCTGGCTGACGCACTTCGGCGAGCGGGCCCGGGTGCCGGGCTCCTCGCTGCTGCTCTCGGCGACGGACCTGCTGAACCGGCACTGGGCGACGGGCCAGTCCTCCCTGGAGGACCAGCACCTCGGCGCGCTCCTCGCCTGGATCGACCCCTACGACGACGAGTCGGGGGCCGAGGCGGCGCTGCGCGCCGAGCTCGGGCGGGACCGGGACGGGCAGCTGCTCTGCCCGCCCGCGGGACCGGCGACCGACCCGGCCTTCGACAACCGGCTGCTCGCGCCCGCGATCGAGCGCTACGACCGGGCCCGGCAGGCGCTGGCCTCCGCCGAGGACGGCGAGAGCGCCGACGACCGGCTCGGCGAACTGCACCGCGCCGAGCGGGAGATCCGCCGGCTGATCGTCACCCAGCTCCGGCCGACCTGGGACGCGGTCTGGCGCGCGCTCGACCTGCTGCGGGAGCTTCCGGAAGGCGCGCGGGTCGCGGACCGCTGGACCCGCGACCGCTGGTCGTTCACCGGCCACCGCGACCGGGTCGTCGCAGGTGAACCGCCGCAGCCCCGCCGCGACGACGCGGTGGCGGCGGCGCAGAAGCTCGCCACCCGCGAGGCGGCGCAGGGCCAGCTGGAGGCGCAGGAGGCCCTGGACGATCCGCTGGTGCTCGCCGGGCGGCGGCTCGCGGGCGAGGCGTTCGTCGCGGAGGTGGCGGAGGTGACGATGGCCTGGTCGGAGTCGAAGCGGCCCTCGCCGCGCCCGCTGCTCACGGTCCGCACGGACGACCGGCCACACCTGGGCGCCGGGGTCAAGGTGTACCGCTCGCTCGAAGGCAAGCCGCAGACGGCGGAGTTCGTACGGTACGAGGAGGACGACGGCGCGCTCGTGCTCCGCGTCACCGACCGGATGGGCCGGTCGAAGGAGCCGGCCGAGGGGTCGGTACCGGAGAAGGGCGAGCGGATCGCCTGGACGCTCTTCGAGCACGACCAGCGGATGGGCGCGAAGCTGCCCGACCCGGAGGAGACGCCCTGGACGCACGGCGGCCCGCCGCGCTCCGACGCCGCCGAACTGCCCGATGCCGTGACACCGGAGGACCTGCTGTGAGCTTCGACCCGGGGGCGGAGGCCGCCCGCGCCACCGCCGGCATCCTCGCCGACACCCTGCACGGGGATGCGCGGGGCGTCGTCGTGGACTCCCCGCCGGGCGCGGGCAAGTCGACGCTCGTGGTCCGCGCGGCGCTCGAACTCGCCGAGGCGGGGCGCCCGTTGATGGTGGTCGCGCAGACGAACGCCCAGGTGGACGACCTGGTGCTGCGGCTCGCGGAGAAGCAGCCGGACCTGCCGGTGGGGCGGCTGCACTCGAACGACAGCGATCCGTACGACAAGGCGCTGGACGACCTGGAGAACGTACGGAAGTCGGCGAAGGCGGGGGATCTGGCGGGGCTGGACGTCGTCATCTCGACGGCCGCGAAGTGGGCGCACGTGAAGAACGTCGAGCCGTGGGCGCACGCGATCGTGGACGAGGCGTATCAGATGCGCTCGGACGCGCTGCTCGCGGTGGCGGGGCTGTTCGAGCGGGCGCTGTTCGTGGGCGACCCGGGGCAGTTGGACCCGTTCTCGGTGGTCGGCGCGGAGCAGTGGGCGGGCCTGTCGTACGACCCGTCGGCCTCCGCGGTCTCCACGCTCCTCGCGCACAACCCCGAGCTGCCGCAGCACCGGCTGCCGGTGTCCTGGCGGTTGCCGGCGTCGGCGGCGCCGCTGGTGTCCGACGCGTTCTATCCGTACACCCGGTTCCGCAGCGGTACGGACCATGGTGACCGGCGCCTGACGTTCGGGGTCTCGTCGGACGGGTCCGGTCCCGACCGGGTCCTGGACGAGGCCGCCGAGTCGGGCTGGGGCCTGCTGGAGCTCCCGGCCCGGCACACCCCGCGCACGGACCCGGAGGCGGTCCGCGCGGTGGCCCTCGTGGTGCGCCGGCTCCTGGACCGGGGCGGCGCGGCGGTGAGCGAGCGGGGACCGGACCCGGTCCCGCTGACCCCGGACCGGATCGCGGTCGGCACGGCGCATCGCGACCAGGCGGCGGCGGTCCGCGCGGCGCTCGTGGAGCTGGGCGTCACGGGCGTGACCGTGGACACGGCGAACCGCCTCCAGGGCCGCGAGTACGACGTGACGGTCGCCCTCCACCCCCTGTCCGGCCGCCCGGACGCCACGGCCTTCCACCTGGAGACGGGCCGCCTGTGCGTCCTGGCCTCCCGCCACCGCCACGCCTGCATCGTCGTCTGCCGCGCGGGCGTCACCGACCTCCTGGACGACCACCCCTCGACGGAACCGGTCCAGCTCGGCGTCACGGTCAAATTCCCCGACGGCTGGGAGGCGAACCACGCGGTCCTCGCCCACCTGGCGGAACACCGGGTCACCTGGCAGCCGTGAGGACGATCTGGCCGCCGCCGCCCTCGCCGTCATCGACCGCGACGGCCTCACCGGCCTGTCGATGCGCGCCGTAGCCAAGGAGCTCGGCATGAGCACGATGGGCCTCTACCGGTACGTCGCCGACCGCGACGAGCTGGAGGGGCTCGTCGTCGAACGCGTCCTGAGCACCGTCGACCCCACCCCGCCCGCCGCCGGCCCGCCCTGGCGGGACCGGATCGTCGTCCTGGTCACCCGGCTGCGCGCGAGCGTGAGCGCGCACCCCGCGGCCGTACCCCTGACCGTCAGCCACCGGCACCGGCTGCCCGGACTGCTCCGCTGGTCGGAGTCGGTGCACGGGCTCCTCGCCGAGGCGGGCATCGAGGGCGAGGAGCGGGTCGTCGCCCTGCGCGGCCTGATCTCGTACGTCGTCGGGGCCATCCAGCTCGAACACCTCGGCTCCCTGGGCGGCGCGGGCACGGCCGTGATCGCGGAGCTGCCGGCGGACCAGTTCCCGTACATGACGGAGGCGGTCCGGCACGCGTCCGGGATCTCCGCGGAACGGGAGTTCTTCGGGGGGGCTCGCGGTGTACCTCCGCGGCCTCGACGGCTGACCGCACCCCGCCCTCTTGCGCGGCGCGAGACAATGGAAGTCGGCCCGGGAGTCCGGGCCGTGCGCGTGAGGAGGAGAAGGACCATGGCGGAATCCGCGGAGCGGAACGAACAACGGCGGCTCCGGCCCGCGCCGCTGATCTTCGAGCCCGCCGAGGCGACCGCGGACCCGGAGCACTTCTTCGACCTGGAGTCGATCGACGACCCGCGCGAGCTGCTGTCGCGCGCGACCGAGCTGACGCTCGCGTTCCGCGCCGCGACGGACCGGGCCACCGAGTACCAGGCGATCGCGGCGGCCCAGCTGGCCGACCCGCGCCGGTTCGACCGCCTGACAGCGGCGGACGTCGCCGAACGCGCGGAATGGACCGAGGACTACGCCCGCCGGATGATCGACTTCGGCCGCGACCTGCTCCGGACCGCCGGCACCCCGACGGACGACTGACCGGACGACCGACAGGGGACTGACCGGCGACGACCGGCTGACCCGACCGGGCGACGAGCGGACGACGACCGGGCGACGACTGGGCTACGACCGGGCGACGACCGCCCGGAGCCCGCGCGGCGCGCGCCCCCCGGACTCCGGTCGCGCCGGGCACGCGCGCCCCGCGCCCCGCGCCCGCGCATGCGCGGCCCACGCCCCCGCCATCAGCGCCTGGCATATGCCGGGGCGAAAGATACTCCCCCCGCACCCCTCCTGTCCGGGTTTCCGGCAACACTCGGAAACCAAATGGTCACTGCCAGTACATCTGGATTCATGAGCAGCGCATGGCCACGAGACGAGACCCCCCTCAGCCCCGCCCAGAGCGACACCGACGAGCGGCGGAGCGATCGGCACGACATCTTCCGATTCCTTCGGGACCCCGACGACCGGCGCCACCACTCCGCGCACGTCACCGCCGCCGGTGCCGACTGGCTCGCCTCCGCCGCCGCGTCCCCGACCTCCACGCTCGCGCTGTGGGAGGCCCGGCCCGCCGCCCCCGCCGCACTCCCCTGCGGGACGGCCTTCGACGTCGTGAACGTGGACTCGATCTTCGGGCGCCGGATGCTCGACCGGCTCTGGGCGGAGGGCCCCGGCTCCGGGCCCGTCGCCGTCCACCGGGGCCGGATGCTGCTGTTCGCCGCGCCCGGCACAGCCCAGCGGTTACCGGCCCTGCTGCACTGGGAGGAGTGGGGGGAGGCCGTGCCGCCACCGCTCTGCCACGGTCTCGGAGACGCCGTGACGATCCCCCCGCTCACGCCCGGCCCGGCCACCGGCCCCCGCTGGGTCGTCGCCCCCGACACCCGGCACCCCTGGCTGCCGGGCCCCGAGGTCATGCTCTGGGCGTGCGTCCGGGCGGTCCGCGCCGCCTCCGCCGCCGACGTGCGGATATCGATTTTTCCTCCCGCCGATCAGGATGCTAAGGTCTACGACGTCAGCAGGCGCCGCTAGCTCAGTTGGTTAGAGCAGCTGACTCTTAATCAGCGGGTCCGGGGTTCGAGTCCCTGGCGGCGCACAGACGAAGAAGGCCCCTCGCGAAAGCGAGGGGCCTTCTTGTTTCCATCGACATTCCATCGACAACCGCTTACGGCGACGGGGGCGGCACCGTCACCTTCACCGTCCACACCCCCGCCCGCGTCCGGTCCGCGACCTCCACCCGCGTGCCCTCCCCCGGCACCGTGAACGTCTCGCCCACCCCCAGCGGCGCGTCCGCCAGCGGCGGGTACACCGACCGGTCCCAACAGGCCTCGGTCTTCGGATGGGTGTCCACGACCTCGATCGGGCCGTCCCCGGACGCCGCCTCGTTCCGCACGCGGTAGATCAGTACACCCTCCGTGCAGGTGTCCTGGTCGTTGCCGGTGGCACCGCGCGCCTCGATCGCGAGCGCGGTGCCCGGGCCCGTCCGTACGACCGCGAGCCGGGTGCCGACCGAGCCGCCGGCCACCGGTGCCGCCCCCAGCGGCTCCAGGCTGAACAGCCGGCTGCCCGGCCCCTGCACACAGGTCACCTGGCGCCGCTCCAGCCAGCCCAGCTTCCACTTGTGCCAGCCGAAGGGCTCCGGTGCGAGGCCGAACTGGCTGCCCATGACGTCCCAGTCCCCCACATGGGTGTCCCAGTCGCCCTTGCCGTCCATCGGCCGCCGATAGAGGTCCGGCAGGTCGAAGACGTGCCCGGTCTCGTGGGCGAGGACGTTGCGGTCCGGCGGATGCCGCTCGAAGACGGTGACGACCCGCTTGATTTCCTTGCCGTCCACCGTGAGCGGCTGCTCCAGGTTCACCACCTTGGTGGCGTCGGAGTCCACGCCCGGCGCGTCCGGGTCGGCGACCAGGTAGACGACGTCGTACCGCGCGAAGTCGACCTTCCGGTCCGCCGCCGCCAGCGCGTCCCGCAGATACGCCGTCCGCTTCGCCGGGTCCCAGTCACGCCGTATCGCGTACGCCGTCGAGGTCTTCGGCATCTCGGTCCACTCCGCCCGGGTGTCCGCGCGGAGCGCGAATTTGCCGTACGAGGCGCGCCGGAAGAAGTCGCTCGTGCTGGGGAAGTGGTCGGCGGCCAGCTCGTCGGGGGTGGTCAGCGGCTCGGAGTCGGGGAACGACAGGAAGACCATGACCGCGTCGAGGGAGCGGACCGGCTTCGGGTACGCGCCGTTCCAGGTGTCCAGGCCGAGCGAATGGTGCGCGGCGGTACGGGGCAGGGCGCACGGCCCCGCCCTCGGCGCGCCCACGGCGGGGCCGGCGACGAGCCCGGTCGCGGCGAGCGCGACGAGCGAGGTGAAGGCCGCTGCGGAGGCGCGCAGCCGCGCGCGTTCCACTCCCCCGGGTGGCTGCTGACCCCTCACGTCGACCTCCGGCTGCGGAATGCGGGATACCTCAACCACCTTGTGATGGTTTGCGGTGTTTCGCACTTTTCCGCTGCCCCAGTCGGGTGAGCGCGGGACATGGCGTCGACGCGACACGAGCCGTCAACGGCTCACGGAACGTCACAATCGGTCAGGCCGTCACCGACCCGCGTCAGACCCGCGCAGAAACGATCGGCCGGGTCATCTCGGGGGGCGGTTCGACACCCCTGCGGGCCACAGGGCACCCATGAAGCTGGAACGACCCCCAGGCGTGCCCCTATGATCGGCACACTTTCCTTGGCCGACCATCCCGACCACGTCTGTACGGCCCGACTGCACTTACGGGAGCGAGCGGTGAGCGGAACCCCCGAAGGACCGGTGCACACCCGGCTCTCGCCCGCACGGGAGCCCGCGCCGATGATCACGGAGCGTCACAACGGCCACTCGGACGGCCACCCCGGCCCCGGCCTGGGCCCCGTCCCCGAACACCTCGATCCCGGCCGCCCCGATCCCGAGCCCGGCCGCCTCGATCCCGAGCGCCCCGCCCGCGAGCCCGGCTGCCCCTCCGACGCCGAACTCCGCGACTACCGGGCCGCGTTCCGCGCCGCGCAGCTCGCCATGGCCGTCGTCGACCAGGACGGGCTCGTCGTCTCCGCCAACGACGCCCTCGGCACGCTCTTCGGCACCGAGGCCGCCGCGCTCCGCGAGCAGGCCGCCGCCGACCTCGTCGACCTCGCCGCCGACGGCCGCACCTGGCACGCGTACCGCGAGGTGCTGGGCGGCCGGCGCTCCCGCTTCCGCTGCACCCGGCGGCTCAAGCACCCCGACGGGCGCTCGCTCTGGGCCGAGGTCACCGTCGCCCCCGTGCCCGACAGCGGCCGCGTCCTGCTCTCCATCGCGGACATCAGCGACCGGCGCGAGCTCCAGGCGCGGCTGCGCCACCTCCAGATGCACGACCCGGTGACCCGGCTGCCCAACCGGACGCTCTTCTTCGAGCGGCTCTCGGTCGCCCTGGAGACCGCGGCCGCGCAGGACGACCTCGGACCGTCCCCCCAGTCCGACCAGTCACACCGGTCGCATCAGTCCTACGAGTCGTACGGGCATGGCGGAACAGGGCGGATCGGTCTCTGCTACCTCGATCTCGACGGCTTCAAGGCGGTCAACGACACCCTCGGGCACCGGGTCGGCGACCGGCTTCTCGCCGCCGTGGCCGCCCGGCTGACGGAGTGTGCGGACAACGACGGGTACACCAGGAGCGGCGGGCACCTGGTCGCGCGGCTCGGTGGCGACGAGTTCGCCATCCTCGTCGAGGACTCCACCGGGACCGAACAGCTCGCGGATCTGGCCCAGTCCGTCCTCTGCGCGCTCCAGCGCCCCTTCGACCTCGCCGGGCAGCGGCTCACCGTCTCGGCCTCGATCGGCGTGGTGGAGCGCGGCGCACGCGGGACGACCGCGACCGGTCTGATGCAGGCCGCCGACACCACGCTGTACTGGGCGAAGGCCGACGGCAAGGCCCGCTGGACCCTCTTCGACCCCGAGCGCAACGCCCACCGGATGACCCGGCAGGCGCTCTCCTCCACGCTGCGACCGGCCGTGGAGCGCGGGGAGTTCGCGCTGGAGTACCAGCCGCTGGTCGGGCTCGCCGACGGCGCGGTGCACGGGGTGGAGGCGCTGGTGCGCTGGAACCACCCGCAGTTCGGGACACTTCCGCCGAATCGGTTCGTCGGGATCGCCGAGGAGGACGGCTCGATCGTCGAGCTGGGCCGGTGGGTGCTGCGGACCGCCTGTCGGCAGGCGCGGCAGTGGCAGAAGGACCATCCGCGCGAACGGCCGCTGTTCGTCAGCGTCAACGTGGCCGTACGGCAGGTCTGGGACTCCGACCTGGTGGCGGACGTGGCGGGCATCCTCGCGGAGACCGGTCTCGCGCCGCATCTGCTCCAGCTGGAGCTGACCGAGTCCGCGGTGATGGGCTCGGCGGGCCGCCCGCTCCAGGCGCTCCAGGCGCTGAGCGACATGGGCGTACGGATCGCCATCGACGACTTCGGGACGGGGTACTCGAACCTCGCGTACCTCAGCCGGCTGCCGGTCTCGGTCCTGAAGCTGGACGGATCGTTCGTGCGCGGCTTCCAGGACGAGGCGCACGCCAATCCGGCGGACGAGCTGATCGTGGAGGCGCTGGTCCAACTCGCCCACCGCCTCGGTCTCACCGTCACCGCCGAGTG
Organism: Streptomyces sp. P9(2023); assembly: GCF_032436795.1. NCBI lineage: Bacteria > Bacillati > Actinomycetota > Actinomycetes > Kitasatosporales > Streptomycetaceae > Streptomyces > Streptomyces sp. P9(2023). The sequence continues at coordinate 120,597 of NZ_JAUPWM010000007.1, forward strand.
TGTGGAGACCTCGGGGCAGGCGACCCGGCTGCGACGCATCGGCTGCGACACCGGGCAGGGCTGGCTGTACTCGCGGGCGGTGGCCCCGGACCGTATCGCGGAGTTGATCGGAGCGGCGCCGCTCCCCGTGTGAGAGGCCGCGTACGGGCATGGAACTGCCCCCGGCCGGAGGGACATTCCGGGCGGGGGCAGTGGTCGTGTTGTGCTCAGCGGGGAGCCGGCGGGCTCCCCGCGAGCTGTGGGGGGGTGGGCTAACAGGCGCCCTGGTCCTTCCAGACGCCCCACTCACCTGTCGTGCCCGGCGTCTCGTTCTGCGTCCACCACTGGGCGAGCCACTTGCGGCCGTTGTGGGAGACGATGCTGCCGCCGGTGTAGACCGTGCCGGCGACGTACGCCGGGACCGAGCCGCAGCCCGTGGGCGGGGTGGTCGGCGGGGTCGTGGGCGGGGTGGTCGGAGGCGTCGTGGGCGGGGTGGTGGGCGGCGTGGTCGGCGGGGTGGTGGTGGCGCCGAGCGCGTCGTTGATCTGGTTCAGCAGGGTGATGTTGTTGTCCAGGCCGAGGAGCGAGTACATCATCGCGCCGGCCAGGCCGCGCTGCTTGCCGTAGTCCACCCGGGCCTGGATGGAGCGCTGGTTCAGGCCGGTGAAGAACTCGCCGTCCTTGTAGAAGTACGAGGCCTTGGCCTGGTCGTCCCAGAAGGTGGTCGACGCGTTGTCGACGACGCCGCCGAGCTCCTTGTAGTGGGCGATGCCGGCCTGCTGGCTGAGCGGGCGGGCGGCCGAGCCGCCGGTCGCGGACTGGGCGAGGCCGTTGGCGGAGCCCGCCGGGACGCCCTTCCAGCCGCGGTAGTAGAACTCGTAGCCGAGGGTCAGTTTGTTGGCGGGGAAGCCGCCGGCGATGCCGTAGGCCGGCTTGCCGTCGATCCAGGAGTCGATCGCGTTGTCGATCGAGTACTTCTCGGTGCCCGGCGCGATCGGGTCGGTCGGGTCGTTCGAGCCGGAGTACAGCGGGGACTGGTGGTACGTCGGCCCGTCGCCGTCCCAGGCGCCGTGCATGTCGTACGTCATGATGTTCGCGTAGTCGAGGTACGCGCCGATCTTGTCCGTCTCGATGTACTGGATCTTGTCCTGGCCTGCCGGGAGGGCCGCGGTCAGCAGGTACTTCTTGCCGCCGTTGGCCGCACCCTCGGCATCGAGCTGCTTGCGGAACTCCTGGAGCAGGAGGGTGAAGTTCTGCTTGTCCTCGGGGCTGTAGCGGTTGCCCAGGTGGCCGTCCTTCGAGCCGGGGTACTCCCAGTCGATGTCGATGCCGTCGAAGATGCCGGCCGCGGTGCCGGGGCCGCCGAATCCGCCCTCCACCGGGAGGTCGCCCTTGATGTACTGCTTGATGCAGGAGGCGACGAGCTTCTTGCGGGAGGCGTCGGTCTTGGCCGCGTCGCTGAAGTACTTGGAGTAGGTCCAGCCGCCCAGCGAGATGTTGATCTTCAGGTTCGGGTACTTCGCCTTCAGCTCCTTGAACTGGTTGAAGACGCCCGCGATCGGCTGGTTCCACGTGTCGGCGACGCCGTCCACACTGTCGGCCGCACCGAAGGACTTCTGGTAGTCGGCGTAGCTGTCGCCCGCGCCGTCACCGGCGTTGGGGTTGGCGTCGTCGCCGGCCGCCTTGTTGGCCTCGAAACAGGTGAGTTCGGTGGGGTGGATGTTGCCGAACGAGTAGTTGATGATGTCCAGCTTGCTCGCGATGCCCCGGGTGTCGAGGTGCTTGGGGTAGAAGGCGTTCCCGTACACGCTCCACTGGTCGTAGTACGCGATGCGGACGTTGCCGTCGGCGGCCGCGGCTGCGGTGGCGGTGGTGTCGGCGCCGGCGCCGACGCCGGCCGCCGAGGCGGAGCCGAGTCCGACGGTCGCGGCGAGCGCGCCTGCGGCGAGGGCCGTGCTCACGAGCGCGGCTATCAAGGGCTTACGGGGGTGCACGTGCGGCCTCCGAGGGGGATACGAGGGGTACGCGGTACGGCGGGTTGGAGCAGTGATAGCCCCTTCGCGATCGGCACGTCAATGGTCTGAACCAGATTGAGGACTAGACCAATTGACGGAAGAAAACCCTCGTCAGAGCGGTGCAGCACAAGGTGGGACTCCTCGCAACCATCGGTGACGAGCGACTTAAGGCTCGCTTAGGGGTGCCGGAGGCGGTGGCTCCGGGGTGAACCAACCCGCCCCGGAAACCCAGGTTTTACTCGACGCCGTGTCCGCGCAGCGGTCATCGAGATCACTTGGGGGCGCGGTGGTCCAGGGTGCCCGGCGGCCTGCAGGAGTGAACGGCGAGGAGTCGCGGCGGTGCGTGGGAGCGGCCCGGTGGGCGGGGAGGAGGGCCCCGTGTGGGACCCGGAGGCGACGGAGTTCCTGCCGCGTTCGGCGAGTGCGCCGGAGTGGGGTGATGGCGGCCGGGGTGTGACGTCGACACGGCCCCTGCCGCGGGTCGACGGCGACATGGACGACCGGCCCCGGCGCGCGTCGAGGGGCGTGCCGAGGAGCGCGTCGAGGGGCCGTGCCGAAGGGCGTCTGGGCCGGAGTCGCGCTGGTGGCCTGCGGGCGGGCGGTCTCACGGTCGGCGCCCTGACCTCGGGTTCGGCCGAACCCACCCCCGGGAAGCCGGCCGCCGGGCTCGCGTCGCCGACCCGGAGCGCGCCCACACCCCGGGGCGTCGAGGCCGACGTGCGCATCACCGGCCCCGACGGGTACGCCGCGGTCTGGCGCCCGGCCGGCGCCCCGTCCCGGCTGTGGATCACCGGAGGCGGAACGGCCCCGGACGACGGCGCGCCCGTGTTCAGCGCGTACAGCCCGGACGGAACGCTCTCCCGGAGCGTGCGGTGAACCCGGTGGCCTACTCGGTCGCGTCCGGCATTCCGTACGCGTCCGCGATCAACTCGTAGCTGCGCAGCCGGGCTTCGCCGCCGTGCGCGTTGGCCGTGAGCATCAGCTCGTCGGCGCCGGTCCGCTTGCGCAGGTCGTCCAGACCCGTCCGTACCTCGTCCGGCGTGCCGAAGACGATGTTCGCGAGCCAGCTCTCCACGAACTCCCGCTCCGTCGGGCTGAAGGGGTACGCCTCCGCCTCCTCCGGCGTCGGGATCAGGCCGGGACGGCCGGTGCGCAGCCGCAGCATCGACAGCGCGCCGGTGAGGACCTGGCGGCGGGCCTCCTTCTCGTCCTCGTTCGCGAGCGCGGCGACGCCGATGACGGCGTACGGCGCGTCGAGGATCTCCGAGGGGCGGAAGGAGTCCCGGTAGAGGTCGAGCGCGGGGATCGTGTTCTGCGCGGAGAAGTGGTGGGCGAAGGCGAACGGCAGGCCGAGCGTACCGGCGAGCCGCGCGCTGAAGCCGGAGGAGCCGAGCAGCCAGATCGGCGGCCGGCCGGACGGACCCTGAACCGGGCCCGGCACGGCGTGGATCCTGCTGTACGGGTGCCCGTCGGGGAAGTCGTCGTCCAGGAACTGGGTCAACTCGGCCAGCTGCTGCGGAAAATCGTCCGCGCCCTCGTTCAGGGTGCGGGTCCGCCGGAGGGCCGCGGCCGTCGGGCCGTCCGTGCCGGGGGCGCGGCCGAGGCCGAGGTCGACCCGGCCGGGGGCGAAGGCCTCCAGCGTGCCGAACTGCTCGGCGATCACGAGCGGGGCGTGGTTGGGCAGCATGACGCCGCCCGAACCGAGCCGGATGCGCTCGGTGTGGGCGGCGAGGTGGGCCAGGATCACGGCCGGTGAGGAGGAGGCGACGCCGGGCATGGAGTGGTGCTCGGCGACCCAGTGGCGGTGGTAGCCGCGCCGTTCGGCGAGCTTGCTGATCTCGACGCTGGTGGCCAGCGCCTGGCTCGCGGTCCTGCCGCTGCCGACGGTCACCAGGTCCAGTACGGACAGCGGTACGGGCGAGTCCCCGTGTGCCGTGCCCCGAATCGCGTCGCTCACCGTGTGCCGACCCTTCTGCCCAAAGACGTACGTACGTCGAGGCAGAACAGGAGGCGGTCTCCGGTTATTCCGCCGGTCGAATCCGCCGATCCACAGGAATGAGCCGTTCGGCTTCGGGTAGCCGCGCGCCCATGCCTCGATCAACGAACCAGATACGACGGCGGACGGTGCTGTGGGGGACGGCGGCCGCCGCCACGACCGCGGCGGCCGGGTGCGCCCGCGTCGCCTCCGGCGACACCCTCGGCCGGCTCAGATCCCAGGGCACGGTCCGCCTCGGCATCGCGGGCGAGGTGCCGTACGGCTACGTCGACGAGCAGGGCGCCTTCACCGGCGAGGCCCCCGAGCTGGCCCGGGTGATCTTCGGGCGGCTCGGCGTCAAGGACGTCCAGCCCGTCGCCACCGACTTCGCCTCGCTCATCCCCGGACTCGGCTCGCAGCAGTTCGACGTCGTCTCGGCCGGGATGTACATCAACAAGGACCGCTGCGCCCAGGTCGTCTTCGCCGACCCCGAGTACCAGATGCTCGACTCCTTCATCGTCCGCAAGGGCAACCCGAAGAACCTCCGCTCGTACGAGGACGTGGTGCGCGCGAAGGCCCGCTTCGCGACCGGCAGCGGCTACGCCGAGATCGCGTACGCGGTGGCCGCCGGCTACCCGGAGAAGGACATCGTGATCCTTCAGGACCAGGTCGCCGGGCTGAACGCCGTCGAGTCGGGCCGCGTCGACGTCTTCGCCGGCACGGCCCTGACCGCCCGCTCGGTGGTCCGCAAGTCCGTCAGGGCCGAGGCCACCGCGCCCTTCGCCGCCGTCGTCGACGGCAGGCGGAAGGTCGACGGCGGCGGCTTCGCCTTCCGCCCCACCGACACCGCCCTGCGGGACGCCTTCAACACCGAGCTGCACCGTATGAAGAAGAGCGGCGAACTCTTCCGGATCCTGCGGCGCTTCGGCTTCACCGAGGCCGAGATGACCACGCTGACCGCCGAGGAGCTGTGCCGATGACCGCAGGACTCTGGCAGAACTGGGTCCTGCCCGGCATCTGGACAACCCTCCAGCTCCTGATCGCCTCCGCCGCGCTCGCCGCCGTGGTCGCCTTCGGAGTCGGCACCGCCCGTACCCACCGCTCCCGCGCCGTCCGCTTCCTGGCCGGGCTCTACACCGAGGTCTTCCGCGGCACGTCCGCGCTGATCCTGATGTTCTGGCTGTTCTTCGTGCTGCCGCCGCTGGTCGGCTGGCAGCTGGTCCCGATGTGGGCGGCGATCCTCGCGCTCGGCCTGTCGTACGGGGCGTACGGCGCCGAGATCGTGCGCGGCGCCCTGAACGCCGTACCGAAGGCGCAGCGCGAGGCGGGGATCGCGCTCAGCTTCTCGCCCTGGCAGCGGCTGCGGCTGGTCCTGCTCCCGCAGGCCGTGCCCGAGATGATCCCGTCCTTCTGCAACCTGCTCGTCGAGCTGCTCAAGGGCACCGCCCTGGTCTCGCTGCTCGGCGTCGGGGACGTCTCGTTCGCCGCGTACCTGGTGCGGCTCGCGACCCAGGAGAGCGGCGGGATCTACACGGTCACGCTGGTCGTGTACTTCGTGATCGCGCTGGTGATCACCCGCTCGATGAAGGCGCTGGAGAGGCGTACCAAGGCGAACCTGGGGGTGGTGGCCAAGTGAACTGGGACTGGTCCGCGGTGGTGGACTTCCTGCCGCGCTTCTGGGACGGGGTGCTCGTCACCCTGCAGGTGCTCGTGCTCGGCTCGTTGATCTCGTTCTCGCTCGGTCTGGTGTGGGCGCTGGGCTTCCGGGCCCGCAGCCGGTTCGTGCGCTGGCCGGTGCACGCCGTCACCGAGTTCGTCCGTACGACTCCGCTGCTCGTGCAGCTCTTCTTCCTCTTCTTCGTACTGCCCGAGTGGGGCGTGCAGTTTTCCGCCCTGACGACCGGCACGCTCGCGATCGGGCTGCACTACTCGACGTACACCGCGCAGGTCTACCGGGCCGGCATCGACGCCGTACCGGTCGGGCAGTGGGAGGCGGCGAAGGCGCTCAGCCTGCCGCGCCACCGGACCTGGCTGACGGTGATCCTGCCGCAGGCCCTGCGCCGGATCACGCCCGCGCTCGGCAACTACGTCATCGCGATGCTGAAGGACACCCCGATCCTGGCCGGAATCGGTGTGCTCGAACTCCTCCAGCAGACCCGTCTGGAATCCGCCGCCACCTTCCAGTACACCGAGCCGCTGACCGTGGTCGGGGTGGCCTTTGTCCTGATCGCGTATCCCGCTTCCCTCCTCGTCCGCACTCTGGAGCGCCGCCTTGCCCACTGAACACCTCATTCAATTCGAGAACGTCACCAAGCGGTTCGGGGACCAGACGGTCCTCGACGACCTCAGCTTCACCGTCCGTCCGGGCAAGCACGTCACCCTGATCGGACCCTCCGGTTCCGGAAAGACGACGATCCTGCGGCTGCTGATGACCTTGGAGAAGCCCGACGCGGGCACCATCCGGGTCAACGGCGGAAAGCTGTACCCGGCCGACGAGAAGCACCGCCGGGAGGTACGCCGGAAGATCGGAATGGTCTTCCAGCACTTCAACCTCTTCCCCCACATGTCCGTCCTGCGCAACATCACCGAGGCGCCCGTCCGGACGCTCGGGAAGAGCCGCGAGGAGGCCGAGGCGCGCGGGCGGGAGCTGCTCGACATGGTCGGTCTGGCGGACAAGTGCGAGGCCAGGCCCGCGCAGTTGTCCGGTGGGCAGCAGCAGCGGGTCGCCATCGCGCGGGCGCTCGCGATGGAGCCGAAGGTGCTCCTGCTCGACGAGGTGACCTCCGCGCTCGACCCGGAACTGGTGGCGGGCGTCCTCGATCTGCTCCGGGAGATCGCGGCGACGACCGACATCACCATGATCTGTGTGACGCACGAGATGAATTTCGCCCGGGACATCTCGGACGAGGTCCTGATGTTCGACGCGGGCCGGGTGATCGAGTCCGGTTCTCCGGAAAAAATCTTCTCGGCCGCGGAGCATCCGCGTACCCGTGAGTTCCTCGGCGCGGTGCTCTGACCTCAGACTCTCGCAAGGTGCTGTGACCATGGCATATGCCAGGGTGGCGCGCCCCAGCGTACGGCCCTGGGGCGCCGCATCAATCTCGCCAACAGCCGCCCCGAAAAGGGAGCTTGACGGCTATCGTGGTACGGAAGCTTGCGGTCACAACCTGGTAGGGGGAAACCGTGGCGCTGAAGCCCGAGCCCACTGCGCCGTTCCACTCGGTGCAATACGCCTTGCGCGTCCTTGAGACGGTGTCACGGCACGGTGGCGGGGTGACGGACGTCCAGATCGCTCGTGAGACCGGTCTGCCCGTCGCCCACCTGTCCTCCCTGCTGCTGATGCTCCGCCGCGAGGGTTACGTCGAGCAGGTCGCCGACGGCGCCTATGTGATCGGAGACTCCCTGGTCCTCCTGGGCTCCGGCCTCACCCGCCGCGAAGCCCTGGAGCAGAAGCTCCAGGAGACGCTGACCGAGCTGCGCGACTCCGTCGGCGCCGCGGTCTACATCAGCCGGTACATCGACGGCGAGGTGAAGATCACCCAGTTCGCCGACGGGCCGCGCACGCCCAAGGTCAACGAGTGGGTGGACTTCCGGTCGGCCGCGCACGCCAGCGCGGTCGGCAAGTGCCTGCTGACCCAGCTGGACCAGAACGGCCGCCGGGACCACCTCTCGCGCCACAAGATCGCCCGGCTGACCTCGCGGACGATCACCAACGAGAGGGTGCTCTTCTCCAAGCTGGACAGCCAGCCGGCCACGGTCCCGGTGCTCGACCTCCAGGAGTACGCGGTGGGAACGGTCTGCGCGGCGGTCCCGCTGACGGCCGGCGCGGCCGTGGGCTGCCTGGCGCTCTCGCTGCCGATCGAGCACGCGCACCGGCTGCGCTCGGCGGCCGACACGCTGAACCGCAGGGCGGCGCCGGTGGTGCTCTCGCTGGCGATCTGAGGCCCGGCGGGCGCTCAGGGGTGTCCTTGCAGGGGTGTGACCTGGTCCTCAGCGGTGGTGGTCCGAACCACCCCGGAGGACCAGGTAGTATTTTCTCTGTCAGCAGGCGCCGCTAGCTCAGTTGGTTAGAGCAGCTGACTCTTAATCAGCGGGTCCGGGGTTCGAGTCCCTGGCGGCGCACAGACGGAAGAAGCCCCTCGCGGAAGCGGGGGGCTTCTTCGTGTCCTCAGGCCCGCAGATAGGTGAGTACGGCGAGGACCCGGCGATGGGTCTCCTCCGCCGGCGGCAGGTCGAGCTTCCCCAGGATGTTGCCGATGTGCTTGCCGACGGCCGCGTCGGTGACGACGAGCCGACGGGCGATCTCCCCGTTGGAATGGCCCTCGGCGACGAGCCCGAGGACCTCCCGCTCCCGCGGGGTCAGTGCCTCCAGCGGATCGCGGCGGCGGCGCAGCAGCTGCCGTACGACCTCGGGGTCCACGACCGTGCCGCCGTCGGCGACCCGGGTGAGGGCGTCCAGGAACTCCTCGACCTGACCGACCCGGTCCTTGAGGAGGTACCCGACGCCGGTGCCGTCGCCCGCGTCCAGGAGGTCGGCGGCGTAGGTCCGCTGCACGTACTGGCTGAGGACGAGGACCGGCAGGCCGGGGCGCTCGGCGCGCAGGGCGACGGCGGCGCGCAGCCCCTCGTCCTGGAAGCCGGGCGGCATCCGGACGTCGGTGACGACGATGTCCGGCTCGTGCTCGGTGACGGCCGCGCGCAGGCCGTCGGCGTCGCCGACGGCGGCGACGACCTGGTGGCCGAAACGCGCGAGGAGACCGATCAGGCCCTCGCGGAGGAGGACGCTGTCCTCGGCGAGGACGACCCGGAGGGCTCGGGCAGCGGTCGGCACGGGATCTCCACTCGTAGGACGGTCGGCCCGCCCGGCGGGCTGGTGATCGTCAGTGTGCCATCGAGGACGGCGAGCCGGTCGGCGAGCCCGGTGAGACCGGTGCCGCGGGCGGGGTCGGCGCCACCTCGCCCGTCGTCGCCGATCTCGATGCGGAGGGCTTCGGAGCCGTACCGCGCGGTGAGGCGGGCACGCCCGGCCCGGCTGTGCTTGCCGATGTTGGCGAGGGCCTCGCAGACGGCGAAGTAGCCGGCGCTCTCCACGGCGGTGGGCAGCCGGGGCAGGCCGTCGACGTCGGTGGTGACGGGGACGGCGGAGCGGTCGGCGGCGTCGGTGAGGGCGGCGCCGAGTCCGTAGTCGGCGAGCACCTGCGGGTGGATGCCGTGGATGAGTTCGCGCAGCTCGGTCAGGACCCGGCCGGCCTCGTCGTGGGCCTGGGCGAGCCGGTCGGCGAGCGGTCCGGCCGGGGCGTCGAGCCGGGCGATCCCCAGGGTCATGGTGAGGGCGACCAGACGCTGCTGGGCGCCGTCGTGGAGATCGCGCTCGATCCGCCGCCGCTCGGCCTCGAAGGCGTCGACGAGCCGCGCCCGGGAGGCGGTGACCTCGCCGATCCGTTCGCGCAGCTCGGCGTCGCGGGGCGCGAGCAGGGCCCGGCTGAGGGCGGCACGGGCACCGGCGAGCGCGCCGAGCGGATAGAGCAGGGCGACGAGGAGCACGACCCCGAGGAGGGCGGCGGCGAAGGCCTGCGGATAGGAGGTCACCAGGTAGGCCTTGACGACCTTGACCTCATGCCCGTCGACCGCGAGCCGGACGGGGGCGGACATCAGGGCGGCGGGCACCCCGAGGGCGACGGCGAGCACGATCAGGTCGAGCGGCCAGAGGACGGTGGCGTGCAGGACGGCGTACGCGAACTCCCGCCAGGTGGCCTGCTCCCGGACCCGCACCCGCAGCCAGGCGGCAAGGCCGGGGGCGTCGGGGATCCGGTGCGGGTCGGCGGCCGGATCGAGGTCGACGATCCGCAGCCGCCGCCGTTCGAGCCCCCCGAGGGCGACCCCGGCGAGGAGCAGCAGCGGCAGCCCGACGAGCACGAGCGAGAAGACGACGAGCACGAGCAGAACCAGGAGCGCGGGCACCCCGGTGAGTACCCCGGTCCCCAGATACCCGGCGGCCCGCCAGGGCCACACGGTCCGCGGATACCGGGCCCGGGTGAGGGCCTGCCAGGGCGTTCGAGGCGTCATGGGCCTCACGGTAGGCGCCGGGCGGCGGGCGGGGCCATGGGTCTGGCGTGCGTACGGGGGTAGGTCTGGCCCTACCCCCGTACACCGGATCGGTGCTGTCCGTCCGTGGTCCACGCGTGGAGTTTTTCCGGGTTGCGGATCGCCCAGATGTGAGTGATGCGGTCTCCGGTGAGGTCGAACGCGGCCACGGTCACGGTGACGCCGGTGTGTTGGGCGATCAGGCCGGGGCGGCCGTTGACCGTGCGTTCCAGGAGGGTCAGGCCGGGGGCCTTGTCGGCGATGTGGATCAGGTAGGCGGCGATGTTCTCGCTGCCCTCGACCGGGCGCAGGACGGTGCCGACCAGGCCGCCGCCGTCGGCGACCATCGTGGCGTCGGGGTCGAGGAGGCCGACGAGGGCCTCGATGTCCTTGGCCTCCCAGGCCTGCTTGAAGTGGCGTACCAGACCGGTCTGTCCGGTCGGCGGAGCCGCCTGCGCGGTTCGCGTACGGCGGCGGGCCGAGGTCGCCAGTTGGCGGCAGGCCGCGGGTGTCCGGCCGACGATCTCGGCGATCTCCGCGAAGGGGTACCTGAAGACCTCGTGCAGGACGAACACCACGCGTTCGGCCGGCGTCATCGACTCCAGTACGACGAGGAAGGCCATGTTCACCGACTCGTCCAGGGTGATCCGGTCGGCGGGGTCGGCCGCCCCCGCGTCGGTCCACTCCGTGCGGTCCGGCAGCGGCTCGGGCAGCCAGGCGCCCACGTAGCGCTCGCGCCGGGCGCGCGCCGAGCCGAGCACGTCCAGGCAGACGCGGCTCGCCACCGTCGTCATCCAGGCGCCGGGCGAGGCGATGGCCTCCTGTTGCCGCCGCGACAGCGCGTACCAGCGGGCGTACGTCTCCTGGACGGCGTCCTCGGCCTCGGCCAGCGAACCGAGCAGCCGGTACGCGAGATTGATCAGCGCGCGCCGCTCGCCGACGATCGCGCCCGGGCCCGGCTCGGACGGTGTGTTCACGGTCACTCGCGTCCTCACCTCACATTTCGCGGGCCTACGTCGTCGGACTGCCGAGAGCGTATCCAGCCACCGCCGCGAGGCAGAAGTGAGGTCCACACCATGGCCGTACGGACGACTACCACCTTTCCTCGCGTCGCGATCGCCCTGCAGACCTTGGCTCTGTTCTTCCAGGCGGTCACCGCCGGAATGCTGCTGTCCGGGTCCGTCGGCGCGGTCCTGCACGACGTCGGCTCGCGCGTGATGTACGGCGCGTCGATGCTCTACGTTCTCGCCACGATCCTCGCCTGGCGGCCGGGCGGCGGGTCCCCCCGCCCGATCCTGTACGCGTCCGGCTTCCTCGCGCTCGCCACGGTGCAGGTGGTCGCCGGCATCGCGCACCTGCCGTCGCTCCATGTCCCCCTGGGCATCCTGATGTTCGGACTCAGCCTCAGTCTGCTGGCAGTGAGCGGCCTCGGGCTGCGTACTGCGCGCGCAACGCCGTGACGGCCTGCGCCGTCAGGCGCTCGTACGCGGCCCCCGGCGACGGGCGCCACCAGACCGGGTCCGGGCAGAGGAAGGCCTCCCGGCGGAGGGCGACGCGGTGGATCTTGTTGGTGGCGGTCAGGGGGAGCTTCGGGACGACGCGTACGAAGCGTGGGGCCATCTTGGTGCCCAGGTCCGGTTGCGCGGCGAGGAAGTCGTCGAAGGCGGCCGGGTCGAAGGCGGCGCCCTCGCGCAGGGCGATCGCCGTCATCACCTGGTCGCCGGCGACCGGGTCGGGTATCGCGTAGACGGCCACGCCCGCCGCCCGGTCCCAGCGGGAGAGGATCTGCTCGATCACCGCCGCCGCCAGGTTCTCGCTGTCGACGCGCAGCCGGTCGTCCGTCCGGCCCGCGAAGTACAGGAAGCCGTCGGCGTCCCGGTAGAAGAGGTCGCCGGACCAGTACCAGCCGCCGCGCAGCCGGGCGGCCTCCGCCTCGGGGTTGCGCCAGTAGCCCTCGAAGGGGTTACGGCCCCGGTTGACGAGTTCGCCGATCGCGGCGGAGGCGTTGAGGAGCCGGCCCTGCGGCGAGAGGACCGCCGGCGCGCACTCCTCCCCCGTCGCCGGGTCCACCACCGCCAGGTCGTCCCCGGGCGCCGCCCGCCCGATCGCGCCGGTCGGCGTGGACGGGGTCCGCCGGATCGCCGCGCCGCCCTCCGACGAGCCGTACCCCTCGACGAGGCGGGCCCCGAAACGCGCCTCGAAGCGGGCCGCGTCCACCGCCCCCGCCTCCGTACCGAAGCCGAGGCGGAGACCGTGCGCGCGGTCGTCCGGGCCGGCCGGGGTCGCCAGCAGGTACTGGATCGCCCGGCCGACGTACGTGAAGTAGGTGGCGCCGAACTCCCGTACGTCGGAGAGGAAACCCGAGGCCGAGAAGCGGTCCCGCAGCGCCACGCCCGCACCGGCGGCGAGCGCCGGGGCCCAGTCGGCGATGACCGCGTTGCCGTGGAACATCGGCATGCAGATGTAGTGGACGTCGTCCGGCCGGATCCGGAAGTGGGCGACGAGCGACGCGCCCGCCGCCGCCAGGCGGCCCTGGCTGCAGATCGCCGCCTTGGGCGCGCCCGTCGAGCCGGAGGTGAAGTAGAGCAGCATGCGGCTGTCGGGGCGTACGGCACGGGCGACCGCCTCGCCCGGCTTCGCGCCCTCGAAGGGGGCGAGCAGCTCCCGGTAGGCGTCGGTGTCGGTCACGAGGACGCGTACGCCCGGCAGGGGAACCCCGTCGAGCAGGGGAAGGTACGCGCGCTGGGTGACCAGGACCCGGCAGTCGGTGTGCGTGATGTCGCGGGCCAGTTCGGCGCCGCGCCGAGTGGGGTTGATGCCGGCGACGGCGGCCCCCGCGAGGGCCGCCGCGCTCAGCCAGAGCGGGAATTCCGGCGTGTTGTCGAGGAGTACCCCGAGGTGCGGCTCAGCACCCCGGGGCAGCAGATCGACGAGGAGCGCGGCCCGCGCGGCGGCCCCGGCGGCGACCTGGTGGTGACTGAGGACCCTGTCCCGCGCCCTCAGTCCGGTCCTGTGGTCGCCCCACTGCCGTCGCACGAGCTCCGCCACGGTGGGTTGTTCGGTCATACGCCGGACGGTAGCTGACGGTCTGTCAGAACTGAACATCCGAGCAGGCATAGAACGCGTTCCCGGTGTCCGCGACCGTCCAGACGGCCAGGATCACGTGGCGCCCGGTCTTGCCGCCGGGGATCGTCCCGGAGTGCGAGAGCGTGGGCGGCGGCTGCTGGTTGTTGTACGGGACGGTGAGGAACGGCTGCGGGTCGAGTGCGGCCCGGGTGAGCTTCTGGGTGCCGTTCCAGCCGTTCTTGGTGATGTAGTACCTGAAGTCGGTGGTGCTGTGCCGGGCCGTGAACTGCCAGCGGAAGGTGTGGCTCTGGCCCGAGGTGAGCCTCGTGGTCGGCCAGGCGCCGCCCCGGGGGTCGTCGAGCTGGGAGAACCGGGAGTTCCCGCCGGCGCAGATCGCACCGTCGGCGGGTCCGGCGCCCGGGAAGCCCTTGAGGCCCTCGACCGACTGCGGCTCCCACTGGATGTCGCCGCAGTTGGTCACGGTGCCGTTGGCGCAGAGCTTCTGACGGCTGATCGGGGAGTCGGTGTAGCCGTGGCCACTGGCGCTGCTGGTGGCGAAGAGGGAGGCGCCGGCGACGCCGAGCGCCACCGCCGCCACACCTATCTTTTTGCGCATGCTGTCGCTCCTGATGAACGTGGGGGAGTTCGATGAGCCGAGCTGTGCTGCACGCGTGCGGAGGGTGGTGTGGGTGGTGCGCGTTGGTCCGGTTGTGCGGTAGTGCTTATTCCGGTCTAGACCAAGTACCAAGGTATTGACGGATGTTGAACATGTCCATACCAGTCACGCGCCTTCCACGGGACCCGTCCGGCCGGTGTAGAAGGCCACCGTCAGGTCCTTGACCAGCGCCTTGCGCTCGTAGTCGTCCAGCTCGACCAGACCACGCGTGGTCAGCCGGTGGACCACGTCGTCCACGGCGTCCACCACGGAGGTCAGCACGCTGTCGCGGTGCTTCGCGTCGATCGCCGCGATCCGGCGGCGCTGCATCGCCGCCGCGATCTCGGGGGCGTACTCGATCCTGGTCGGCTGCGCCGAGAACACGTCGATCCCGACCGGCGCGCACTCCGCCGACAGCATCCGGGTCAGCGCCTCGCCGACGGCCTCCGCGTCCCGCAGGGTCGGGGCGTCCTCGTGGAAGGCGTCCGCCGGCAGCTGCGAGAGGACCCGGGCCATCGCCGCCTCGACCTGCTCGCGAAGGTACTCCTCGTGGCCGTCGACCCCGAGCGCGGCGCGGACGGTGTCCCGGATGCGCCAGACGACGAGGACGACGACGTTGAGCGCGGTGCCCTTCGCGTCGACCGAGGAGAGCGGCTCGCTGCGCCAGTGGCGGAGGCGGACGTCGACCCGGCGGCGCAGGAGGAGCGGGCTGGTCCAGACGAGCCCGGTGCGGCGGACGCTGCCCCGGTAGTCGCCGAAAAGGGTGAGGACCCAGGCGTAGCCGACCCGGCCGCGGCCGAGACCGCCGAAGGCGAAGAGGGTGGCGAGGACGCCGAGGGTGAGCAGGGCCCACTGCCCGAGGTGGATGCCCTGGTACGGGCGCGGGGGCAGCCGGAGCATCCGCGCGAGCTCCTCGGGCACGGCCCCGACCGACCAGACGACGGCGGCGCACCCGGCGAGCGCGAGCACCCCGGCGACGACCCCGATCCACCCGGGCAGGGCCGGCGCCGGCCGCTCGACGAGTTTGGGGTCGGCGGTGGGAGCGGGGCGGGCGGCGGCCTTGGGGCGGGTGGGGGCGGGGATCACGGCCTTGGGGGCGGTGGCCCTGGGCGGGGCCATGGCGACGGTGGCGGGGCCACCGTCGTCGTCCACGTCGACGCCGACGTCTTTACGGGAGTCGGTGTCGGGCTCGTCGCGGAAGAGCAGGTGGACGGGGATCGACCCGGTCGTCTCGGCGCCGATCACGTTCTTCCGCCGTACGACGGGCCGGACGGCCACGTGCGCCTCGGCGACGACGGGCACAGCGACGACGCCGACGTCCCCCCGCACGATCCGCCGCAGGTCGGGGGCGCGCCCGGGGGCGGCGGGGGGTGCGGGCAGGGGGGCCGCCGCGCCGGCGGCCTCGGGCGGGCGGGGCTCGGCCGCCGTCGTGCCGGCCGGTGTGGCGGAGGCACGCGACGAACCCGACGGGCCCGTCGGGCGGTCCGGGTGGACGGTGCTGACCGGGGTGCCGACGGCATCCGACGTACGGGCCCCGGACACCGGGCCACCCGCGACGACTCCGGCCGGCGGCTCGGAGCCCTCGGACGCGGGTGCGCCGGGGGCGCCCACCGCCAAGCCTCCGGTAGCCGTCGCGCCGACGGCGCTCCGCGCGCCGGCTTCACCGACCGCGCCGCTCGGTGCCGCCGACACCACTGGGTGCGCCCCCGAAGCCGTCGCGCCGACGGGCGCCCCGGCGCGCCACTCCGCACCTTGTGGCGCCCGGGGGCCAAGTGCGACAGCCGCCGAGCCCTCGGGAGCCGTCGGCCGGTCCGCCGAGCCCACCGGGGGCGCCGGGATCGTCGAGGCGGCGCCCGCAGCGGGGTGTCCCGGAGCCGTCGGCTCCGGTGCGCCCGGGGTACGGGAAACGGGCGGCACGATACCGCCCACGACACCCGGCGCGGTCGGCGCCGAGGCCGCCGGGTCCGTCGCCGCCACCTCCGTCGGCGCCGGTCCCGTGGCCGCCAGATCCGTCGCCGCCAGGCCCGTCGCCGCCACGTCCCTCGCCGCCGGTCCCGTGGCCACCACGTTCCCCGCCGCCGGTCCCGTCGCCGCGAGGTCCCCCGCTGCCGGTCCCGTCGCCACCAGGCCCGCCGCTGCCAGGCCCCTCGCCGCCGGGTCCGTCGCCACCACGTCCATCGGCGCCGGGTCCCCCGCCGCCAGGCCCGCCGCCGCCAGGTCCGCCGCCCGGTCCTTCAGGACCGTCGCGCTGCCCGGCTCCTGGCTGACCGACGCCCCGTCAGGCCAGCCCGAGTCGGACTCCGGTGGGCGGACGTCCACCGGTCTCGGGGCGCGCGGCTCCGTCGTCAGGCGGCGGGCCGTCCGGGCCGCGTCGCGGCTCGCCGCCGCTCCCGAGTCCGGGGTTGGGGTCGTTGCGGTCATTCGGTCCACCTCATGCTCTCGGGGTCATCGGAACAGGCGCCGCCAGGTCTCCGGGCCCGGGTAGCCGTCGGCCGCGCCGCCGCGCCATCCCTGTGCCCGCTGGAACGCCTCGACATTGCGACGGTCCGCCTCGCTCCAGCGCGGACCGGGACCCGACAGGTAGTGCTTGCCGTAGCCCCGCTTCACCAGCTGTTTGCCCAGCTTCTCCACATATGCGTTGGATTGGCCCGGACGGAAGTAGCCACGCCCGGGAAACCCCGGCACATTCGCGCTCGAACCCCCCGAACCACTCGAACCGCCGATGCTCCGCCCCTGCCCTGTCACCAGGAGGCGCCACGTCTGCGGCCCCGGCATCCCGTCCGCCTCCTTGCCCTTCCAGCCCTGCGCACGCTGGAACGCCTCCGTCGCCCGCCGGTCCGCCTCGCCCCAGCGCGGACCGGGGCCCTGGCGGTAGTAGTTCTTGCCGCCGCGCTCGACGAGCAGCCGCCCGAGCTGGGTGACGTACGCGTTGTTCGCGCCGGGTCCGAACATCGCCGACCCCGGGTACGGCGCGGCGGGCGCCGGCGTGGCCGGCCCTCCCCCGCTGCCGCCGCTCACGACGCCCCTGTAGCGGTAGGCGACGTAGCGGTCGGAGTTGCTCCAGTACGCCAGCGGCGTCGCCTGCCGCCGCGTCCGCGGCTTGGTCTGCTCGTACGCGATGTACGAGGTGTGGGTGTAGTCGGTCCAGCCGCCGAAGATCGTGACGTGCGAGCCCTTCGTCGGGCTGGCCGGGTTGTGGAAGAGCAGGATGTCGCCGGGCTGGAGCTCCGTCCGGTCGATCCGCTCGCCGAACCGGTCCAGGCTGCCGGTCCACTCGTTGCCGCGCAGGTTCCACGCCATGGAGATGTAGCCCGAGCAGTCCTGCCGGTAGCCGTCGGACCAGTACCGGTCCATCGAGTACGGGACCTGGGCGCCCACCCAGCGCTTGGCGCGGTTGATGATCTCGGCCCGGGTGGTCTTCCGGAGGGACTCGGTGGTGATCTGACTGGTCGTCGGGGTCGCGCCGGGCGCCGGGTACCCGCCGGGCCCGGGGGCTCCGTACAGCGGGCCCGTACCGCCCTGAGGCGTGTCGTCGCCGGGTACGGCGGCGTCGAGATCCGCGGGTGCGGCGGCCGGGCCGGCCGGCGCGCCCGCGGGCTGGGCGAGCGCGCTCGCGCCCCCGCCGCCGAGGACCACTCCCGCCGCCGTGACCAGGACCAGCGCGCGGCGCGCTCCGTGCGCCGCCGGGTGACCGCCCGCCCGGACGGGCAGGCCCAGGGCAAGATCGCGCCGCTGCTGGGCGCAGCCCGCGCAGCCGCAGTCGGCCGCGGGCTCGAACTCCTCGAAGACCGGCACACTCATGCGTTTCCCCTCCACACTCGTCAAGATCCTTTGGCGCTGGTGCTCGGGCGCCATCGTCTCAACTGTCTGGACAAATCGCATTTTGACGGATCGAAGGCCTGATACGACCATCCGACAGGCCGGAAGCGGCCGGTAATGGTCAGGAGCACCCCCGGATGTCGGGTAGAGTTCTCCGGGTCAGCAGGCGCCGCTAGCTCAGTTGGTTAGAGCAGCTGACTCTTAATCAGCGGGTCCGGGGTTCGAGTCCCTGGCGGCGCACGCAGAGTCAAGGCCCCCTCACCGATGGTGAGGGGGCCTTGATCGTTCCCGCGACGCCGACACCGAAGCCGACCCCGACCCCGACCCCGACTCCGCTCCGTGAGCGTACGGTCACGTTCCGGCCACCCCGCGGGGTCGTGAGCCCCTCCACCCAATCGCCTCTCCCAGCTGGTCAGTTGGGTTCCGCAGAGCTGAACTCCCGTACGGAACCGGTCGATCTCGGCGCGGCGGAGGCGCGCCCTGGGGTCGGGGCCGGACGCCCGCTCTACAGTTGCGGAACCCGAACCTCCCGCGGCGGCGCCGGGCTTCTCCCGCAGCCCGCGCGCCCGCGGTGGAGGCCGGCCCGGCCGTCGGTCGCGCGGGTTCGCGGTTCACGGTCCGCGGAACGTGGTCCGCGGACCGGCGGCCGGGCCCGGTGATCGGCGAGGGTGATCAGCGGGTGACCCCGCACCCGTACCCGTGCCCGCACCCGTACGCGTACCCGTGCCCGTCAGATACGCCGAGACGACCACGTTCGCCGTGTACGTCCCGGTCGCCCGGTCGAAGGTCCCGCCGCAGGTGATCAGGCGCAGCTCGGCCCGGTCCGCCTGGTGCTGCCCGTACACCTTCCCGGCGTCGAAGCGGTCCCGGGGGAAGACCCGGACGTCGTCGACGGTGAATTCCGCGACGGATCCGTCCGTACGGGTCACCCTGACCGTGGCCCCGGGGCGGGCGGCGCTCAGGCCGTAGAAGACGGCGGGCCTGGTCTCGGTGTCGACGTGGCCGACGAAGAGCGCCGCGCCCTTCGCGCCCGGCTGCGTACCGTCCCGGAACCAGCCGACGGAGTACGGCATCTCGAACGGCGGCGGGTCGATGGCCCCCGCGGGGTCGAGACCGCGCCCGACGACCGGCGCCGTGATCCCGAGCGAGGGGATCTCGACCCGGCGCGGCTCGGCGGGCGCCATGGGCCGGTGCGCCGGGGGCAGGGGAGCGCCGAGCGGGCGGCCGACGGCGGGGATGTCGCCGGTGGTGGGGGCCGAGGTGCCGCCCGGTCCGTCCGCGATCTCCCGGCCCCAGAACCAGAGCCCGAGGACCAGGACCGCCCAGGCCGCACCGGTCACCATGCGCCCGTTGCCGGCCCTGCCTCCGGACCCGGAACCTCCCCCGCCCCCGGCGGTCACCTCAGTCGCCCGCCCGGCGGCGGCGCGTGCTGCGGAAGGCGACGGCCACCGCGGCGATCGCGGCCAGCCCCAGGCCGACCAGCGTGTACGGGGTGCCGAGGCCGTTCTCGCTGGTGGTCTGGGCGACACCCGGTGCCACGGGTGCGGCCGGGACCGCCAGGGCCGCGCCGCCGCCACCGGCCCGGACCGGGGCGACCGGGCTCGGGTGGCGCGTCGGCTGGGGGGTCGGCTTGTGGGTGGGGTCGCGCGTGGGCTCGGGCTTGCGCTTCTCGACGTGGACCACGCCGACGTCACGGTGCTCCCGGCCGTCGCAGGTCACGCTGACCTTGTACGTGCCGCGTTCCAGTCCCGACTTGATCGTGGTGTCACCGAAGAGGGGGTAGTCGCCCCCGTCACGGCCGGTGAGCTCGGCGTCGGCGACGAACGCCTTGGACTTGGCCGATCCGGTCGTGCCCTTGCAGCCCTGCACGCGGATGTCGACGTCCGCGCCGGGCCGGGCGGTGGCCGGGGTGACGGTGGCGGTGACCTTGGCGTTGTCGCCCGCGAAGGCGGTACCGGCCGTGGGTGCCAGCACCAGCAAGGCGGCCGCCCCTGCGGCACGGAGAGCAATGGGACCTGAACGCATCGTGACCTCCTGATACTGGCAGGGTCACCCGGTTCGGCCGCGCTCGCATCCGCAGGGGTCCGGTCGACGTCCGGCCGCGGGTCTGTCCAGGGGACCTGACCACAACGGACGGCCGCTTCCAGGCCCGCATCTACGTGACCATCGCGAACAAGTTCTCGACAGACGCAGCGCGCCGCGTCGCCCGGCAGAAGCTCGCCGAGGCGACCGGCGGAAAGCCGCACAAGGGTCAGCGCGCCTTCGGATGGAAGGACGCGGAACACGTCGACGAGTGGGAAGCAGAGCTCCTCCGAAAGGCCCGCCAGGACGTACTCAGGGGCGCGACGATCGCCACCATTCACAAGGAGTGGGCGGCGATGGGGGTGCGTAGCCCACAAACTCCCGGGGGAAAGACGATCGGCTACACCAGTGTCCGGTACGTACTCAGGAATCCCCGCCTCTGCGGATACCGTGCATACATCCCACAGGAGGTTCGCGAACGGTCCGGCCGGGTGGACCCCGCCGAGTACCTCGTCGAGCGCACGGACGGGACGCCTGTCGTCGGGAAGTGGGAGACGATCTTCACTCCCGACGAATGGCGGGAGCTGATCGACGAGCTCGAATCCCGTACGAGTAGCGGTACCGGCCGGAAGAAGGGAAGCGCGGTCACGAAGCGACTCCTCACCGGCATCGCTCGCTGCGCCAAGTGCGGAGGCGGCCTGTCGTCCGGCCTGTACCAGCACGGCACGACCAGCTATGAGAAGCACGGGTACTACTACTACTGCCGCGTGGCTGATGGAGGGTGCGGCAAACTCTCCCGAAGTGGTCCCCTCGTGGAGGACTACGTCGAGAAGGCCCTTCTCGACGACCTCAAGAGGCAGGCGCGCACGGTGAAGCCCGCCGAGGAGGACCCCGAGCTGACGACGGTAAAGGCAACGCTGAAGCAGATCGAGGCCGACAAGGCCGAGGCCCGCCAACTCCGAGCTGACGACTTGCTGTCATTGGCAGAGTTCGCCCGTGAGATCCGCCGCCTGGAGGAGAAGGAGAGGACGACGAAGGAGACGGTCTCCACGCTCTCCGCCACACCTGCCCGAGCAGGCTCCGCCGCTGCTCGCGTCGTCCGTGAATGGAAGAGCTATAGCGTGGACATGAAGCGGCAGGAAATCCAGAGGAACATCGAAGCCGTCGTCATCAGCGGTGCGGGCAAGGGCGGTGCTCAGCAAGGGGTGTTCCGCCCGGAACTCATCGAGATCGTGTGGAAGTAGTCCCGGCAGTGGGCGCTTGCCTCAATGGTCGTCCAATGTGTTGCCCCAAGCGGTCGCGAGGGCAGCGCCCATGCCCTGAGTGAGCGGTCGAGTACCTGGCTCGATCTTGCCGAGCGCGGCCTTCGACAGCCGGCCCAGCCTGCGGCAAGGGCCAGCAGGGTCCCGCGCGGGCTTGGACCTGCGTCCGGGAGGCGAGACCGACAGGCCCTGGAAGCGCAGGATGAATAGCATGGTCACCCCATGAGAGTCCGCGTACGGCAGGAGCCCGCACCCATGACTGATCGCAAGCCCATCGAATCGTGGCTCACCGACATGGACGGGGTACTCATGCACGAGGGTGTGCCAGTCCCCGGGGCGGATGCGTTCATCAAAAAGCTGCGCGCGTCAGGTAAGCCGTTCCTGGTCCTCACGAACAACTCGATCTATACGGCGCGCGATCTCCACGCCCGGCTGAACAGGATCGGGCTCGATGTGCCGGTGGAGAACATCTGGACCTCGGCTCTGGCAACGGCCAAGTTTCTGGAGAGTCAGCACCCCGGAGGTACGGCCTATGTCATCGGTGAGGCCGGCCTGACTACGGCGCTGCATGACGCGGGTTATGTGATGACCGACCATGAACCCGAGTTCGTGATCCTGGGTGAAACGCGAACCTACTCGTTCGAGGCGCTGACGAAGGCGATCCGGCTGATCGACAGGGGTGCCCGATTCATCTGCACCAACCCGGACAACACCGGCCCGTCTCCCCAGGGTCCTCTTCCGGCAACCGGCTCTGTCGCTGCCCTGATCACGAAGGCGACGGGCAAGGAGCCGTACTTCGTGGGCAAGCCGAACCCGCTCATGATGCGGACCGGGCTCAACGTCATCGGAGCGCACTCCGAGACGTCCGCCATGATCGGTGACCGCATGGACACGGACATCCTCGCCGGCCTGGAGGCCGGTATGCAGACCTTCCTCGTGCTCACCGGGCTGACGACGGCGGGTGACATCGACCGCCACCCGTACCGGCCGACCAAGGTCGTCGACTCGATCGCGGACCTCGTCGACCTCGTCTGAGGCGGGCGAGCGGGCGCCAGGCAGCCAACGCGAAACATGCGGTGTGCTGGGGGCGCCGCGACAGCACTGTGGCGACGCCCCCAGAGTAATCAAGAGGTCGTGACCTTGACCCCGTCGATCACCCAGTACCAGTTGTTGGATCCGGTGTAGCGGAAGCGGAAGCTCACGCTGGACGCCCCGGCGGGGACGTTCACGGTGAGGGACTGGGGCTGCGAGATCACGTCGGAGGTGTAGCTCTTGACGACCGTCGGCGTACCGCCGTTGAAGACGGCCTGGACCTGGGCGGTCTGGCTGCCCTCCTGGCGGTAGAAGGTGGTGAAGTCGAGGGTCGCCCGCGTCTTGCCGGTGACGCCGTACGCGGGGGTGACCAGCGTCGAGTCGTACGTACCGGAGAAGGACTTGTCGGCCCACTCGTCGGAGTCGGCGACGGCGAAGACGCCCCGGGCGCGGATGTTCAGCTCGCGGGACTGGTCGCGCTGGGTGCGGGACCAGAACTCGTCGGTCGCGAAGGCCCAGCCGCGCCACTCGGTCATGCCGCCGGTGCCCATGGCGTTGTTGATGACGGACCAGCCGCTGGGCGCGGTGTGGGTGAAGCCGAGGACGCCGGCCGGGATGCCGGTCTCGTCCACGCGCCCGGAGAGGGAGGAGGCCAGCGCGTCGAACGGGTCGGCGGAGCGCTGCTGGATCGGCTTGCCGTCCAGGCCCCAGGCGGGGTCGGGCACGATGCCGAGCTGGTGGAAGACGGTCGCGGCGACGTCCACGAGCCGGGTGTCGATCGGGCGGGCGCCGGCGGCGATGCCGGGGCCCTGGGCGAGCACGAACGTACGGCGCTCCTCGATGGCGGAGCCGCCGTGGCCGCCGCCGTCGGTGTGGCCGTGGTCGGTGGTGACGATGACCGTCCAGCGCTCGGTGGCGTAGGAGGGGCGGGCCTTGATCGCGGTCATGAGGCGGCCGAGGTAGCCGTCCTGGACGGCGATGGCGTCGAGGTACTGCTTGCTGGCGGCGCCGTAGGAGTGGGCGGCCTCGTCGGTCTCGCCGAAGTAGACGAAGAGGACGTCCGGGTTCTGGTTCCGGAGGATGTCCTCGGTCGCCTCGGTGATGACGAGGTCGTTGACGGCGTAGTTGTTGTTGTAGACGAGCTTGGCGTCGGCGCCGGGGGTGACCGTGCCGTGCGTGTCCAGCTCGGGCCAGTCGACGGCCGCGAAGAGCGAGAGCTCCGGGCGGACCTGGTTCAGCCGGGCCAGGAATCCGGGGTACTTGGCGTAGTTCTTGCCGGTGAAGGTGTTGTCCTTCACGCCGTGCTTGTCGGGCCACACGCCGGTGGAGACGGTCGACCAGCCGGGCCCGGAGGAGGTGGCGGCCATCGGGTTGGCGTAGAGCAGCGACAGGCCGTACGTGCCGTTCGCCATCAGGGACTTGAGGGTCGGCGCGGCGGCGGCGTCGATCCGGTCGTACCGCAGCCCGTCCATGCCGACGACGAGCACCTTGTCCTTGCTGGTGCCGTTCGGGAGAGTGGGCGCGGCGGCGTGGGCGGCGGGCGCGGTGGCCACGCCCGTGGCGGCGAGGGCCGCGGTGGCGCCGGCGGCGGCGAGCACGGTGCGGCGGGACATGCCGGTGGATATGCCGTTGATCGGCATCTCGGATCCTCCGTAGAAGGGGGTGAGGACGCGCCAACGCCCCCGATTCCTCGGGGGCGTTGGTCCGTACCCGTTATCCTTCCGCGATACATGGAGGGACACCAGAGCCGTACGGTGAACTCTTGGAAGCCGGCTGCTGTACCGGTGTCAGCTGCCGGTGGCCGTCTTCCACGCGTCGACGTACGCGGTCAGGTTCTTGTCGATGTCGGCCCAGTCCGGCTCGAAGACCTCTACGCCCTCGATCAGGTTCGCCAGCTCGATGGCGTTGGCGTCGGTGGCCTTGACGTCCTTGCGGGCCGGGAAGCCGCCGCCGACCGCGCTGACCTCGCGCTGGGCCTGCTCGCGGAGCATGAAGTCGAGCAGCTTCTTGCCGTTCTCGGTGTGCGGGGCCTTGTTCACCAGGCCGGCCGCGTACGGCAGGGCGAAGGTGGTCGGCTTGCCGCCCTCCTTGGCCGGGAACCAGATGGCGAGGTTCGGCATGGACTTGGACTGCGCGAAGTTCATCTGGACATCGCCGTTGGCGACGAGGATCTCGCCCTTGTCGACCTTGGGGGCGAGCTTGGAGGTGGAGGAGGACGGGCCGACGTTGTTGGCCTGGAGCTTCTTCAGGTACTCCATCGCCGGCTCCTGGCCGCCGAAGTCGTGCATCGCCTTGATGACGACGGCCGTGCCGTCACCCGCGACACCGGGGGTGGAGTACTGCAGCTTGTTCTTGAACTTGCCGTCGAGGAGCTCCTCCCAGGTCTTGGGGGCATCCTTCAGCTGCTGCTTGTTGTAGATGAAGCCGAAGTAGTTGTTGACGACCGAGGTCCACTTGCCGTCGGCGGCCTTGTTGGCGCCGTCCACCTGCTCGGAGCCCTCCGGGGTGTACGCCTGGAGCAGACCCTTGGAGTCGGCCTGCTGGATGAAGGGCGGCAGGGTCACGATGACATCGGCCTGCGTGTTGTTCTTCTCGCGGACGGCGCGCTGCACCATCTCGCCGGAACCGCCCTCGACGTACTTGACCTTGATGCCGGTCTCCTTCTCGAAGTCGGCGAAGACCTTGTCGTACCAGCCGTCGCCCTTCTCCCCCTTGAGACCGTCCGCGCTGTAGACGGTGACGACCTTCTCGTCGGAGGCGGCGGAGTCGCCACCGCAGGCGGTGAGGGTGGCGGCGAGGGCGAGGGTGCCGGTGACGGCGGCGATCGGCTTGACGAGCTTGGACGAGGTACGCATAACGTCGTTCTCTCCTGGGACTGAGGGACTTAGCGGTAGGACGCTTTGGTACGGATACGGGAGACCGCGAGCAGGACGATCAGGGTCGTGGCCATGAGGACCACGGCGAGCGCCGAGCCGGTGAAGAGGGAGCCACGGTCGGTGGCGGTGAAGATCAGCACAGGCAGCGGCAGCCAGTCCGGCGGGTAGAGCATCATCGTGGCGCTCAACTCGCCCATGGAGAGGGCGAAGCAGAGTCCGGCGGCCGCGTTCAGGGACGGCAGCAGGAGCGGCAGCTTCACCCGGAGGAGGACGTACGCGGGACGGGCACCGAGGCTCGCCGCCGCCTGCTCGTACATCGGGTCGAGACGGAGGATGGCCGCCGAAACCGACTGATAGGCAAACGCCGTGACAAGAACGGTGTGCGCGAGGATCACGATCCAGCGCGTTCCGTTGAGCAGCACCGGCGGCTGCGAGAAGGCGACCAGGACGGCCAGGCCGACGACGACCGAGGGCACGGCGACCGGCAGCATGAACAGCGCGTCGAGGAACCGACGGCCGTTCTTCTTCAGGGAGTTGGCCACCAGTGCCGCCCAGGTGCCGATGGTCAGCGCGAGCACGCTCGCGGTGACGGCGGTGACCAGGCTGGTGGTGAGCGCCTGCAGCGACTCGCCGCGCACGGCGGCCGTGTAGTGCTCCGCGGTCGGCCCGGAGGGGAAGGCCCCGGACCAGTTGGTGGAGAACGAGGCGGCCAGGATCACCAGGAGCGGGAGGGCGAAGAGCGGGACGAAGAGGACCGCGAAGAGGGTCCAGGTCGTCCACCTGCCCGTACGGCTATGCACCAACACGACGGCTCACCACCCGGTAGAGGCCGTAGAGGCCCACGGAGATAGCGACGTTGACGACGGCGACGACACAGGCGGCGGCGTAGTCGGATTCGAGGATGGCCTTGCCGTAGACGAGCATCGGGAGGGTCGTGACGCCCTTGGCGCCGGTGAAGAGGACGATCCCGAACTCGTTGAGGCACATGACCAGGACGAGGCTTCCGCCGGCGGCGAGCGCGGGCAGCGCCTCGGGCAGGATCACCTGCCGGATGATGCGCATCGGCTTCGCCCCGAGGGACGAGGCGACCTCCAGCTGCGCGGTCTCCATCTGCGAGAACGCGGCGAGGAGGGGGCGCATCACGAAGGGCGTGAAGTACGTGATCTCGGCGAGGAGGACGCCCCAGGGCGTGGTCAGGAACTGGAACGGCCCGGTCTCGGCGCCGGTCAGGTCCGTCCACAGGCCGTTTCCGATGCCGACGGTGCCGTAGAGGAAGAGCAGGGCGAGCGTGATCAGGAAGGACGGGAAGGAGAGGAAGACGTCGATGAACTTCGACACCGCCTTCCCGCCGGGGAACGGTACGAACGCGATGATCAGCGCGAGCGCGAACCCGAGGACCAGACACCCGACCGTCGACCCCACGGCCAGCCACACGGTGGTGACGAGCGCTTCCCGGAAGGACTCGGACCCGAACACGTCGGCGTAGGCACCGGGGGCGAGGGATTCCTGGACGACGAGGGCGAGCGGATAGAGGAACACGAGCGCGAGAACGGCGACGGGGGGAAGGGCCCAGAGAACCGTTGTGGGCAATCGTTCCGCTGGGGCGGAACGGGTGGGCACAACGGACGGCGCCTTTGCGGGCGCGTCCGCCTCGGGTGCCCCGCCACAACGGCGCTCAGCTGCGAGGACCGGCGCGGACGGGTCACCCATCGGACACCCCGGCCCCCAGCAGCACCCCGTCCTCGGGCGCGAAGTGCAGCGTGACCTCGTCGCCAAGGGCCGGAGTTTCCCGCAGCTCGCGGACGTCCGCCTTCACGCGGTGGCCGGACACGTCGACGTACAGCCGGTGCGTCGACCCCCGCCACTGCACCTCGGCGATCCGCCCCCGCAGCGCGTTCGGCCCCTCGCCAAGGCCCATGAGGTGCGGCCGTACGCACAGCGTCGCCGCGGCCCCCGGGGCCACCTCGTCCGTGGCGACCGTGAGTTCGGCGCCCCCGAAGGAGACCCCGCCCGTCCCCACCGTCACCGGCAACAAGTTCGCGTTGCCGACGAACGACGCCGTGAACTCCGTACGGGGACGCCGGTACAGGTCCTGCGGCGTACCGCAGTCCTGGAGCCGGGCCTTGTCCATGACCGCGATCCGGTCCGCGAGGGTCAGCGCCTCGACCTGGTCGTGGGTGACGTACAGGATGGACACGTCCGGCAACTCCCGGTGCAGCCGCGCCAGTTCGGCGAGCATCCCGGAGCGAAGCTGCGCATCGAGCGCGGACAGCGGCTCGTCGAGGAGCAGGACGTTCGGGCGGATGGCGAGCGCCCGCGCGATCGCGACGCGCTGCTGCTGTCCGCCTGACAGCTCGCGCGGGTAGCGCTTCGCGTAGGCCGCCATCCCGGTCATCTCCAGGGCCTCGGCGACCCGACCGGGGATCTCGGCCTTCGGCGCCTTCTGCGCCTTCAGGCCGAAGGCCACGTTGTCCTCGACCCGCATGTGGGGGAAGAGGGCGTACTGCTGGACGACCATCCCGATTCCGCGCTTGTGCGGCGGGAGGGCGGTGACGTCGCGGTCGCCGATGAACACCCGCCCGGAGGCCGGCTGGACGAACCCGGCGACGGCGCGCAGTGCGGTGGTCTTGCCGGAGCCGGAGGGCCCGAGGAGGGCCATGACCTCGCCGGGCTCGACGGTCAGGTCGAGCGAGTCGAGGACGGTGTTGCGGCCGTAGGCGACGGAGACGGAGTCGAACCGGATACCGCTACGGGGAGCGGTATCCGGGCCGTCCGGGCCGGCCTTACGGACAGCGGGCGCGGGCGCGGCCGCCGTCACCGGTCCGCCTCCGCCCGGGCTATCGCCGCCGGCAGGTCCGCGACCGAGGTCAGGACGTGCGTGGCGCCGTGCTCCTTGAGCGCGGCCTCGTCGTGCGCGCCCGTCAGCACGCCCGCGACGATCCCGGCGCCCGAGCGGACACCGCTGAGCATGTCGTACGAGGTGTCGCCCGCGACCACGATCTGCCGGACGTCGTCGACGGCTCCGGTACGGAGGAAGGCGCCGAGGACCATGTCCGGGAAGGGTCGGCCGCGGCCACCCGCGTCCGCCGGGCAGAGGGTCAGCTCGACCAGGTCCTGCCAGCCGAGCGCGGCCAGGATCGCGTCCTGCGTGACGCGGGCGAACCCGGTGGTCAGGACGACCGTCCGGCCCTGCTCCTTCAGCTCGGCGATCGCGTCGGCCGCGCCGGGGATCGGCGCGATCAGGCCGCCGGCGACCAGCTCGCCGTACGCCTCCTCGAAGGCGAGGTTGGCCTGCTGGGCGCGGGCCTCGTCGCCGCCGAAGAGGTGCCGGAAGACGGAGATCTTCGACTCGCCCATGGTGGCGCGGACGTAGTCGATCATCGTGGCCGGGTCCTCGCCGAGGCGCTCGGCGGCGGCGCCGAACGCCCGCTCGACGAGACCGCCGTCGGCGACGGTGGTACCGGCCATGTCCAACACGACAAGGTTCATCAGGTTCTTCGTGGTCATCGGGATCACCAGCCCAGTTCGTCAGCGGTCGTTTCGGCGATGGCGGGAGAGCAGGTCATGCCGCGTCCGCCCGGTCCGGTCACCAGCCACACGCCCTCGCGGACCTGCTGGCGGTGCACCACCCGGCTGGTGTCGGTGCACTGCGCGTACACGCCCGCCCAGCGGCGCCGGATCTTCGGCAGCGGCCGGCCGAGGAAGGACTCGACGACGCGGACGAGGTGCTCGTAGGGGTCTTCGAGGGTGTCGAAGGCGAAGGGGTGTTCGTACTCGTGCGTGTCGCCGATGGTCAGTCCGCCGTCGAGGCGCTGCACCATCAGGAGCTGCATCTTGTTCGCGGCGGCGGTCGGGTCCTGCGGCTGGCCCGCGTTGAGGGCGTCCAGAGCCTCGGACTTGTACGCCGGGTAGTAGCGGAAGGAGTCGGCGTCGGCGACGGAGGTCGTCAGCGGCTCGCCGAGCGGGTCGGTCTGCATCATCTGGAGGCGGACCTTGCGGACCGGGATGTCACCGGCGAGTTCGCGGACCAGGCCGCTGAGCGCGGCGCCGGTGGCGAGGACGACGGCATCGCCGGTGTGCACCTCGCCCTGGTCGTCGCGGACGGCGGCGTACCGCATGCCCTCGGCGCCCGCGACGTCCCGGACCTCGCGGTTCGGCAGGAAGGTGTACTTCCCGGAGGCCAGCAGGGCCTTGCGCAGCGCGAGCTGGGCGGTGCGCGGCTCGACGGCCGCGTCCCGCTCGCAGAACAGCGCCGCCTGGAACGCCCCACGCAGGGCGGGGTTGATCTGCCGGGCCTCGTCGGCGGTCAGCAGCTTGTAGCCACGGGCGGCCGCGTCGGGCCGGGCGAGCGCGGCCTCGGCGACGGCCAGCTCCAGGTCGTTGCGCACGGGGGTGAGCGAGCCGATGGCCCGGAAGCCGAGCTCGGGGACGCGGGCGCCGATGCCCTCCCAGAGTTCGCGGGCGCGCAGCGCGGTGTCCAGCTCCTCTCCGCCCGCGCGGCCGCTCACCCATATCTGGCCGAAGTTGCGGAGCGAGGCGCCGCGCGCCTCGGCCTCGCGCTCGATGTGTACGACCTCGTGGCCGCGTTCCACTGCGTGCCAGGCGTGCATGGTTCCCACCACGCCGGCTCCTACGACGATCACCTTCATGCCGTTCACGGTCCTGGGGGTTGGTGACTCGGAACGATCCGGATGGCAACGGGACGGTTAACGGGGCGACAAGGTTGGCCTAGACCCGTTACCTTTCTGTTATCGACGGTGGGTGGTCGGCAGCGCGCGGCTCGGTCAGCCCTGGTGGCCGAGGTGCGCGGTGAAGCTGAAGCGGTCGCCCCGGTAGAGGGTGCGGACGCGCTCCAGCGGGCTGCCGGAGGTGTCCCGCGAGATGCGGTGGATGAGCAGCATCGGGAGCGCGGGCGGGGTGCCGATGAGGAGGGCCTCGCGGGGCGTGGCCAGCACGGTCTCGATCCGCTCGTCGGCGTCGCCGAAGGAGATGCCGAGCTGCTCGCGGAGGTAGCGGTAGAAGGACGAGTCCGGATCGAACTCGGCGTCCAGGCGCGGGGCGCGGGCCACGGAGACGTACGTGCTCTCCAGGCCGACCCGCTCGTCGTCGGCGAGCAGCACGCGCTCCATGTGCCAGACGGGCTCGCCCCGTTGGAGGCCGATCTCGGGCGCGAGGGCCTCGGGGCAGGGGAAGCGGTCGAGCGAGATGAGGGTACGGCCGGGGGTGCGCCCCTGCCGTCGTACGCCTTCGGTGTAGCTGGCGAGCGAGAGCGGCTGCTCCAGCTTCGGACCGGCGACCACGGTCCCGCGCCCCTGCCGGCGCAGCCGCCCTTCGAGGAGCAGCTCGCGCAGGGCCTGCCGGACGGTCTCGCGGGAGACCTCGTAACGGACGGCGAGGTCCCGCTCGGTGGGCAGCAGCCCGCCTTCGCCCAATTCGTCTATCAACAAGGCGACTTTCGCCTTCACCGCGTAGTACTTCGGGATGCGGCCGTGCTCCGGGATGCCGGAGCGGATGGGTGCGCCAGGTGCCTGGTCGTTCGGGTAGTCCACTGAGGGATGCTCGCAGATGGTAATGAACGGGAGGGTGTACGGAGAGTGGCGCGGCGGGGCGCCGGGGACTCAGGCCTGTCGCTGTTCGTGCTGGTCGTGTCGCTGTTCCCGGCGGGAGCGTCGTCGTGCGGCGAGGAACAGGCCCGAGCCCGTGACCAGCAGCGCGCCCGAGGCGGGGATCAGGCGGCCGGCCGACTCGGCTCCGGTGTGGGCGAGTTCGGGCCAGGCGGGGAGATTCGGCGGGAGCGGGAGGCCGGTGTCGGCGCGCGGCGGGGTGGCCTCGGCGGGGGCGGACTCCGTGTCCCCTTCCGTCCCCTCGGCGGCGATGGTCAGCCGGTAGTCGTCGGACTCGCCGACCCAGTCGCCGTCGTCCCCCTGGCGCTGGACGATCGCCGCGTTGGCCACGACCTCGTTGGGGGCGGTGTCGTCACGGAACGCGAGCCGGACCCCGACGGTGAGGGTGCGACGGGCCGGGACGGAGAAGCCGGCGAAGCCGGGGGTGTCCGGGGACTCGCGGATGTCGGCGGTGTCCGTGAAGACGCCGACGTTCTCGTCCTCCTCGGTCCCCTCGAACGCCACCGGGCGCCAGCGGCGGGCGGCGGAGTCGTAGAAGTCCAGCCGGATCTGGCCGGGTTGCAGGACGCGGTCGCGGTCGGCGAGGGCGAGGACCGGGTGGATGCCGTGGCAGGGCTCGGCGGTGGTGTTGGTGAGGTCGACCTCGAACGTACGGAAGCCGGCGCCGGGGACGTACGTGCCGGGCCCCCCGTGGATGCGGGTGTCGATGGGGAAGTCGGGGTCCGTCGCCGCGCCGCAGGTGGGGGGCTCGGGGCTCGGTCCTGGCTCCGCCGAGGACGGGCCGACGGCGAGCGCGAGGACGGCGGTTCCGGTCGTCGCCGCCGTGACACCGAGGGCGAGGGCGTTGCGCAGTCGCATGGGCGGGGTGCCTTTGCTGCTCGCGGGCGTACGGGACGGCCGCGACGCTGCCACAGGGGCGCGGCGGGCCCGGGGAGCGACGCGGGGCGCGCCCCCGGACGGCCCGTACATTCCGCCCGATCAGCCTATTTTCCGATCAGCCCAACTTTCGAGCGGGCTACTTCCGGGTGGGCTGCTTCCGAGCGGGCTACTTCCGGGTGGGCTGCTTCCGAGCGGGCTACTTCCGAGCGGGCTACTTCCGGGTGGGCTACTTCCGGGTGGGCTGCTTCCGAGCGGGCTACTTTCCGAACAGCGGCGCGAGGATCAGCTGCGCCGCGCCCTCGGCGACGGCGTACGCGGACGTCGCGCCCGAGACCGGCGTCCCCAGGCCCGCCCCGGCGAGGACCGCGCCGACGCCGGCCACGAAGGCCTCGGGTTCGGCGGCCACGACCCGGCCGCCGAGGACGACCCGGTCGATGTCCAGGAGCCGTACGAGATTCACGGCGCCGGTACCGAGCACGCGCGCCGCCTCGGGCAGGTCGCCGCGCGCGACGGCCGCCAGGCAGAGGACCTCCAGGCAGCCGCGCCCGCCGCAGCCGCAGGGCGGCCCGTCGAGCAGGACGGTCTGGTGCCCGAACTCCCCCGCCCCGGTTCTGGCCCCCCGGTGGAGGGCGCCGCCGAGGACGAGCCCGGAGCCGAGCCCCGTACCGAGGTGCAGATACGCGAACGAGTCGGCGGCGGGGGCGGTGGCGTGGAGGGCGAGGCCGAGGGCGGCGGCGTTGGTGTCCTTGTCCAGGGCGACGGGCAGGGCGAGCCGACGCGCGAGTTCGTCCCGTAGGGGAACGCCCTCCCACTCGGGATACCCGGTGACGCGCCCGGGCGTACCGGAGGAGTGGTCGAGCGGCCCGGGCATGGCGACCCCGGCACCGAGCACGGCGGGGCCGGCCCCGTCTCCCGACACCTCCCCCGGAACCTCCCCGCGCACCTCCCCCGCCACCGCACCCACCTCGCGCTCGACCACACCGAACACGGCCTCCGCACCCGCGCCCAGGTCCAGCGGGGTGCGCCGGACCGCGACCCGTACCCCCGCCAGGTCCACCAGGACGGTCGTCAGCTCGTCGCGGTCCAGGTGCACGCCCACCGCGTACGCGGCCGAGGGGACGAGCCGCAGGACGGTGCGGGGCTTGCCGCCGGTCGAGGCCCGGTGACCGGCCTCCCGTACGAGACCCTGCTCCCGCAGCCGCGCCGTGATCTTGCTGACCGCCTGCGGGGTGAGCCCGGTCCGCTCGGCCAGCTCCAGGCGGCTGATGCCCGCCTCCCCCGCCGTCCGCAGCAGGTCGAGGACGAGCGCGGCATTGTGGCTGCGCAGCGCGGGCAGGTTGGCTCCCGCCTCCGACCTGGGGCTCCCGGAACTCCTGACACTCCTGTTCACCACCCCATTCTCCCCCTCGCTTGCACTTTGGCAACAGCGTTGCTTAAGTGGAACCCATGACTGGGTTCATGACTGGCACCGACACCGCCCCCCTCCGCGTCGGACTCGTCGGCTACGGCCTCGCGGGCTCCGTCTTCCACGCCCCGCTGATCGCCGCCACCGACGGCCTCGTCCTCGACACGGTCACCACCGGCAACCCGGAGCGCCAGGCGCAGGCGCGCGCCGCGCACCCCGGCGTACGGGTCGCGGACTCCCCCGAGGAGCTGTGGGCGCGGGCGGACGAGCTCGATCTGATCGTCGTCGCCTCCCCCAACAAGACGCACGTGCCGATCGCCACCGCCGCCCTCACCGCCGGCCTCCCGGTCGTCGTGGACAAGCCGGTCGCGGGCACCGCCGCCGAGGCGCGCGGGCTCGCCGCCCTCGCCGAGGAGCGGGGCCTGGTCCTGTCCGTCTTCCAGAACCGCCGCTGGGACAACGACTTCCTCACCCTGCGCCGCCTGATCGCGGACGGTTCGCTCGGCGAGGTCCAGCGCTTCGAGTCCCGGTTCGAGCGCTGGCGCCCGCAGCTCAAGGGCGGCTGGCGCGAGTCCGGCGCACCGGAGGAGATCGGCGGCCTGCTCTACGACCTCGGCAGCCACGTCGTCGACCAGGCCCTGGTGCTCTTCGGCCCGGCGGTCCGGGTGTACGCGGAGGCCGATGTCCGCCGCCCGGGCGCGGAGACCGACGACGACACGTTCCTCGCGATCACGCACGCGAACGGCGTCCGCTCCCATCTGTACGTGAGCGCCACGACCGCGCAGCTCGGCCCGCGCTTCCGCGTCCTGGGGTCGAGCGCCGGATTCGTGAAGTACGGCCTCGACCCCCAGGAGGCCGACCTGCGCGAGGGGCTGCTCCCGGAGCCGCGCGTGGCGTGGGGCGTGGAGCCGGAGTCGCTCTGGGGCCGGCTCGGCGCCGGCGAGTCGCCGCTGACCGGCGGCGGGATCCCGGTGGAGACGGCGCCGGGCGACTACCCGGCGTACTACGCGGCCGTCGCCGCCGCCGTCCGCGGCACCGGTACGAACCCGGTCACCGCCCACGAGGCCGCGGCCGCCCTGGACGTACTGGAGGCGGCGCGCCGATCCGCCCACGAGGGAGTGGTGGTGTCGCTGTGAGCACCGACGCAGACAATGTGACCGAAGTGGCCGAACTGGAGGCGCAGGAACGGAACCTGGTCCTCCGCCACTTCACGTACGAGGACGCCTGGGCCCTCGGCTCTCTGCTGGTCGAGATGGCGCGGCTGCGCGAGGCGCCGGTCGCGGTCGACATCCGGCGTGGCGCGCAGCAGCTCTTCCACTGCGCGCTGCCGGGTTCGAGCGCGGACAACGACGCGTGGATCGACCGCAAGCGCCGGGTGGTGGAGCGGTACGGCGAGAGCTCGTTCCTGGTCAGCGCCCGGTTCCGGGCCAAGGGGAAGACGTTCGAGGACTCCTCCCGCCTGGACCCGGACTTGTACGCGGCGCACGGCGGTTCGTTCCCGATCGCGGTCGAGGGCGCCGGAGTGATCGGCTCGGTGACGGTATCGGGCCTGCCGCAGACCGAGGACCACGCGATGGTGGTCGAGGCACTGGAGCGGTGGCTCGGCGGGGACGCGGTAGTCGGCTGAGGGAGGACCTGATCCGGGCGCGCACCGCGATTCGGGCGCCGCACCGAGATTCGTGCGCGCACCACGATCCGCGCACCACGATCCGGGCGCGCACCGAGATTCGGGCGCCGCACCGAGCGGCGCGACGCCCGAATCACTCAATGCCGATATTCGGGGTCAGCCGGGGTCAGGCGTCCTTGAGCTGCTGACGCTGGCGGCCGAGCCCGTCGATCTCCAGCTCCACGACGTCACCGGCGCGCAGGTACGGCTTGGGCTCGGGCTGCCCCATCGCGACGCCGGCCGGGGTGCCGGTGTTGATGATGTCGCCGGGGTGGAGGGTCATGAACTGGCTGACGTAACGGACGACCTCCGCGACCGGGAAGATCTGGTCGGAGGTGTTGCCGTCCTGCTTCAGCTCGCCGTTGACCCAGAGCCGGAGGCCGAGCGCCTGCGGGTCCGGCACCTCGTCGGCGGTGACCAGCCACGGCCCGAGCGGGTTGAAGGTCTCGCAGTTCTTGCCCTTGTCCCAGGTGCCGCCGCGCTCGATCTGGAACTCGCGCTCGGAGACGTCGTGGGCGACGGCGTAGCCGGCGACGTGGGCGAGGGCCTGCTCGTCGGACTCCAGGTAGCGCGCGGTGCGGCCGATGACGATGGCGAGCTCGACCTCCCAGTCCGTCTTGACGCTACGGCGCGGTACGAGGACGGTGTCGTCCGGGCCGACGACGGTGTCGGCGGCCTTGAGGAAGACGACGGGCTCGGCGGGGGTCGCGGCACCGGTCTCGGCGGCGTGACCGTGGTAGTTCAGCCCGATGCACACGACCTTGCCGATCCGGCCGACCGGCGGGCCGACCCGCAGCCCGGTCGCGTCGAGCGCGG
Organism: Streptomyces sp. P9(2023); assembly: GCF_032436795.1. NCBI lineage: Bacteria > Bacillati > Actinomycetota > Actinomycetes > Kitasatosporales > Streptomycetaceae > Streptomyces > Streptomyces sp. P9(2023). The sequence goes on from NZ_JAUPWM010000007.1 coordinate 155,772, forward strand.
GCAGCACGCCGGCGCCGAGGGCGGCCCGGATCCGCTCGAGGCCGGACGCGTCGGCAAGCAGGCTGCCGTCGATGTCGTCGACCAGCGCGGACAGGTCGCGCAGCGTCCCGTCCTGGTCGAGCAGGGCGGGACGCTCGGCACCCGCCGGACCGACTCGCAGCAGCTTCATGGTCTTCTCCCTGTGGTCGAGGTGGGCCCGGAGTGCGGCCCAGCTGATCCCCGGCCGATGGGTTGCGGCCATCGGAGGTTGGTCGATCCTCCAAGAGAACCGACCACTCTGCAAGACCCCGTTCACGGACTGGACCCTTACGCGCGAGTAGCAAGGGCCTCGGTGGCGGGCTCGCCCGCGTGCCCCCGGTACAGGAGGGCGCGCTCGAAGACCGTCCAGGTGGTGCTGGTGACGACGTACAGGGCAGCGGCGAGCGGGACGACGGCGACCGTGATCAGGGTGGCGAAGGAGAGCAGCGGCATCACCTTGTTGATGGTCTCGGCGCCGGGGGTCGGGGGGAGGCCGGTGTCGAGGGGCTGGGCGGCGAGCTGCGCCTTCGTACGCCGGTAGTTGAAGCCGGCGACGACGAGAACGACGGCGAAGAGAACGAGATAAACGAGCCCAGCGGGACTGAATGGCCCGTCGGCGAGGGCGTCGGCGTAGTGGTCGCCGAGCGGGGCGGCGAAGAGGCTGTGTCCGGCCATGCGGTCGCCGGAGAACAGGTGGTACATGAGGAAGAACGCGGGCGCCTGGAGGAGGCTCGGCAGGCAGCCGGCGAAGGGCGAGACCTTCTCCTTGGCATGCAGCTCCGTGACGGCCTTCTTGAGCCGCTCGGGATCCTTGGCGTGGCGGGTGCGCAGCTCCGCGAGCTGCGGGGCGAGGCGGGTGCGGGCCTTCTGGCCGCGGGCGGCGGCCCGGGAGAGGGGGTGGATGGCGAGCCGGATGGCCATGGTGAACAGGACGATGGCGGCGGCGGTCGCGGTGGTGGCGAAGAGCGGCTGGAGCAGGTCGGCGAGGCGCTCGACCAGGGTGGCGAAAACGGACATGGGACCCTCCGGGGTCTCGTCGTGCCGGAATGAAGGAGATCGGCATGACGGATCCACGCAGGAGGGAGCGAGGGAGTGCTGTGTCTACCTACGCGGCCGTCGGGAGGGGACGGCCGGGTGCTCGGGGCCGCCGGCGCCCGGAGGCGTCGGGGTCGCGCTGGGGCAGGAAGGCGGTGCGTTGCTCACGGTCGCGCAGGGCGGTGCGTACCCGGGTGGGGGGTACGGGCGCGGGCGCGGCGGCGCCGATGAGGGCGCAGACGACGCTGGTCGCGGCGAGGGCGACGGCGGCGGAGAGGCTGGACCCGTCGGAGAGCAGGAGGTCGCCGAGGGCGAGAAGGAAGAACAGGGGAGCGACGAGGCGCAGCAGAAGCCCGTGGATCACGAGGCGCCTCCTAGCCGTTCTGTTTCCTCATGCCGTTATACACGCTTGGCCCACACGATGAGCCGGTAGGTGGAGCTGAATTCGGGGGTGCAGGTGGTGAGGGTCAGATAGGCGCCGGGTCGGGAGTAGCCGTAGGAGGGCTTGACGAGGGAGCGGGGGACGGGCTGGATGACGCCGGTGTCGCGGGGCGCGGTCTGGGCGAGTACTTGATCGACGACGTACTCGTAGGAGGCGTCCCGGGTCTGCACACGAATGCGGTCGCCCTTCTGGAGCCGGTTGATGTACCGGAAGGGCTCGCCGTGGGTGTTGCGGTGCCCGGCGAGGGCGAAGTTGCCGGTCTGCCCGGGGGCGGCGGTGTTCGGGTAGTGCCCGACGTACCCGCGGTCGAGGACGGACCGCTTGCCGACGCCGCGGGCGATGGGGGCGGTGAGGCCGATGCGGGGGATGCGGATGATGGCGTAGGCGAGGGAGGAGGGGGGAGGGGAGGCGGTGTCGGGGGCGGGGACGGGGACGGGGACGGGCTCGGGCGTGGCTTCGGGCGTGGCTTCGGGTGCGGGTTCGACTTCGGGTGCGACTTCGGGTGATCCCCCCCACTCGAGCTCCGACTCCCGCTCCCCCTCCCACTCCCGCTCAAGGACACGTACCTGCTCGCCGGCCTGGGCGCGGGCCTGCTGGTTGGTCCACCAGAGCTGGTGGACGACGAGAAGCATCAGGACAACCCCGCAGGTGACGACGGCCTCGGCGCAGACCCACAGCACCCGGGCGGGCGTGCTCCGCACCCCACACGTCTGGACTACCACCGGCACCCGCTCACGCACCCTGTCCCGCACGCGGGGCACGATAGGTGCTGGGGCGCCAACTCTCCAGGGCCGTACAGCAGTACGGTGGTCAGCATGCGCCCCGACATGCCTGCCGACCACGCCACCGAAGCCGAGCGCCTGCTGCGCACCGCCGCGCGGTACCCGGAGGACAGGGAAGCCCTGTTGCTCCGGGCGGCGGCCCACCTGGAACTGGCGGACGACCGCGCAGGCGCAACGAAGCTCTATGACTCACTCCTGTCGGACGCTCCGGAGAACCCGAACCTGATCAGGGCGCTGAAGGCGGCGAACCTGTGGGAGTACGGCCACGAGGCGGAGGCGAGGGCGATCATCGAGGGCCTCCGGGCGGCGCGGCCGGCGGAGGCGGAGCCGTGGGAGATCGTGGCGGAGACGCTGGAGAGCCACGACGAACTGACGCTGGCGGAGGAAGTGGCGACGGAGGCGGCAACCAACCTGGCGCCGCTGAAGGACGACCTCCCCCACCCCACGCAGTCGCTCCTGGTGACACGCCACAGGATCCGCAGGATGCTGGCGCTGCCGCACGACGACTGGGACACGCTGGCGGACACCCTCCACACGGCGGAGGTCCCGCTGGACGAGCTGCACGACCCGAAGCGCCTGTGGTCGCTGGGCTCGTCCGACCCGGCGGAACTCCAGGCGGAGATCACCAGGCTCCGCAGCGAACTGGGCAGCTACCGCACGGCCCTCTCCCGCCCGTTCCCGGTGGCGGTCCTGCACTGGCCGGAACGGGAACTGGACGAACTCCTGACCTCGTACCCGGAGCTGGAATCCGAGTACCCCACGTACCGAGCCCACCTGACGGACATCGAAGCCTCCCTCCGCGAACTGGCGGCAGCCGGCACCCCCAACCTGGGCATCGTCCCGGCCACGGTCCCGTCATACGAAGCCTTCGCCGCCTCAGAATCCACCACCCCCGCCAACCCCTCCCTCCTCCCCCAATACGCCACAACCCTGGCAGCCAGAGGCCGCGCGGCTGCCTGGCCCCCGTCACTGGGCGCTCCGTGCTGGTGCGGGTCGGGGCGGACGTACGGGGAGTGCCACGGGGCGGAGTGACGGAGCCGGATATCCCCATACCGTGATCCGACTGTCTGTGACGCCTGATATCACTGGGATGGTCTGAACGGGGAGGGGACGACAATGGCCGGTCCGATCGATGCCAACGAGCCGATCTCGGGACTCTACGAGCAGCTCATCACCTTGCGCCTTGAAAATCAGCTCAAGGGGCTCGCAGACCGGGGCTGGTATGCGATCGATGACACCGTGGGACCCGCTTCAGCGCCCCACGTCATCGCCCGGCATGTTGCGGACACAGCCCGGCGCATCCTGGAGCAGCTGCCTGCAGCGGAGCGGGTCCACGCGGCCAACCACATCCTCGAGTCGATGAGCAGTATCGAGGGCGCTCGCGAGTGGGTCGACCTCGTCTCCGACGGCCCTCGGCAGCTCCTGGCTATCGCCGAGCAAGAGGCAAAGGGGGTCTACCGGATCAGACCCGCAACACCTCTGTCAGAGACCGCACTCATCACCAACTCGCCCGAAGACCCGAGCCTCGGCTTTGAACTCCGGGCCGAGCTCGCCACCGCTGACCGCGTTGATCTCTTGTGCGCCTTTGTGAAGTGGCACGGCCTTCGCGTCATCGAGCAGTCGCTCGAATCGGCCCACGCACGAGGTGTCCCCATCCGGGTCATCACCACGACGTATATCGGCGCCACCGAACGAAGGGCCCTCGACCGTCTCGTGCAGCGGTTCAACGCCGAGGTCAAGGTCAACTACGAGCTCCGCTCCACGCGTCTCCACGCCAAGGCCTGGCTGTTCCGTCGCAACAGCGGCTACGACACGGCGTACGTAGGCAGTTCCAACCTGTCCAAGGCCGCTCTGCTTGACGGACTGGAGTGGAACGTCCGCCTCTCGTCCGTCGCAACGCCCGATGTCCTCCGCAAGTTCGAAGGGACCTTCGACTCATACTGGAGCGACTCGGCGTTCGAACCGTACGACCCCGACAACGACTCCAGGCGCCTCGACGAAGCCCTCCATGTCGCCGGCCGCGGAACGAACAACACCACAGGCCGCCACATCACTCTCTCTGGTCTCGAAGTACGCCCCTACCCTCACCAGCGGGACATGTTGGAGCGTCTTGAAGTGGAACGTGAGATCCACGACCGCCACCGCAACCTGTTGGTTGCGGCCACCGGCACCGGCAAGACCGTGATGGCTGCGCTCGACTACAAGCATCTGCGACAGACGTACGGCCGCGATTTGAGGCTCCTCTTTGTCGCCCACCGGCAGGAGATCCTGCGCCAGTCCCTGCGCACGTACCAAGACGTGCTCGTGGACGCCAACTTCGGTGAAGAGCTACACAGCGGCCTCGCCCCGGAAGAGTGGAACCACGTCTTCGCCAGCGTCCAGTCGCTCAACACTCGCACGCTGGAGCGGCTTGCCTCCGATCATTTCGACGTCATCGTCATCGATGAGTTTCACCATGGTGTGTCGCCCACCTATCGGAAGATCATCGATCACTTCGCGCCCGTCGAGCTGCTCGGCCTGACCGCCACGCCAGAGCGCATGGACGGTCGAAATGTTCAGGACGAGTTCTTCGACGGTCGCATCGCAGCGGAGATGCGGCTCTGGGAGGCGTTGGAGAACGACCTCCTGAGCCCGTTCCACTATTTCGGTGTCACAGACAACACCGACATGAGCGCCATCACGTGGAAGCGCGGCGCGTACGACGCCACAGCGCTTAGCAACCTGCTCACCGGCAACGACGCCCGCGCACGACTCGTCGTACAGGCGGTGATGGACAAGGTCACTGATCCGGGCTCTATGCGCGCCCTGGGCTTCTGTGTCTCGGTGGCCCACGCCCGCTTCATGGCGGACTTCTTCCGCCGCGCAGGCCTCAACGCTGTGGCACTGTCAGGGGACTCGCCGCGAGACGAGCGCAGGGATGCACTCGCTGCGCTTAGCTCCGGAAGCCTGCAAGTGATCTTCTCCGTCGACCTCTTCAACGAGGGCTTGGACATCCCAGACGTCGACACGCTGCTTCTGCTGCGTCCAACGTCCAGCGCCACTGTTTTCCTCCAGCAGTTGGGACGCGGGCTTCGTCGCAGCGAAGGCAAGGCCGTTCTGACCGTTCTGGACTTCATCGGCCAGCACCGTAAGGAATTCCGCTTCGAGGAGCAGTTCCGCGCACTGACCAACCTCACGAGGAACCGTCTGCTCGCGACCATCGAGCACGACTTCCCCCAGCTGCCGTCTGGCTGCCAGATCATCCTTGAGTCCAAGGCCAAGGAGCTGATCATCGACAACCTCCGCAGCCAGCTCAGCGTCAACGTGACTCAGCTTGCCCGCGAAGTCGGCCAGTATGGCGAACCCCGGCTCTCGGACTACCTCAAGGAGAGCGGGCGCGAGCTCAAAGATATCTACCGCGGCAACGGAAATTCCTGGACTGGCCTCCTTCGCCGGTCAAGCTTGCTCCCCCACTCTGGCCCGCAGGGTGAGGACGCCCTGCTCAAGCGTGTCTCCGCGTTCCTTCACGTCGACGATCCCCGGCGGGTGGACACCTACACGAGGCTCCTCGCCGACGACGCCCCTACCTACAGCAAGCTCAGCGAGATCGAGCGGGCTTACGCCCGCATGCTCTTCTTCTCTCTGTGGCCTCTGGGTGGCGGCTACTCCAACTACCAAGACGCACTGGATGCACTACGCCCCCAGCACGCCCTCCGCGACGAACTCCGCCAGGTCCTGGCGTATGCCCTCGACCGAACCGACCACATCCCAGTGCCCCTCTTCGGCCCACTCGCCAACCTCCCCTTGACGGTCCACGCCTCCTACAGCCGCGAAGAAATCCTGCCGGCTCTGGGCCAGTCCTTCATCGGCGGCTTCCTGCCCGGCCACTTCCGGGAGGGAGTGAAGTGGTGCGAAGACATTGAGACGGATGCGCTGCTGATCACTTTGGAGAAGGACGAGAAGGACTTCTCGCCCCAGACGCGCTACCGGGACTACGCCCTGAACGACACCCTGTTCCACTGGGAGTCCCAGAACCAGACCTCGGAGACCTCCCCCACGGGCGTCCGCTACCAAACCCACAAGGATTCCGGCAGCCACGTCCTCCTCTTCGCCCGCCGCTACAAGAAAACGGATATCGGCGGCCCACAGCCCTGGATGCTGCTTGGGCCGGCGGAATACGTCGAGCACAAGGGAAGTAAGCCGATGGGAATCACATGGAAACTCCGACATGAGCTCCCTGCGGATGTCTGGACCTATTCGACCATTGCGGCCGGATAGCAGAGCAAGCCACTCCAATCGGCAAAATCGCATCAGCCATACCAAGAATCCCTCGTGACGGAGTAGCCATCCATGGAATCCAGGGAAGCACCCTCGAAGAAGCAGCTCTCCACACCCGACACGCCATCCATCAACGAACTAATGGCGGATATTCGTCGAGGCAGGCTCGCAATACCGGACTTCCAGCGAAGTTTCGTTTGGGATCCTTCAGACACGCAGAAGCTCCTCGTGTCCATCATCGCTCGATATCCGGCCGGAACCCTCCTCTTTTGGGAACAGAAGACGCCTCAGATCAGGCGGCGTGGATTTGAAGGATTCGACAATGCACCCCTACGGGACAATGCTGCGCTAGTTCTCGATGGCCAACAGAGAATGACGTCAATCTTCCGCGCGCTCAGTGGAGTTGGATCCCAGAAGTTCTACGTCGACCTTAACGCCCTCCAAGGGCTGCACTTCGACCACGACGGGCCGCTCGACGCGAGCCGCTTGGACGACGTAATCGTGTACCGCGAGGATAATGCGCGCTCCGCCAGCAAGCGTCCCCCGTCAAGCGCGGCAGATGAGATCAAAATGGGACTGTTCCCTCTCGCTCTCATCGAATCGGACAGGATCGAAGAGTGGCTCGATGAGATGGAGGTAGCAGCCGACCTCTTCGAAGACTGGCGGGAGCGGCGACAGAAGCTTCGTGAGCTAATCCGAAACTACTTGCGCCCTATCGGGAACTACCGATTCCCGGTTGTGGAGCTCCCCGAGAGCACTCCGCTCGACGCCGTGTGTCGCATCTTCGAGACACTGAATCGGACAGGTATCAAGCTGACCGTTTTTGAGCTTCTGGCAGCTCGATTCTGGCCGGCCGGAGTAGACCTCCGAGAAATGTGGGAGACAGCTCGCCAGAAGCACCCTATCCTCAGCGCATTCGATGTCGACGCCTACTCCCTTCTGCAGGCTGTTTCGCTCCTGGCCACAACACGGAGGTCGAATCCGTTCGGAAGGACGAGGAGAACAGCCTCGGCGCAACGAAGCGACGTGCTGGAACTCAAGCCCGAGGAGCTCGATCTTCACTGGGACCGCGTGGCGCAGGGGGCAGCCAGGGCACTCACCTTCCTGCGCGATGAGTGTGGGGTTCTTGCCCCCAAGTGGCTTCCCTATTCCATGATGATCGTCCCTCTTGCAGCAGCATGGAACGATGCCGAAGAAAAGCGCGGCGCGGAGAACGGTGCAGCGCTTCTGAAAATCCGCCGGTTCTTCTGGTGCTCAGTATTCAGTCGGAATTACGATCAAGGAGGAAATAGTCAAGCCGGGCGAGATTTCACAGATCTGACCGCCTGGCTTTCTGGAGAAGAGACAATTCCAGAGGCAGTTAGAGACTTCTCCTTCTCCGACGACGTCCTCGACACTGCTCGAACGAACCTGCAGGCCCTCTACAAGGGCATCATGGCACTGACCCTTAGCGCCGGCGCACGAGACTTCCATACCGGATCGATCCTGACGCCCGAGAAGATTCTTCAGGAAAACGTTGATGCTCACCATGTATTCCCTAAGAAGTATCTTGAAACGAGCCTCACCGCAGCCAGCCCGGAACTCATCCTGAACCGCGCATTGATCGACAAGAGAACCAATCAGAGCATCGGAAGTCGCGCACCCTCGACTTACATCGCCACGATGAGCGACGCAATGGGTGAGGAAGAGGTTTCCGGGATCCTCCAGTCCCACCTACTCCCTACGGGCGAGAACTCCTCTCTTTCTTCAGATGACTACGATCAATTCTTGAGTGAACGGAAGAAGCTCATACTGGCGGAAATTCGACGCGCAACGGATGCCGGCTCAGAGCAATAGTCCGCTTGCGGTGCGCATTTGACCGCTTTGCGCACCGCAATATTGGAGGAGTCCGCACACGACTGCGGTCTCCTCCACCTCCTGTTCCGAACGGCACTCAGTCAACCTCGCGACGCATCCGCCTCAAAATGAGTCTGAGCGCGATCGAGGGCTGTCTCCGGGTCACAGCCATGGGCGCGGAGCCAATGGAGGATGTCGGAGATGACATCGACTGCGGATTCCTCCACGGCTGCGACGCCGAGGTTGCTGAGGTGCCGCGACGAGGCAGCTTGGCCGCCCCGTAAAGGGAGATCATCGCCTCCGCCCGGGTGACTCGCGCGCCACCGCTGTGGCCGTTCGGCGCCGAGAGGTCTGTCGCGATCTCGCACCAGGTGACCTTGCGGTCCTCTCGGAGCTGCACTCCCCAACGATCAGAGAGAACGTCGACCATGAGCATCCCCCTCCCCGACTCCGAGTTCGTAGTCGCCTGAAGGAGAGTCGGCAGCGCACGCGTATCAGGGTCGGACACCTCGATGCGTAGATAGGTGTCGCGCATGGACAGGGCGAGTGTGGTCGGTGTGCCGATCCCGACGTGATTGATGACGTTCGCGACCAGCTCAGTCACACACGCCTGAACGACCTCGGTCTGATCGGGAAGACCCCACGCGCGTAGGTGGGTTCGCACGATCCTGCGGAGCGCAGCGACTTCCCCTGGCTCCGCCAGGAAGGGGAGCTCCCACGGCGGTCTCGCCATGCATGCCTCATGCCCCATGCTCTTCTCCTCATCAACGGGAGTACTTCGCCTCGCTAGCGTGCAGGACACGAATCCCTTCATGCAATGTGCACGAAGGGATTCCCACGTTTGAGTGATTGGCAACGCCACACCCTGGCGCAGAGACTGAACACCCGCTAGCGAAACGAGGTTTGACATGGCCGGTTCGCCCACGGCTCGACGCCGACGACTGTCGATCGAACTGAAGAAGTTGCGTGAGACGAACGACTTCACCTGCGCACAGGTCGGTGACGCACTGGACTGGAGCGGGTCCAAGGTGAACCGCATGGAGACGGGTACAGGGCGGGTTCAGCCATCCGACGTCGACGCGCTGTGCCGTTTCTACGGGACCGACGACGAGCTTCGAGAGTTCCTCAAGTCGCTGGCACGGCAGGCGAAGACGAAGGGTTGGTGGCAGGCGCACGGCAGCGGAATCCCGTCGTGGTTCTCCATCTACATCGGCCTGGAGCAGGACATGTCGACGTTTCGGCAATATCAGTGCGAGTTCCTGCCGGGGCTGATGCAGACACCCGCGTATGCCACTGAGCTGCATCGGGCCACGAATCAGATGTCGGCCTTGGACATCCAGCGAGCCGTGCAGGTACGGATGGAACGCCAGACGATGCTCACTCGCGCCGACGCGCCCGATGCCTGGTTCGTGGTCCATGAGAGCACCCTGCGCAACGTGATCGGTGACCACGGACTGATGCGCGAACAGCTGGAACGAGTTCTGGAATCGATCGAGCTGGCCAGCGTCACCCTCCAGGTGCTGCGCTTTGACGCCGGCCCCTATCCCGCCACGGGATCGTTCACTCTGATGGGCTTCCCTGACGCCGAAGATCCAGACATCGTGTACAGGGATGGCATCACCGACGCCATCTACCTGGAGGGGAACGACGATGTTCGCGAGTACACGCGCGCCTTCGACAAACTGCGGGCTGCTGCCGCGAGTCCTCACCACTCGGCCCAGCTAATCAAGACATTGCTAAAGGAATACGCGAGATGAACAACACCCTTGGCGTGCCGTCGCTGAACCTCCAGTGGTTCAAATCCTCCCATAGCAACGGCTCGGGCGGCGAGTGCGTGGAGTGCGCCCGCAGCAGCGAAGCCATGCTCGTACAGGACTCGAAACGTCCCGGAGGGCCCGTTCTTACCGTGGGCAGGAATGCGTGGTGCACGTTCGTGGAGAGCGTGGCCGAGGCACTCTGCTGACAACTTCGAGGGAGTCAGATGAGGGGCAGGGCATTGGATGAACCTCTGGCGGAATGGGCGTTCCGAGTAGCCGAGGTGGAACTCGGCGCGGTTCTACCGCGACGATGGGCGCACTCCCGGGGCGTCGAACGTCGAGCGGTCGGTCTCGGTCACGTGCTGCGGGGGGACGCCGACCTGCTGGTGGCTGCGGCCGTGCTGCATGACGTCGGTTACGCGCCCCGGCTCGCGGTGACCGGGTTTCACCCGCTCGATGGTGCCCGGTTCCTCCGTGACGAGCACGGGGCGGACGAGCGGCTGGTGCGGCTGGTTGCGAACCATTCGTTCGCCTTGCTGGAGGCCGAGGAGCGCGGGCTACGCGACGAGTTGGAGGCGGAGTTCCCGCTGCTGGGCGAACCACTGCTGGTGGACGCGCTCGTGTATTGCGACATGACGACCACGCCCGACGGCCGCCGGACCACCGCGCAGGAACGGGTCACGGAGATCCTGGGCCGCTATGGGGCCGACAGCGTCGTCGGGCGGTTCATCCGACGCGCGGCGCCGGAGGTCTTCTCCTCCGTGGAGCGGGTGGAGGCGGCGCTGGCGGCTCAGCCCAGGTAGGGGTAGGTGCCGGCGAGGTAGTCGCCGATCTGCTGGCGCATGCTGGGGTGGATGTCGTACTGGTCGAGGTCTGATGGCTTCACGAAGCGGACGCCGTCGGCCTCGTCGTTGATCGTGGGCTCGCCGCCGACGGGGCGGCCGATGTAGGTGTTCTCGTACTGCTGGCGGATCTCGCCGTCGGTGTAGGCGACGATGTGATTCGGGTTGGTGTAGACGCCGAGGAAGCCCGTGATCTCGGCGATGATGCCGGTCTCCTCCAGGCATTCCCGTACCGCGCACTGTGCCGCCGTCTCGCCGATGTCCTGAGCTCCGCCCGGGAGCGCCCACTGGCCGGTGTCGCGGCGGCGCTGGAGCAGGATCGCGCCGCTGTCGTCGACGACGAGCAGGTTGCTGGCGGGGATGAGAGTGTTCGCCTTCGGAGCGGCGGGGTCGTTGTAGTACTCAGTCCTGCCCATGCGCGGCGGTCCCCTCCTGGTCGGGTGTCCAGGGCCGTGCGCCGGCCCAGACGGCTTCGAAGCTTTGAGCGTAGTTGTCGAACCACCCTGTGCCGTCGGCCCTATTGAGGTGGAGCAGGGGGTTGGCGCTGGCCGGCTGGCCCCACACGTGCGGGTTGACCAGCAGGTTGTCGTCGTAGCGGAACAGGGACGTGTAGAGCGTGGTGTCGTGCAGCCGCACTTCGCATCCGGTCTCGGCCAGCAGGAGGCGGTAGTACGTCAGGGAGGCCCTGATCTTGGCGGCCAGGGTGTCTCCGATTCCCTCTTCTCGGCCCCGGATGACGACTGCCTGGCCCTCCGGGTCGCCGAAGCACAGCCGTACTCGGACGCCGTCCGCGGCGCGCTCGACCAGCATCTTGGCGACATGCGGGTTGGACTGCGCGAAGAAGGTACCGGAGAAGACAAGGACGCCGATCTCCTCCCGAGCCTCCCGGAGCAGAGAGATCCACATGTCCCGCGGGACACTCGCGCGGTTCTGGTAGGTGCCGACGAGCTCGGTGCCTAATCCGTCACCAGGCCGCGCTGCCCGCCGTGGCGGGGCGGGCCAGAGGAACGTCTCCTCCACCCTCAGGTGGCCTGCGACCCGAAAACGGTGCCGCGGGTGGGGAACGCGACCGCCGAGCCACCGACTTACCGTCTTGGGGTCCACCTCGCAGACTTCCGCGAGCGATTCGGGTGAGACGCCGCGCTGGGCGAGTACGGAGTGCAGTCGCTCGTTCACAGAGGCCATGGAAGCGGCGGCCGGCGTGATCACGCAAGGACGTTATGGGACGTTCTCGTGGGACCTCTGTCGCGTCACGTACCTACCCTGGCGGCATGGAGCTCATCGTCCTGTGGGACATCGACCACACCCTCATCGAGAACGCGGGGGTGAGTAAGGATATCTACGCGGCTGCCTTCTCGGCACTCGCGGGACGCCGACCGAACGGGCCGGCGCACACGGAGGGGCGTACGGATCGCCTGATCATGCGCGACATGTTCCTCCGAGACGGTCTGCCGGAGCCGGACTGGCCCGCCGTCGAGGCCGCCCTCGCCCATGCGGGAGAGGAGCGTCTCGGCGATCTCCGGGTACGGGGGACCGCGCTGCCAGGCGTACGCGCAGCACTCAAGGCGGCTTCCGCACATGACGACTGGATTTCCTCGGTCCTGACCGGCAACATCGCCGCCAACGCCCGCGTGAAGCTGTCCGCCTTCGGCCTCGATCCCCTCCTGGACCTGTCCGTCGGCGCTTACGGCGCTGACGCTGAGCTCCGTCCCGACCTCGTAGCGGTCGCCCGCCAGCGGGCCCGGCGGCTCTACGACGTGCCAGCCGACGTGCCCGCCGTACTGGTGGGGGACACACCACGAGACGTTGAGGCCGCCCTCGCCACAGAATCCGGGATCGTCGCGGTCGCCTCGGGCATCCACAGCACCGAGGAACTGGCCGCCGCCGGCGCCTCCGTGGTCCTTCCGGATCTCTCGGACACCGCCCAACTTCTCAGGTTGCTGGAGACCTTCGCGGTGCACGGGAAACGTCCCAGGACGTCCTTGGGCTGTCCCTAGACGCGGTAATGCGGTCCCCTGACGCTCGGCCACTATCAGGGCTCCCATCAGGCAACCAGCCCAAGGAGCCCACGTGATCGGCGAAGTCACCGGGATCCGGAAGATCCGGATGCTGTACCTCCAGCTGCTGTACCGCTGCAACTTCGAGTGCGCCCACTGCTTCCACGGCAAGAGGCTCCAGCACGCCGACGCCTTCACCGCCGAGCAGGCCGTCAGCCTCCTCACCCTGATGCGCGAGCAGTACGGCACCGAGGCCGTCACCCTGCTCGGCGGGGAGCCGTTCGTCTACAAGGACCTCACCCAGGTCGTCCGGTACGCCAAGGAGGAACTGGGGCAGCGGGTCGAGATCTGCACGAACGGGTACCGGATCGAGCGCCGCCTGAACGAGATCGCTCCCCACCTGGACCTGTTGCGCGTCTCCTTGGAAGGGATCGGCTCGACCAACGACCGTATCCGCAAGCCCGGCAGCTACCAGAGCGCGCTCGAGGCCCTCGCCCTCGCCCGACGGCTCGGTGTCCCCACCGGGGTCACCATGACGGTCACCTCCCAGAACATCGACGAAGTGCTTCCCCTGGCCCGAACCCTCTCGCGCCTCGGCGTGCGCCAGCTGAAGCTGCACCACCTGCGGGCGGTCGGCAACGCCGCAGACCACCCCGAGCTGCTGGTCACCAACCCGACCGCCTACGGCAGGCTCCGCGAGGAACTCCAGACGGCCGAACTGTCCATCGAAGTGATCGTCGACGAGGACCTGTCCGAGCACGGCGCCCCGGATATCTGCGCTCCGGCCGACAGCCCGGGTGAGATCGAACGGATCGAGGCCGACCCGCGCGGCGCGCTCACCATGTCCTGCAAGGCAGTCGGCAAGGACTCGCACGCGTTCTGGTACGAGAAGTCCGCCAACCACATCGTCCACCGGCCTTCCGCCACGGACGAGCTCACGCTCGCGGTGCCGGACGTGGTGTACGTCCGTGCCTGACCATCCGCTGTTCGAGAGCCTCGAAGGCTTACGGGGAACCGGCAAGTCGACCATCGCGCCGAGGCTGGCCGAGGCCCGTCAGGCCGTCCTCGTCCCCACCGTGCCACCCGTCTTCCAGCCCCTGAGACATGAGGTGGACAGGCGGAGGAACGTCGAGGCGCGGATGTGCCTCTACCTCTCCGCGCTGTTCACTGCGGCCGACGAGATACGGCGCCACCTTACGGCCGGCGTCCCCGTCGTCGTGGAGAGCTATTTCGCCCGCTGCCTGGCCAACCACCGCGCCCTCGGGGCCGGCCTCGGCATCACGCTGCCGCCCACCCTGCCCCGGCCCGTCACCTACCACCTCGTCTGCGCCGAGGACGAGCGCCAGCGCCGCCTCTCCGCAAGGGACAAGTCGGTCTCCCACTGGGACGTCCTCGTCGAGACCGTCACGGACCGGGTGATCGACGCCTACGCCACGTTCCCGATGCACCGCGTGGACACCACGGACCTCAGCCCCGACGAGGTCCTCCAGGCGATCATCGCCACCGACACGCAAGGAGCACACTCCCGTGCAGACACAGAGCCTGTGGGAGCACACCCTCACCTTCTTCCCCCAGTTCCTCGCCACGCTGAGGGAGCGGGTTGCACCTGACGCCACTGTCGCGGTCGTCGGAGCGAGCGACGGCAAGTTCGTCCTGCCGCTCGCCGCCGCCGGATACCGCGTCATCGCCATCGAACGCGACGCACTCGCCCTGCACGGTGGCCAGGTCCACCTCCCGGGTGACAATCGCGCCCACGCGATGGGCCTGATCGACCGACTCAAGCTCGAAGAGTTCTACGGCCAAGTGCGGGTCGTAGAAGAGGACTTCCTTCAGGGCGAGCCCCTGAGCATCCCGTGCGACGCGATCTGGACCAGCTGCTCGTGGCACTACAGTGCCAACCACCATCGCCCGCTCGCCGAGTTCGTCGATCGCATGCAGCGTCTGGTCTGTCCGGGCGGGCTGTTCGGCGCGGAGTTCATGATGCCCGTCGAGAAGCGCCACCACCTGGTCGAGCACTACACCTCCCCCGAACGCTTGCGGCAGCACTTCATCGGCGACTGGGACGTGCTGCTCACGCTGCGCACGAACGAGTTCACCGAGCGGGCGCACATCGGCCGGCCCCAGGACCACACCCACCGCATGGGCCTGCTCCTCGCGGCCCGAACGCCCACCCTCCCCCACTGATACGGAAGAAGGACTCATGAAGCACGAGTACGAGGCGAAGTTCCTGGCCGTCGACGTCGCCGGCCTTCAGGCGAAGCTCACCACCCTCGGCGCCGTCCAGGCGTTCCCGCGCACCCTTCTCACCCGCAAGATTTTCGAGAACGACGCCCTCGACGGTGGCGCGTGGCTCCGACTGCGTGACGAGGGCACCCGCTCGACTCTCACGCTGAAGCAGGTCACCGACGCCACGACGATCGACGGCACCACCGAGATCGAGACCGAGGTCACCGACCTGCACGCGATGGCCGACATCCTCCGCCGCCTCGGCCTCACCGAGGTCCGCTACCAGGAGAACTACCGCGAAGAGTGGCGCCTGGACGAGGTCGCCTTCGACTTCGACACCTGGCCCGACCTCCCTACGTTCCTGGAGATCGAAGGTCCCGATGAGGCATCGGTCCGCAAGGCCGCCGCCTCGCTTGGACTCGATTACTCCGAAGCCCGGTTCGGCAGCGTCGACGAGATCTACAAGAGCGAAGCCGGGCGCGACATCCTGGCCGAGCCCACCCTCCTCTTCACCGACGCGGAGCATCAGGTGGCCCCTGCGTGAGGAGCGGAGCCTGGGGCGAGCCGGAGGCGTGTGCTTCTGGTGGTGGCCGCCCTTCTCCGAGTGTGGCCGCACCAGAGCCCGCGAGGGACGGGCGGCCCGAGTGCCCGCGTTACGCTCGGCTCAAGACCCGTACTTCGGAAAGGCGCCCCCATGCCCCGCATCCCCTCCCCCGCCATAGCCGCTGCCGGGCTCGTCGGTGGTTACGCCGTTGCTCGGTGGACCAAGAAGCGGCCCCTCGGTGGGGTCGTCCTGGCTGCTGCCGGTGGGCTCGCCGTGCGGGAGTGGCAGCAGGTGGCGGGTGGCAAGGCTGCCGCCGGGCTCGGTGCTGCGTACGTCGCCGCGTTCGCCGGATCGCATCCGCTCGCCAAGAAGGTCGGGTCCTGGCCGGCTGTGTTCTCCGTGGCCGGGGCCATGGCCGGGGCCTCCTGGGCCGTCACCCGGAACAAGGGCTGAACGCCCCCGCCCTCCGCTCCGTATTACTCGTTGCCCTCCCCATGAGCGCTGGGCGGGCGAGGCCCCTACCCCTACCCGCCCAGCGCGCCCCCTCCCGGCCTCAGCGCCCGAGCGCGTCCCCTCCCGCCTCAGCGCCCGGGCACACCCCATCCCCGCCTCAGGCGCCCAAGCCGTGGCTCACCACATAAATCAGCAAGCCCGCCAACGCGCCCACCACCGTGCCGTTGATGCGGATGAACTGGAGGTCGCGGCCGATGTTCGCCTCGATCTTCTTCGACGTCTGGTCCGCGTCCCAGCCCGCCACCGTGTCGCTGATCAGGGACGTGATCTCGTCCCGGTACGTCGTCACCACGTACGCCGCCGCGTCCTCCGCCCAGCCCTCGACCTTCGTCTGCAGGCGGGCGTCCGTCACCAGGCGGCCGCCGAGCGAGATCAGAGACGCCCTCGCGCGCAGGCGGAGCTGGCTGCGGTCGTCCTCCGCCGCCGCGATGATCATGCCGCGCACCGACGACCACGCCGACGCGATGATGTCCTGGACCTCCGGGCGCGCCAGCAGGTCCGCCTTCAGGCGCTCCACCTTGGCCCGGGTCTCCGTGTCCCCCTGGAGGTCCGCCGCGAAGTCCGTCAGGAAGCGGTCGATCGCGCCCCGCGCCGGGTGCGCGGGCATGTCCCGCATCTCCGTCACGAAGCGCAGCAGCTCCTTGTAGACCCGCTCGCCCACCCTCCGGTCCACGAAACGCGGCGTCCAGCCCGGCGCCCCGCCCTGGACCGCGTCCATCACCGATTCCCCGTGGAAGACCAGCCAGTCGTGCGCCCGCGCGCACACCAGGTCCACCGCCCTGTGGTGCGCCCCGTCCGTGACGATCTTCTCCAGCGTCTTGCCGATGCCCGGCGCGACCTCCGCCGCCTCGGCCCGCCGCGTGATCGCCTCGCCCACCACCGCCTGCACGTCCGAGTCCCTCAGGACCGTCAGGGCGCCCCGGAGAGCCGTCGACAGCTCGCGCGTCACTCTGTCCGCGTGGTCCGGGTCCGCCAGCCACGCCCCCAGCCGGCCCGCGATGCCCAGCGCGTGCAGCCTTCCCCGTACGACATCAGCCGACAGGAAGTTCTCGCCCACGAACGAGCCCAGCGTCGCCCCCAGCTGGTCCTTCTTCGTCGGGATGATCGCCGTGTGCGGGATCGGCAGGCCCAGCGGGCGCCGGAACAGCGCCGTCACCGCGAACCAGTCCGCCAGCGCGCCCACCATCCCGGCCTCCGCCGCGGCCGCCACATAGCCCGTCCACGCACCCCAGCCCGCGGTCTCCGCCCAGGTCGCCAGCGCGTAGATCACAGCGACGACGACCAGCAAGCCCGTGGCCAGCGTCTTCATCCTGCGCACCCCGCGGTGACGCTCCGCGTCCGCCGCCGTGTACGAGAACGCCACCAGCGGCGGCCGCCGCGACTCGCTCTTCGTCTCGCTCATCACCCCACCTCCCTACATCACTGACTTTCCGGACGCACCTCAAGTTCCCGACGCCCGCCCCTTTCTCCGCCCCTTTCTCCGACCCTCTCCCCGTACATCTTCGCGATCACCGCCTCGATGTCCGGCTCCCGCACCGACAGATCCACCAGCGGATACCGCTCCGCCACCGCCGCCACCAACGGCGCCGCCGACGCGGAGGACGGGAACGCCAGCCACTGCCTCGGGCCCTCCGACCGGATAAAACGTGCCCCTGGCAGGTCGATCGGCGGAAGCGCCCGTTCCAGGTCCACCATCAGCGTCCGCTCGCTCCCCCCGTCAGAGCCCGCCTCGTGCAGGCCCGCCAGCTCCCCGTCGTACATCAGCCTGCCGTGGTCGATCACCATCACCCGGCTGCACAGCTGCTCGATGTCCGTCAGGTCGTGGGTCGTCAGCAGCACCGTCGTGCCCCGGTCCGCGTTCAGCTCGCGCAGGAACTCCCGTACCCGCGCCTTCGACACCACGTCGAGGCCGATCGTCGGCTCGTCCAGGTACAGCACGTCCGGATCGTGCAGCAGCGCCGCCGCGATGTCGCCGCGCATCCGCTGGCCCAGCGACAGCTGCCGCACCGGTACGTCCAGGAGTTCGCCCAGTTCAAGCAGTTCCACGCAGCGCGCCAGGTTCTCCGCGTACCTGTCATCCGGGATCCGGTACATCCGGTGCATCAAGCGGTACGAGTCCTTCAGCGGCAGGTCCCACCAGAGCGTCGTCCGCTGCCCGAACACCACCCCGATCCGCTGCGCGAGCCGCCTCCGCTCCCGCGCCGGATCGATCCCCGCGACCCGCAGCCGGCCCCCGCTCGGCGTCAGGATGCCCGTCAGCATCTTGATCGTGGTCGACTTCCCCGCGCCGTTCGGGCCGATGTAGCCGACCATCTCGCCCCGCTCCACCCCGAAGCTGATCCCGTCGACCGCCCGCACCTCCCGCCTCTCCCGGCGCAGCAGTCCCGTCTTCCGGCGCACCGCGAAGACCTTCTCCACCCCGTCCAGCTCGATGAACCTCATTCAGCCGCCTCAACTTCCCGTACTTCGGTACGCCCGCAGTCCCGCCCGCCACGCCAGCCCCGCAAGCCCGCAACACACCACCGCCACCAGCGGCGACCCGAACGCCGTCCACCCCGGCACCCCCGCCGGCGCCTCCCGGCCCAGGACGTACAGCGCAGGCAGCCAGTTCACGAACGCCAGCGGTACGACGTACACGACACCCCGCACCAGGTCCTGCGCGAAGATCGTCGGCGGGTACTGGAGCAGCGTGTTCCCGCCGTACGTGAACGAGTTCGTCACCTCCGCCGCGTCCTGCGCCCAGAACAGCGCCGACGCCCCCACCACCATCACCGCCGCGAAGATCACCGCGCCGCTGACCAGCATCACCGGCAGCAGAACCACCTTCGCCGCCGTCCACTCCACGTCCACGATCAGCAGCGCCCAGACCAGGACGAACCCGCCCTGCATCACCCGCCCCAGCCGTCGCAGCGCGAACTTGTCCGCCGCCACCTGCGCGAGCACCGGCGCCGGGCGCATCAGGAACACGTCCAGTGAGCCGTCCCGCACCCTCCGCCCCATCCGCTGCACCGATCCCATCGTCAGGTCCGCGATACCGAAGGACGTGCTGGTCGTCCCGTACAGGAAGGCGACCTCCGCGAAGGAGAAGCCGCCGAGTCCCTCCACCTGACCGAACATCAGCAGGATCACGACGAAGTCGAAGAGCGTGACCGTGAAGGAGGAGAAGAGGGTCAGCGCGAAGGACGTGCGGTACGTCATCGTCGAGCGGATCCACATCCCCGCCACCATCCGGTACGTACGCCAGGCATCCCCGAGCCTCCCGTCCGTACGCCAGGCATCGCTCGGCCTCCCGTCCGTACGCCAGGCATCGCTCGGCCTCCCGTCCGGACGCCAGGCATCGCTCGGCCTCCCGTCCGTACGCCACGACTCGACCGGCACAGTCGAGTCGGAGTCACCGTCAGCCACCCTGCACCACCACCTTCCGCGTCGCCAGCGCCTGCGCCAGCCGCCCCGCCGCCAGCAGCACCGCCGCCCAGGCCAGCTGGAAGGCGTACGCCCCGGCCAGCCCCCACCCCTCGTACTTCTCCAGGTACACATCCGCCGGGATCTGCAGCATCGACGCCCACGGCAGCACCCGCGCCACCTCCCCCAGCACGCCCGGGAAGACGTTCAGCGGCAGCAGCATCCCCGAGAAGAACAGTCCGCCCAGCCACGCCACCTGCACCACCCCCTGACCGTCCATCAGCCAGAACGCGGACATCGCGACCAGGTACCAGACCGCGAAACTGACCGTCGAGCCGAGCGCGATCGCCAACACGAACGCGAGCCAGGTCGCCGGCCGCTCCGGCAGCCGGAAGTCGAAGACGACCGACCCGACCGCCATCGGCACCACCCCGCGCGCGAGCAACTGGTACGCCGACCGGCCCGCGTTGGCCGAGAACCACCAGCCCTGGAGGTCCGCGGGGCGGTACAGGTCCACCGCGATGTCACCCGTACGGATCCGCTCGATCAGCTCGTCCTCGAACCCGCCGCCCATCAGCCCGCACACCGTGAGCAGCCCCTGGCCGATCCACACATAGGCGAGCGCGTCCGCCATGTCGTAGCCACCCAGCTGGGGCCGTTCGTCCCACAGGGCGATATAGGTGTACGACAGGATGAAGCCGAAGACGGTGTTGGTGAACACCCCCGCCGCCGTCGCCATCCGGTACGTGGCATGGCGCCGGAACCCACCCGCGGCCACCGTCCCGTACAGCCGCAGCATCCCAGGTCCCTTCCTCCACGACCTGATGCCCCGTTGGCACCAAAGCGCACGACCCTAGCGGCCCGCACTCCGCCACCGCGAGTGCTTTTCGAGTCGCATTACATAGCTTTTGTCCTGTTACGTGCACTATGGGGAGGCCATGCCTCCTTCATCCGGTACGGGAGCCCCAGACATGAGCGATGCCCAGCCAGATCGTCCCCACCGGCCCGGCTGGGCGCCCAGGGACCCCACCGTCCCCCCGCCACCCCGCCGTCGGCGCCGCTCCCGCCCCCGGCGCATCCTGCGCGCGCTCTTCGGCACGCTCCTGCTCGCCGCCCTGACGCTCGCCGGCGGCTTCCTCGCCGGCTACCTGCTCGTCGACATCCCGCCCGCCAACGCCGCCGCGACCGCCCAGTCCAATGCCTATCTCTACCGGGACGGCACCCCCATCGCCCGCGACGGCGAGGTCAACCGCGAGAACATCCGCCTCGCCCGGGTCCCGCTCGCCGTCCGGCACGCCGTACTCGCGGCCGAGGACCGCGACTTCTCCACGGCGCCCGCCGTCGACCCCCGGGCCATGGTCCGCGCCGCCTGGAACACCCTCACCGGCAAGGGCCGCCAGTCCGGCTCCACCATCACCCAGCAGTACGTCAAGAACTACTACCTGGGCCAGGAACAGACCGTCACCCGCAAGGTGAAGGAGTTCTTCATCGCGATCAAACTCAACCGCGAGAAGAGCAAGGACCAGATTTTCGAGGGGTACCTGAACACCAGTTACTTCGGCCGCAACGCCTACGGCATCCAGGCCGCCGCCCGTGCCTACTACGGCAAGGACGCCGCCGACCTCGACACCGCCGAAGGCGCGTACCTCGCCTCGCTCCTCAAGGCCCCCAGCGCCTACGACGTCGCCACCTACCCAGAGAACCGGGCCAAGGCGCTCGCCCGCTGGCACTACGTCCTGGACGGCATGGTCAAGGAGAGGTGGCTCTCCCGCGCCGAACGGGCCGCCGCCGCCTTCCCGACCCCGCAGACCGCCCGCCCCGCCACCGGGCTCGCCGGACAGCGCGGCTACCTCGTCCAGGCCGTCGAGGAGTACCTCACCACCAACGGCGTCCTCGACGAGAAGACCCTCGCCGCCGGCGGCTACCGCATCACCACCACCCTGGAGAAGGAGAAGCAGGACGCCTTCGTCACCGCCGTCGACGAGCAGGTCATGTCCCGGCTCGACCCGGCGCAGAACCCCGTCGACCGGTTCGTACGGGTCGGCGGCGCGGCCATCGACCCGGCGAGCAGCCGCGTCGTCGCCCTGTACGGCGGCATCGACTACACCAAGCAGTACGTCAACAACGCCACCCGCCGCGACTACCAGGTCGGCTCCACCTTCAAGCCCTTCGTCCTCGCCGCCGCCCTCCAGAACGCCTCGCTCACCCAGTACGGCGAGCCGATCACCCCGAACACGTACTACGACGGCACCGACAAGCGCCCCGTGCAGGGCTGGACCGGAGCGCTCTACGCCCCCGCCAACGAGGACGACGCCTCGTACGGCGACATCACCGTCCGGACCGCCACCGACAGCTCGGTCAACGCCGTGTACGCGCAGATGGCCGTGGACGTCGGGCCCGCGAAGGTCAAGGAGACCGCCGTCGCCCTCGGCCTGCCCGCCCGCACCCCCGACCTGAAGCCCTCCCCCTCCATCGCGCTCGGCCCGGCCACCGCGAGCGCCCTCGACCTGGCCGAGGCGTACGCCACCCTCGCCAACCACGGCCGCCACGGCACGTACACCCTCGTCGAGGAGGTCACCAAGGACGGCGAGGCCCTCAACCTGCCGGATGCCGGCGGCCGGCAGGCGGTGAGCAGGGAGGCCGCCGACACGACGACGGCGGTCCTGCGGAGCGTCGTGGAGAGCGGTACGGGAACGGCGGCGCTGGCGGCCGGGCGACCCGCGGCGGGCAAGACGGGCACGGCCGAGGACGACAAGGCCGCCTGGTTCGCGGGCTACACCCCGGACCTCGCGACGGTGGTCACGATGATGGGCCAGGACCCGGAGTCGGGCGAGCAGAAACCGCTCTACGGGGCGCTGGGGCTGCCCCGGATCAACGGGGGCGGGGCGCCCGCGGAGGTCTGGGCCCAGTTCACCCGGGAGGCGCTGGCGGGAACGGAGCCGCGGGAGTTCGAACTCCAGCTGGGCGAAGGCGCGGAGGAGTGGCTGGCACCGCTCGATCCCGCACAGCCGGGCATGCCGGCCGAGGGGGACGAGGGCCAGGCCCACGAGCGGGGACCGGAGGAGGAGACGGCACAGGCGGGCCCGGAACGCCCGCGACGCCCGGGACAGGGAGAGGGGCCGGGGCAGGGACCGGGGCAGGGACGGGGTCCGGGACAGGAGCAGGCTCCTGGCGCTGATCCGAGGCCGGGCCCCGGCCCCGACACGGGCTTCGCCCCGGTCCCCGACATCGGCCCCGACATCGGCCCTGAGACCGGCCCCGGCCCCGGCCAGCCACTGCCCCCGCCGTCGCCGCTGCCCCTACCGCTTCCGCTGCCGGGTCAGTGACCCGAGGTCGCCTTCAGGCCGACCACGGCCACCAGCAGCAGACAGACGAAGAAGATCCGGGCGGCGGTCGCCGGCTCACCGAGCACCACCATGCCGAGCACCGCCGCACCGGCCGCGCCGATACCGACCCAGACGCCGTACGCGGTACCGATCGGCAGCGTCTTGGCGGCGTGCGACAACAGCATCATGGAGGCGACGATCCCGAGGCCCGTGAAGACGCTCGGCCAGAGACGGGTGAACCCGTCCGTGTACTTCATGCCGATCGACCAGCCGACCTCGAGCAGACCGGCAACGATGAGAAGGACCCAGGCCATGACGACGAACACCTCCGCGAGACAGAACAACAGGGGTGCGTCGTCTTTGCCTGTGGTGCGTGGGGCCCGGTACGGCGCGTCTCGTCGGGTGTCTCCACAGTAGCAAAGAACAGACAAAAGGCCTGGTGACACCGGTCACCAGGCCTCAAGGACGAACTTGCTACAGGTACAGCCCGGTGGTGTCCTTGGACCCCTCGAACCGGTCCGCGGCGACCGCGTGCAGGTCGCGCTCCCGCATCAGTACGTACGCGACGCCCCGCACCTCCACCTCGGCGCGGTCCTCGGGGTCGTACAGGACCCGGTCACCGGTCTCGACCGTACGGACGTTCTGGCCGACCGCGACGACCTCGGCCCAGGCCAGCCGACGGCCGACGGCGGCGGTCGCCGGGATCAGGATGCCGCCGCCGGAGCGCCGCTCCCCCTCGGGGGAGTCGGTCCGGACCAGGACGCGGTCGTGCAGCATCCGGATGGGCAGCTTGTCGTGGGTGTTGTCGCTCACGGTCCGAACCTACCTGCCCGGGGCCGTAGGCCGTACTCGGGAGGGGACAACCCGGGGCGTCCCCGGCTCATCCCCCGCGTCATCCCCGGCGTCATCCCCCGCGCTTGCGCGCGGAAACGGCGAGCAGCCCGACGAGGGCCACGGCGACGAGCGCCACCGGAACCACCCGCTCCAGCCGCGGCGCGCCGTCCTCGTGCGTGAAGCGGGCCTTCACATCCGAGACGGTCCGGTTGACGGCGGCGAACGCGCGGCCGGCGGTCTGGTCGACCGTGGAGGCGACCCTCGCCTTCGCGTCGCCGACGATGGTCTTCGGGTGCACCCGAATGCCGATCTCGTCGAGAGTTGCGGCGAGCTGGTCGCGCCGGCGGACGATGTCCGCCTCGATCTGCGCAGGGGTCCTGGCGTCCGACACCGCGCTGCCTCCGTAGTCGTAATCGGTCCTTGACGGACAGTCTCTCAGTTTCTGGGTCCGCGGTCTGTCTCAGGCCCCCATTAGGCTCGGGTGTGTACGCCCAGACACCCGAGGAGAGCCATGAGCGAGCGACTTCAGCCCGGCGACACCGCCCCCGCCTTCACCCTGCCCGACGCGGACGGCAACGAGATATCGCTCGCGGACCACAAGGGCCGCAAGGTCATCGTCTACTTCTACCCGGCGGCGCTCACCCCGGGCTGCACCAAGCAGGCCTGCGACTTCACGGACAACCTGGACCTGCTGGCGGGCGCCGGCTACGACGTCATCGGCGTGTCGCCGGACAAGCCGGAGAAGCTGGCGAAGTTCCGCGAGCAGGAGCACCTGAAGGTCACGCTGGTCGGCGACCCGTCGAAGGAGACGCTGGAGGCGTACGGCGCGTTCGGCGAGAAGAAGCTGTACGGCAAGGTGGTGACGGGCGTGATCCGCTCGACGATCGTGGTGGACGAGGACGGCAAGGTCGAACGCGCGCTGTACAACGTGAAGGCGACGGGCCACGTCGCCAAGATCATCAAGGACCTGGGCATCTGACGATCCCGCGCCGGAACGGCCCGCACCGCTCTTCGGAAGCGGCGCGGGCCGTTCCGCATTTCGAACGCGCTATGACGTGACCGTCCGATATTCGGCTCGTTACTCCGTACGAGACCACGAACAGGTGGCCGGGGCGGAGGGGTCATGGGGATGCCGGAAAGTCCGTACACGCGGGAACGGCTCGCGGCAGCGGCGAGCACGTCACGCACGCTGTCGGAGGCGCTGGGGAAGCTGGGGGTGGATCCGAAGGGTGGGTCGCGGCGGTATGTGAGGGACCGGATGCGGAGGCTGGGGGTGGACACGTCGCACTTCGAGCGGGAGGGGGCGAAGTGGACGCGGGAGGTCCTTGAGCCGGTGGTTGCGGTGTCGACGAGCGTGAACGAGGTTCTGCGGCGGCTGGGCCTCGACCTCGTCGGCGGCCATCACACGAACATCAGCCGCCGCATCAAGGCCTACGGCATCGACACCTCGCACTTTCGGCCTCCGCCCAAGGCGGGCAGGAGCGTCCGAAAGGCCACTCCCGAGGCCCTGCTCATCGAACAGGTTCCGAGCCAAGCTCGACGGGTCCCGGGCAGTCGTCTGAAGGCCGCACTCAGGTCGACGGGTGTCACCGAGCACTGCGCCCTCTGCGGGATCGAACCGACGTGGCTCGGATACCCGCTCCCGCTTGAGGTCGATCACATCGACGGAAACTGGCGCAACAACCGCATCGAGAACCTACGGCTCCTCTGCCCTAACTGCCACTCGACGACAGACACGTACCGGGGACGAGCGAAGGGGCGCCGCGCATGAGCGAGGGAGTCCGCTACACACGGGAGCGGCTGATCGAGGCCGCCGCTAAATGCAGTGACATCGAGGAGGTCATCGCCTTCTTCGGCACGCGACCGTACGGGCGCTTGCGCCAATATCTGTGGCGCCGATTCGCGCACTACGGAATCGATGTCTCGCATCTCCATCGACGTGGCTACCGCAGGAGCGGCCCCCGTCCGACGGCTGCCGAACTCGCCCGTGCCGTGGCTGGTTCAATTTCCCTCGCGGAGACCCTGCGCCGCCTGGGCAGACCGGAGAGCTCAAGCCAGAAGGAGTCCCTGAAGCAGTGGATCGCCGAGGATCGCCTCTCGACGGCACACTTCCTGGGGCAAGCTCATCAGGCCGCCAAGCCCGGAACGAATCCACCGCGCAAGGCCGTGGATCTACTGGTGAAGCACGACGGCAAGTACCGAACCAAGTCCGCCCACCTGCGTCGCGCCCTCTCCGAGATCGGTGTTCCGGAGCGGTGCACGATGTGCGGCACCGAACCCGCATGGCTGGGCAAGCCCATGACGCTGGAGGTCGATCACATCGACGGCGACTGGAGCGACGACCGCGCCGAGAACCTGCGGCTGCTGTGCCCCAACTGTCACGCAGTCACCGATACCTGGTGCCGAGGCGGACGCCGACGTACCCCTCAAGCGAACGCGGGGTGACCGCTACCATGGCCGTGCACGCGGCCGTGTTGTAACTGGCAGCCAAGCGGCGTTTAGATCGCCGTGGGAGAAATCCCGTGTGGGTTCGAATCCCACCGGCCGCACACGTGCAGAGGGGCCGCCCGACATTGGGCGGCCCCTCTCGTGTCAGCCCAACAGCTCCCGCACCACCGGTACCAGCGCCCTGAACGCCTTCCCCCTATGGCTGATCGCGTTCTTCTCCTCCGGGGACAGCTGCGCGCACGTCACCTCGTAGCCGTCCGGCTGGAGGATCGGGTCGTAGCCGAAGCCGTTCGTGCCGACGGGGGCGTGGCGCAACACGCCCCGCATGCGGCCCTCGACCACGCGTTCCGTGCCGTCCGGGAGGGCCAGGGCCGCCGCGCAGGCGAAGTGGGCGGCCCTGTGCGTGTCGTCGATGTCGGCGAGCTGGGCCAGGAGCAGGTTCAGGTTGGCGCGGTCGTCGCCGTGGGTGCCGGACCAGCGGGCCGAGAAGATGCCGGGGGCGCCGTTCAGGACGTCGACGCAGAGGCCGGAGTCGTCGGCGACGGCCGGCAGGCCGGTCGCCTGGGCGAGGGCGTGGGCCTTGAGGAGGGCGTTCTCGGCGAAGGTGACGCCGGTCTCCTTCACGTCGGGGATCTCCGGGTACGCGTCCGCGCCGACGAGGTCGTGGGTGAGACCTGCGTCGGCGAGGATCGCGTGGAGTTCGGTGATCTTTCCAGCGTTGCGGGTGGCGAGGATCAGACGGGTCATGCTCCCGATTATCCCGGGGTGCAGACCTTGCCGATCTCGGTGGCCGCGTCCGTGATCGGCGTGATGTCCGGCGTCGCGTCGCCCTCCTTGACGGCCGTACGGACGGTTTCGACGCCCTTCGTGAGGTCGTCCACCGCCTTGGACAGGTCGGCGTTGTCCGTCGTGTCCTTGAGGTTGCCCAGCTCCGTGGAGATGTCGTCCAGGGCCTCGTTGAGCTGCGTCGGGTCGTTCGAGGCGTTGGAGGCGGCCTGCGAGAGCTTGTCGACGCTGGTGGCTATCGCGTCGGCGGTCGCGACACAGTCCAGTGCCTTGTCGAGTGCTCCGCAGCCGACGAGGGTGGTGGTGAGTACGGCTGCCGAGGCCATGGCGAGTGCGAGACGGCGCTTCAAGACGAGTCCTCCCCTGGGGATATGGATGACGGGCGTACGGATGGAATGCCGTACGCCCGTGCCCATGATGACGCCGTGGCGGCCTGGAGAGTTCCGTATCGGGTTCCCTGCCGGGTCCCGACCGGGTCCCTACTGGGCTTCCCTAGAGAGTTCCTTCGAGGGCCTTGCGCTGGATCTCGGCGAGTTCGGCGCAGCCGCCGGACGCGAGGTCGAGGAGGGCGTTGAGCTCCTTGCGGTCGAAGGGCTCGGCCTCGGCGGTGCCCTGGACCTCGACGAAGCGGCCGTCGCCGGTGCAGACGACGTTCATGTCGGTCTCGGCGCGGACGTCCTCCTCGTAACAGAGGTCGAGGAGCGGCTCTCCGTCGACGATGCCGACGCTGACGGCGGCGACGGTGCCGGTGAGCGGCTTGCGGCCGGCCTTGATCAGCTTCTTCTTCTGACCCCAGGCGACGGCGTCGGCGAGGGCGACGTACGCGCCGGTGATGGCGGCGGTGCGGGTGCCGCCGTCGGCCTGGAGGACGTCGCAGTCGAGGACGATGGTGTTCTCGCCGAGGGCCTTGTAGTCGATGACGGCGCGGAGCGAGCGCCCGATGAGGCGGGAGATCTCGTGCGTGCGGCCGCCGATCTTGCCGCGGACGGACTCGCGGTCGCCGCGGGTGTTGGTGGCGCGCGGGAGCATCGAGTACTCGCCGGTGACCCAGCCCTCGCCGCTGCCCTTGCGCCAGCGCGGGACGCCTTCGGTGACGGAGGCGGTGCAGAAGACCTTGGTGTCGCCGAAGGAGATGAGGACGGAGCCCTCTGCGTGCTTGCTCCATCCGCGTTCGATGGTGACGGGGCGGAGCTGTTCGGGGGTACGGCCGTCGATACGAGACATGTCACGAGCGTAGCCGTACGGGGAGGGGGCCCGGAGCCGTACGGGGAGGGAGGCGGGGCCCGCACTGGGAGGGGCCCGGGGCCGTACGGGGAGGGGGCCCGGAGCCGTACGAGACGGGCCGGGGACCGGGCCCCGCGCCGCCCGGGACCGGGGCCCGGCGTCGCGGAAGGGCCGCATACGACGAGGGCCCGGTCCCCTGTCGGACCGGGCCCCCGTCGGAGGGAGTCAGCTGCTCACATCATGTCTTCGATGTCGGCGGCGATCGGGTCGGCGTCGGTGCCGATGACGACCTGGATCGCGGTGCCCATCTTCACGACGCCGTGCGCGCCGGCGGCCTTGAGCGCGGCGTCGTCGACGAGGCTCGGGTCGATGACCTCGGTGCGGAGGCGGGTGATGCAGCCCTCGACCTCTTCGATGTTGTCGATGCCGCCGAGCCCGGCGACGATCTTCTCAGCCTTGCTGGCCATGTCTTTCTCCCTGTCCGTTCCTGTTCCAAGAA
The DNA here is from genome assembly GCF_032436795.1 of Streptomyces sp. P9(2023). Taxonomy (NCBI): domain Bacteria; kingdom Bacillati; phylum Actinomycetota; class Actinomycetes; order Kitasatosporales; family Streptomycetaceae; genus Streptomyces; species Streptomyces sp. P9(2023). The sequence goes on from NZ_JAUPWM010000007.1 coordinate 184,540, forward strand.
CGTGAGTCTCGGCGCACCGACGGTCCGCGTTGTCACGGTAACCCACGGTTGGCCCAACTTCGCGAGCGAATGCCCTCGTTCTGCCGAATGATGACGATCACCGGCGGCCTGCCCTCGGCGGGCTCCGGGAGCCTATCGCAACTGGTCTACACCAGTCTGCAACGCGATTCGGGCCCGGTCCGTTCCGGGTATGGGAGGACGCCGATGAGTACGGACAGCCCGGCCGCCGCGCCGAAGAAATCGATCTGGGGCGGCCTCTTCCAAGGGCTGCAGAAGATGGGGCGCAGCCTCCAGCTCCCCATCGCCGTACTGCCGGCGGCCGGCATCCTCAACCGGCTCGGGCAGCCGGACGTCTTCGGCGCCGACGGTCTGGGCTGGGACAACGTCGCCAAGGTGATGGCGGGCGCCGGTGGTGCGCTGCTCGACGGCAATCTGGGGCTGCCCCTGCTGTTCTGCGTCGGTGTGGCGATCGGCCTCGCCAAGAAGGCGGACGGGTCGACGGCGCTCGCGGCGGTCGTCGGCTTCCTCGTCTACTACAACGTGCTGCGCCAGTTCCCCGAGGACTGCCCGCCGGGCACGGCGGACATCAACGGCGGCTGTCTGGCGCCCGAGCAGGCCTTCAGCGATTACACGTACCAGAACCCGGGCGTCTTCGGCGGCATCATCATCGGTCTGCTCGCGGCCTGGTTCTGGCAGCGCTACCACCGGGTGAGGCTGGTGGACTGGCTGGGCTTCTTCAACGGCCGCCGGCTCGTGCCGATCATCATGACCTTCGTCTCGATCGCCTTCGCGTCCCTGTGCCTGTGGGTCTGGCCGCCGATCGGCGACGGCCTCGAGAACTTCAGCGACTGGCTGGTGGGGCTGGGCGCCTGGGGTTCGGGCATCTTCGGTGTCGCCAACCGTGCGCTGCTGGTGATCGGCCTGCACCAGTTCCTGAACGTGCCGATCTGGTTCCAGTTCGGCACCTACGAGCGGCCGGACGGCCAGGTGGTCCACGGCGACATCCCGATGTTCCTCGGGGGCGATCCGGAGGCCGGCCAGTTCCTGACCGGCTTCTTCCCGATCATGATGTTCGCCCTCCCGGCGGCGGCCCTGGCGATCACCCACTGCGCGCGGGCGAGCCGCCGCAAGGAGGTCGGCGGCCTGATGCTGTCGGTCGCCCTGACCTCGTTCGTCACCGGCATCACCGAGCCGATCGAGTACTCGTTCCTCTTCATCGCCCCGGTCCTGTACGCGATCCACGCCGTCCTGACGGGTGTCTCGATGGCCGTGACGTGGGCGCTGGGCGTGAAGGACGGCTTCAGCTTCTCGGCCGGCCTGATCGACTACGTGATCAACTGGAACCTGGCGACGAAACCCTGGCTGATCATTCCGATCGGGCTCGGCTTCGCGGTCGTGTACTACGTGATCTTCCGGTTCGCGATCATCAAGTTCAACCTCCCGACACCGGGCCGCGAGCCGGAGGAAGTGGCGGAGCAGATGGAGCAGGACGTGACCAAGGCGTAGCCGCTCCAGCAGCAGCTTCAGGGCTTTCGCCCCGAGTCCTGACGACGCGCAAGGCCCTCGGACCTGATGGTCCGGGGGCCTTTCGTCGTTCACGCCGCGCGACGGCCCAACCACACAGAATTCGCAGGTTCCTTATCTAAGTGTCACGTGCTAAAACTGGTCTACACCACTCATTGGTGTAGACCACGCGGTCCAGTCCACCGCGTTCCACGAGACGCCGCCGTCACCCCCTTTTCACTGACCTCTGGCGGCGCCTTGCCTTACTGGAGGAAGTTGATGAGTACGGCCACCGCCCAGGCCGCCGCTCCCGCGAAGAAGCGCGGATCCGGCCTGTTCCAGGGCCTGCAGAAGGTCGGTCGCAGCCTGCAGCTGCCGATCGCCGTTCTGCCGGCCGCGGGTATCTTGCTCCGTCTCGGCCAGCCTGATGTCTTCGGCAAGGACGGTCTCGGGTGGGACAAGGTCGCCTCCGTGTTCGCCACGGCCGGTGACGCAGTCTTCGCCAACCTGCCCCTGCTGTTCTGCATAGGCGTGGCCATCGGCTTCGCCAAGAAGGCCGACGGCTCCACCGCCCTGGCCGCCCTCGTCGGCTTCCTGGTCTACAACAACGTCCTCAAGGCCTTCCCGGTCACCGAGGCCGTCGTCAACACCACCGCCAACAAGGGTGTCGACGTCGCCGCGACGTACAACAACCCGGGCGTCCTCGGCGGCATCCTGATGGGTCTGATCTCCGCCGTCCTGTGGCAGAAGTTCCACCGCACCAAGCTGGTCGACTGGCTCGGCTTCTTCAACGGCCGCCGCCTCGTCCCGATCATCATGGCCTTCGTCGGCACCCTCGTCGGTGTCGTCTTCGGCCTGGTCTGGGAGCCCATCGGCAACGGCATCTCCAGCTTCGGCGAGTGGATGACCGGCCTCGGCGCCGGCGGTGCCGGCCTCTTCGGCCTGATCAACCGCGCGCTGATCCCGGTCGGCATGCACCAGTTCGTGAACACCGTCTCCTGGTTCCAGATCGGCGACTTCACCAACGCGGCCGGCGAGGTCGTCCACGGCGACCTGAACCGCTTCTTCGCCGGTGACCCGAGCGCCGGAATCTTCATGTCCGGCTTCTTCCCGATCATGATGTTCGGCCTCCCGGCCGCCGCGATCGCCATCGCCCACGCCGCTCGCCCGGAGCGCCGCAAGGCAGTCATGGGCATGATGGTCTCGCTCGCGCTGACCTCGTTCGTCACCGGCATCACGGAGCCGATCGAGTTCACCTTCATGTTCATCGCTCCGGTGCTGTACGTGATCCACGCGGTCCTCACCGCCATCTCGATGGCCGTGACCTGGGCGCTCGGTGTGCACGCCGGCTTCACCTTCTCGGCAGGCGGGATCGACTACCTGCTGAACTGGAACCTGGCCACGAAGCCCTGGCTGATCATCCCGATCGGTCTGGTCTTCGCCGCGATCTACTACGTGGTCTTCCGCTTCGCGATCACCAAGTTCAACCTCCCCACCCCGGGCCGCGAGTCCGACGAGGAGCTCGAGGACCTCACCAAGGCGTGAGCCTGACGTGACCTCCTAGCTCGTATCTCGTATCTCGTGACGTACGAAGGCCCCCGGAACCGTCCAGGTTCCGGGGGCCTTCGCCGTGGTCCTACGTCTCAGACCTCGTACACCGCGCCGGTGTACGCCAGCTCCGACGGGCCGTCGTACAGCGCGCGGGCGTCCGTCAGGTTCTGCCGGCCGTCCGTCCACGGCGGGATGTGGGTCAGGACCAGCCGGCCCACCGAGGAGCGGGCCGCCTCCGCGCCCGCCTCGCGGCCGTTGAGGTGGAGGTCCGGGACGTCCTCCTTGCCGTGCGTGAACGACGCCTCGCACAGGAACAGGTCCGCACCCTCCGCGAGTTCGTGCAGGGACTCGCAGGCTCCCGTGTCACCGGAGTACGTCAGCGAACGGCCGCCGTGCTCGATCCTGATGCCGTACGCCTCCACCGGGTGGCACACCTTCTCCGTACGGACCGAGAACGGGCCGATCTCGAAGGAGCCCGACTTCAGCGTCCGGAAGTCGAAGACCTCGCTCATCGACTTGTCCGAGGGGGTGTCCGCGTACGCCGTGGTCAGGCGCTGCTCGGCGCCCTCCGGGGCGAAGACCGGGATCTGGGCGCAGCGGCCGCCCTCGTGGCGGTAGTAGCGCGCGACGAAGTAGCCGCACATGTCGATGCAGTGGTCGGCGTGGAGGTGGCTGAGGAAGATGGCGTCGAGGTCGTACAGACCGATGTGGCGCTGCAGCTCGCCGAGGGCGCCGTTGCCCATGTCGAGGAGCAGCCGGAAGCCGTCGGCCTCTACGAGGTAGCTCGAACAGGCCGAGTCCGCGGACGGGAACGACCCGGAGCAGCCGACGACGGTGAGCTTCATGAAGCGTGAACCTCCGAGGGCGGAGAGCGGCGGGGGAGGTCTTGCGATGCGTCGAGCGTAAGGCGCGACCCCGTCCGTCGCTCCTCCGCGGCGGCTCGTTGTGGGCGAACTCACGGGCTCTGTCACCGGTTCGGATGGACCTGGGGCGGGAGGGCGCGGGGTCCGGGCGGCCGGTAACGTCTTGGGGTATGGACACGTCCTGGTGGCCGGCGCTCGTCGCGGTCGTGGTGATCGCGCTGGTGGTGGCGCTGGCGGACGGCTTGAAGCGGTCGGGCCGGCGGCCTGGGGGTCGGCCGGGGCAGCGGCCTGGGGGGCGGACGCGCCCGCCCGCGCGGCCCCCCGTCCGGACACGGCCGCCGGGGAAGGCGCCCGCGCGGCTCCCCCTTGCGGGCGAGATCTGGTGGGCCGACGTGCCCTACGAGGACGGGCCCGGGTCCAAGGACCGGCCCTGCCTGGTGCTCGCGCTGCGCGGGGACTCCGCGCTGGTCGCCAAGATCACCAGCAAGTACCACGACGAGCGGCCGGGGGTCATCGCGCTGCCGCCGGGGTCCGTGGGGGACGCGCACGGGCGGCCCAGTTTTCTGGAGACCGATGAGTTGCGGGAGGTCCCGGTGTGGGAGTTCCGGCGGAGGGTGGGGACGGCGGACCCGGTCGTTTGGGACCAGGTCCGCCATTTGGCTTGAGCGGGTGCGTTACGGGAACCGGGATGCGGGGCCTTGAAAGGGCGCCGCACCCGGGCCGCGGGGCCGTCCGGGCGGAGGCGCCCGCTAGGGCGCCGTCCGTTGTGCCCTACGCCCAGAGCTGGCCCTGGACCGTTTCGATTGCCTCTTCCGTCGTCTTTGCCGTGTACAGGCCCGTCGACAGGTACTTCCAGCCGCCGTCCGCGACCACGAAGGCGATGTCCGCGGTCTCGCCCGCCTTCAGGGCCTTCTGGCCGACGCCGATCGCCGCGTGGAGGGCCGCGCCCGTGGAGACGCCGGCGAAGATGCCCTCCTGCTGGAGGAGGTCCCGGGTGCGGGTGACCGCGTCGGCCGAGCCGACCGAGAAGCGGGAGGTGAGGACGGAGGCGTCGTACAGCTCGGGGACGAAGCCCTCGTCCAGGTTCCGCAGCCCGTACACCAGGTCGTCGTACCGGGGTTCGGCGGCGACGATCTTGACGTCCGGCTTGTGCTCGCGCAGGTAGCGGCCGACGCCCATCAGGGTGCCGGTGGTGCCCAGGCCCGCCACGAAGTGGGTGATGGAGGGGAGGTCCGCCAGGATCTCCGGGCCCGTGGTGGCGTAGTGGGCGCCCGCGTTGTCCGGGTTGCCGTACTGGTAGAGCATCACCCACGAGGGGTTCTCCGCCGCCAGCTCCTTGGCGACCCGTACCGCCGTGTTCGACCCGCCGGCCGCCGGGGACGAGATGATCTCGGCGCCCCACATGGCGAGCAGCTGGCGCCGCTCCTCGCTGGTGTTCTCCGGCATGACGCAGACGATGCGGTAGCCCTTGAGCTTCGCCGCCATCGCCAGCGAGATCCCGGTGTTGCCGCTGGTCGGCTCCAGGATGGTGCACCCGGGGGTGAGCCGGCCGTCCTTCTCCGCCTGCTCGACCATGTGGAGCGCGGGGCGGTCCTTGACCGAGCCGGTCGGGTTGCGGTCCTCCAGCTTGGCCCAGATGCGGACGTCGTCCGACGGGGAGAGCCGGGGCAGGCGGACCAGGGGCGTGTTGCCGACCGCCGCGAGCGGGGAGTCGTAACGCATGTGGATCAGACCATGCCGCCGGCCACGGCCGGCAGGATCGTGACGTTGTCGCCGTCGGTCAGCTTGGTGTCGATGCCGTCGAGGAAGCGGACGTCCTCGTCGTTGAGGTAGACGTTGACGAAGCGGCGCAGCTGGCCGTTGTCCACGATGCGGGCCTCGATCCCGGCGTGGCGCGTCTCCAGGTCGGCGAAGAGCTCGGCGAGCGTCGCACCGCTGCCCGCGACGGCCTTCTCGCCGTCGGTGTAGGTGCGGAGGATGGTCGGGATGCGGACCTCGATGGCCATGGCGTGGGCTCCTGTTTTCGGGAGTCGGGAGTGGCGTGAAAGGCGCGCGGCTGTTCGCCCCCGCGCGGGGTGGTGCTCCTCGGTGCGCTCGGGGGCGCACCCGCTCACATCGCGCTGGCGAGTCGGCACAGGTCGACGTGCAGCCGCGCCACGAGCAGCACGCTGCCCGACGTCGTCACTTCGCTCACGTCGTGGGGAACCATGCGGTCATCGTATCGATTCCCGGTCCGGGTTTCGGAATGTGATCTCACATGACGGACGGTTCGTGCTCGACTGGCGGACCGGGCAGGTAGAAGACGGTCGGCGTGCCGGTCCTCGGATGCGGGATGACCTCGGCTTCCACCCCGTACACCGCCCTGAGGAGAGCCGGCGTGAGGACCTCGGCGGGTGCTCCTTCGGCGATCACCCGGCCGCGCTCCAGGACGTAGAGGCGGTCGCAGTAGGCGGCGGCGAGGTTGAGGTCGTGCAGGGCGAGGAGGTTGGTGGTGCCCAAGTGGCGTACGAGGCTGAGGACTTCGAGCTGATAGCGGATGTCGAGGTGGTTGGTGGGCTCGTCCAGGACGAGCAGCGCCGGGTCCTGGACGAGGGCCCGGGCGACCAGGGCGCGCTGGCGTTCGCCGCCGCTGAGGGTGGGGTACGGCCGGTCGGCGAGCTCGGCGATGCCGACCCGGGCGAGAGCGGCCTCGGCGCGGGTCCGGTCGGCGGCCGTGTCGCCCTCCCAGAAGCGCTTGTGCGGGGAGCGGCCGAGGGCGACCAGTTCGTGGACGGTCAGCTCGAACTCGGTGGAGCCGTCCTGCGGGACGGTCGCGATCCGGCGGGCGCGCGCCTTGGGGCCGAGAGCGGCCAGGTCGTCGCCGTCGAGGAGGATCCGGCCGGCGGTGGGGGCGAGGGTGCCGTAGACGCAGCGCAGGAGGGTGGTCTTGCCGCTGCCGTTGGGGCCGACGAGTCCGACGGTCTCGCCGGGGCGGGCGGTGAGGTCGACGCCGTGCAGGCGTGTCCCGTACGAGAGATCCCGCGTGCGTAGCTCGGTCATACCGGGCTCCCTTCCGGGCGGCGGCGCATGAGCCAGAGGAAGAACGGGCCGCCGATGAGGGCGGTGAGGACGCCGACGGGGATGTCCTGGGGCGCGGCGACGGTACGGGCCGCGAGGTCGGCCAGGATCAGGGCGACCGCGCCGCCGAGCGCGGCGACCGGCAGGAGGCGGCGGTGCGGGGCGCCGACGGCCATCCGGGCGGCGTGCGGGACCATCAGGCCGACGAAGCCGACGGCGCCGCTGACCGAGACCATCACGGCGGTGAGGAGCGAGGCCAGGACGAAGACGGCCGCGCGGAAGCGGGCGGTGTCCAGGCCGAGGACGGTCGCGCCCTCCTCGCCGACGAGGAGCAGGTCGAGCGGGCGGGCGAGGGCGACCAGGACCGCGGTGCCGAGCGCGACGACGACGGCGGGCAGGGCGAGGGAGCCCCAGCGGGCGCTGCCCAGGCCGCCGAGGGACCAGAACATCGCCTCCTGGAAGTGCTCGGGGCGGGCGGAGAGGACGAGGAGCAGCGTGCTCAGCGCGGACAGGACGTACGAGACGGCGACGCCCGCGAGGACCAGCCGGGCGCCGGTCATGGTGGAGCCGCGCCGGGCCAGGGCGTAGACGAGGAAGAGGGCGAACAGCGCGCCCGCGAAGGCCCCGGCGGGCATGGCGACGGTGGTGGTGACCCCGCCGCCGACGCCGAGGACCAGGACGAGAACGGCCCCGGCGGACGCCCCTGAGGAGATCCCGAGGAGGAAGGGGTCGGCGAGCCGGTTGCGGACCAGGGCCTGCAGGACGGCGCCGACGACGGCGAGCCCGGCGCCGACGACCGCGCCGAGCAGCACGCGCGGCAGCCGGACGTCGAGCACGATCGTGCGGTACGGGGAGGGGGCGGCGCGGCCGGTGAGGGTCTCGACGACCTGGCCCACCGGTATCCGCACGGAGCCGAGCGCGACGCCCGCGACGACGGCCCCCGCGAGGGCGACGACAAGCCCCGCGACGACGAGCCCGTAGGGGGGCGGGCGCCGGCGGGCGGGGTCGTCCGGCGCCGAGCCGCAGAGCCCGGCCACCCGGGCGAACGGTGTGCCGCCCGGCGCCGGATCCGCAGGATCCGCCCCGCCCGCCGGCGCGGCGGGCCGGGCGCCGCCCGCGCCCGGGCGCGGCGCCGTCCCCGGCCCCGTCCCCGGCCCCGCCTTGCCCGCCGCAGGCGGGATCGCGGCCGTCATCGGGCCGGGTGGAGCTGGGGGGCGAGCTTGTCGGCGGCGGCCGGGACGCGGACGCCGAGGACCGCGTCGGAGAGGGGCATGACGGCGAAGCGGCGGTTCTTGACGGTCGGGAGCGCCATAGAGGGCCCGGTCGTCAAGAACCGCCGCTTCGCGGTTCCTCATGCCTACGGTCGTCGTGGAGCCGTAGTCTTGGAGCTCTCTCCCACCCGGGGCCGGAGACTCCCCTCTGGATCACTCCGAAGGGTTTGACGGCGCTTACGTCCGTCCGGTGCGACGATCCTCCCGACCGCCGGGCAGGTCAGCGACCCGCCAGTGCCGCCAACTTGGTTGTTGCCAGCGGACCTTCGAAGTCTAGCACCGCACCGTGACGCCTCGCGACCACGCGATTACGCCACGCGCTCGGGGACGCCGGTCCTGGCGACCTCGTCGACCTCCCGGTAGAGGTCGGCCAGGGAAGAGGCGCCGGAGGGGCAGTACTCCATGTTCAGGCGGCTGTCGATGCCCGTCGCCTTCAGGTCGTCCCGGCCGCGCCCGGCCTTGGCGTCGAAGGCGCTGGCGTAACCGCCGTACACGAAGTCGGGGTTGGCGGCGAGCAGGGCCTCCTTGGAGGGGTACTCCTTCGCGAGCACCGGCACCGCGTCGTACGCCTTCTTGTACGCGGGCAGGATCCGGTCGTCCAGATAGGCGGTGCCGACGAGGGACTTCTCCAGACCGAGGGCGAGCATCACCTCGGTGACGTGCTGGTTCATCGTCACGGCCCGCTTCGGGGGCGCCTGATAGGTCGTCTTCACACCGCAGTTGGCGACGGTGTACGGGAATCCCGGCGCGGCCTTGCCGGAAGGGGCGGCGGCCTGGTCCGCGGGTGCCGCGCAGGCGGCGAGCAGCGGTACGAGCGCGACGGCGGGCAGCAGGATACGGCGGTGCCAGGTCAGCACGACGAGCCTCCTCCGGGGATTTCCACGTCCCCAGTCGGTGGTGAGAGGCGGCAGGTCAGTTCCTGGCTCCCGGCCCCTCGCGAAAGGGGCCGGTCACAGTGGCGGGACCGCGCCGGATTACGCACCGGCTTCCTGGGTCCTGCCGCCCTGTTGGTCGCGTCAGTGTCTCAGACGTCGTACTCCTCGACGACCTTCACGTCCTCCTCCGCCACCACGCCCTCGACGATCGTGTACGAGCGGAACTGGAAGGGGCCCGCGCCGTCGGTGTCGGCGGTGGAGACCAGGACGTAGTGGGCGCCGGGCTCGTTCGCGTACGTGATGTCGGTGCGGGACGGGTAGGCCTCGGTGGCGGTGTGCGAGTGGTAGATGATCACGGGCTCCTCGTCCCGGTCGTCCAGTTCGCGGTAGAGCTTCAGCAGGTCGGCCGAGTCGAACTCGTAGAACGTGGGCGAGCGCGCCGCGTTCAGCATCGGGATGAACCGCTCGGGGCGGCCGCTGCCGACGGGACCCGCGACCACGCCGCAGGCCTCGTCGGGGTGGTCCGCGCGGGAGTGCTCCACGATCTGGTCGTACAGGGCCCGGGTGATGGTCAGCATGGCGACAGGATAAGCAGACGGGCCGTCCCGTACCGAGGAGTGGTACGGAACGGCCCGAATGCCGAGACGGAGCAGGTCAGGAGCGCTTGACGAAAGCCGCGCCCTGCGGGTTCCGCGCCTTGAGGATCAGGTACGAGACACCGAGGATCAGGCCCCACAGCGGGGCGCAGTACAACGAGATCCGCGCGTCCTTGTCGATGCCCATCATCACGATGACCATGCCGATGAAGGCGAGCGAGAACACGCTGAGCCAGATGCCGCCGGGCGCCTTGAAGGACGACTGGGGCAGCTCGCCGCGGTCGGCCTTGAGGCGGAAGCGGACCTGGCAGACCAGGATCATGATCCAGGCCCACATGCCGGAGATGGTCGCGAAGGAGACGACGTAGTTGAACGCGTCGCCGGGCCACTGGTAGTTGATCCAGACGCCGACCAGCATCAGCCCGGCCGAGAACGAGGTGCCGACCAGCGGCAGGCCGTTCTTGGTGAGCTTGGTGAAGAACTTCGGGCCCTGGCCGTTGAGTGCGAGGTCGCGCAGCATGCGGCCGGTGGAGTACATGCCCGAGTTGCAGGAGGAGAGCGCGGCGGTCAGGACGACGAAGTTCACGATCGCGGCGCCGATGCCGAGGCCCATCTTCTCGAAGGCCGCGACGAACGGGGAGATGCCGGGCTGGAAGTGGGTCCACGGGACGACCGACAGGATCATGATCAGCGCGCCGACGTAGAAGACGGCGATGCGCCACGGCACGGTGTTGATGGCCTTGGGCAGGACGGTCTTCGGGTCCTTGGACTCGCCCGCGGTCACACCGACCAGCTCGACGGCGAGGAAGGCGAACATCACCATCTGCAGGGTCATCAGGGTGGACCCGATGCCCTTGGGGAAGAAGCCGCCCTCGGACCAGAGCAGGCTGACCGACGCGGTGTCACCGGCGTCGGAGAAGCCGATGGTGAGGACGCCGGCACAGATCAGGATCATGCCGACGATCGCGGTGACCTTGACCATCGAGAACCAGAACTCGAGCTCGCCGAAGAGCTTGACGGAGATCAGGTTCGCGAGGAACAGGACGACCGTGAAGATCAGGGCGAAGACCCACTGCGGCTGATCGATCCAGCCGTTCGCGTCCTTGGTCCAGTACTGCATGTACGCGGAGGCCGCGGTGACTTCGGTGATGCCGGTGACGACCCAGAAGAGCCAGTACGTCCAGCCGGTCACGAAGCCCCAGAACGGGCCGATGAACTCCCGCGCGTACTCCGAGAAGGAGCCGGACACGGGCCGGTACATGAGGAGCTCGCCGAGCGCCCGCATGATGAAGAAGATGACGAGGCCCGCGATGGCGTACGCGAGGATCAGACTCGGTCCCGCCTTGGAGATGCCCTTGCCCGCGCCGAGGAAGAGTCCGGTGCCGATGGCGCCGCCGATCGCGATCATCTGGATCTGGCGGGCGCCGAGTGCCCGGTGGTAACCCTCGCCGTCGGCGGAGTCCGCGGCCTCATTGCCGTCGTACTGCTTGTCGACCTGCACTGAGGTCATGGTGATGCGCCTTTCTCCATGCTGATCCCCCCGGATGTGGATGGAGTGCCACCGGCGGTCAGCCGGTCAAAGCGCCCCCGGGAACATGGGTGGCGTCCCCGGCGGTCGTGAACATTTATCACGGGGGAAACAGTGATCATGGAGCGCGAATGTGACGCACGCCACATCCAAAGGCAGACAAAAGCCACTCAAGAGGACCAGTAAGAACACTTTGGTGACGTATTCGTTATCCGGATTTGAGTGTCCGCTGAGCGAACGGCACGCGAGCGGCGGTCGACAGCCGGGTATCAGGCGCCGGACAGCAACGTCTCGACGAGCGACTCCTGGAGCGCGCCCAGCCAGAGGTACGCGAGCACCATCGGCTTACGGGGGTCGGAGTCGGGCAGCCGGTACAGCTCCCCGCCCTCGTCCTCGTCGGTCACTTCGAGCCGGGTCCCGATCGTCAGCCGCAGATCGTTGAGCGCGCCGAGCCAGGCCCGGGACTCGTCGGCGGTGAGCTTGAGGACCACCTCGTCGCCCTCGCCCTCCGGGGTGAGCGCGTCGAGGCTGCGGATCACGGCGAGGACGTGCTCCCTCTTGCCGGTCCGCAGGTCGTTCTCGGTGTAGCGGCGGAAGTCGGCCGACGCCGACCGCAGCTCGTCGCTCTCGTCCGCGTACGCGTCGGGGAAGAGCCGCTTGAGCGCGGGGTCGCTCGGGGCCTCGCTCGGGCCCTCGGCGAAGAGCGCGGCCAGCGGGTCCTCGCCCTCCACCGGCTCGTCGCCGGGGCCGATCAGCTCCATGAGCTGGACGGCGAGGGAGCGCAGGATGGAGACCTCGACCTCGTCGAGCGCGACGGCGGCGCCACCGCCGGGCAGGGCCTCGAAGTGTCCGGCCATCAGCCGCGGTCCTGGGTGAGGGTCGCCCACAGTCCGTAGCCGTGCATCGCCTGCACGTCCCGCTCCATCTCCTCGCGCGTACCGCTGGAGACGACCGCGCGGCCCTTGTTGTGCACGTCGAGCATCAGCTTGTGCGCCTTGTCCTTGGAGTAACCGAAGTACGCCTGGAAGACGTAGGTCACATAGCTCATCAGGTTGACCGGATCGTTGTGCACGAGGGTCACCCACGGCACATCCGGTTCGACGACGGCGAAGGTCTCCTCGGCCGATTCCGTACGTTCAATCTCAATTGGCGCGACGCTCACTGAACCCATGCTGCCACCTCGGGAAGGTCGTCGCAGAGCCGGGTCGGCCCGTGCGCCGCTCGAACGGAGCTAGAAATCGTCACTCTGACGATTTCTTTGCTAGCATCGCTGACATGAACGCTGCGGACCTTGGGCTCCCGGTGGACGTGCCGTCGACCGCGCTCTTCACCGACCAGTACGAGCTGACCATGCTTCAGGCGGCCCTCCGGGGCGGCACCGCCGAACGGCGCTCCGTCTTCGAGGTCTTCACCCGTCGTCTGCCCGAGGGCCGGCGCTACGGCGTGGTGGCGGGCATCGGACGGGTCCTCGACGCCGTCGAGAACTTCCGCTTCGACGCGGGCGTCCTCGGCTTCCTGCGCGAGCAGGACATCGTGGACGAGCCGACGCTGGAGTGGCTGGCCTCCTACCGCTTCTCGGGTGACATCTGGGGCTACCCCGAGGGCGAGGTGTACTTCCCCGGCTCCCCCATCCTGCGGGTCGAGGGCTCCTTCGCGGAGTGCGTGCTCCTGGAGACCGTGATCCTTTCGATCCTCAACCACGACTCGGCCATCGCGGCGGCCGCCTCCCGGATGTCGGCCGCGGCCGGCGGGCGGCGGCTCATCGAGATGGGCGCCCGGCGCACCCACGAGCTGGCCGCCGTCGCCTCCGCGCGCGCCGCGTACGTCGGCGGCTTCGAGGCCACCTCGGACCTCGCGGCCGGCTTCCGGTACGGCATCCCGACCGTCGGGACCTCCGCGCACGCCTTCACCCTGCTGCACGACAGCGAGCGGGACGCCTTCCAGGCCCAGGTGGAAACCCTCGGCCGCGGTACGACCCTGCTCGTCGACACCTACGACATCGCCGAGGCCGTCCGTACCGCCGTCGAGGTGGCGGGCACGGAGCTCGGGGCCGTACGGATCGACTCCGGGGACCTGCTGCTGGTGGCGCACCGGGTGCGGGCGCAGCTGGACGAGCTGGGCGCGAAGGACACCAAGATCGTGTGCACCTCGGACCTGGACGAGTACGCCATCGCCTCGCTCGCGGCGGCTCCGGTCGACGCGTACGGGGTGGGTACGCAGCTGGTCACCGGCAGCGGGCACCCGACCTGCTCGATGGTCTACAAGCTGGTCGCCCGGGCCACGTCGGCCGACCCCAAGGCGCCGCTGACGGCGGTGGCCAAGAAGTCGCTCGGCGGCAAGACCTCGATCGGCGGCCGCAAGTGGGCGGCGCGCCGGACGGACGCGGACGGCGTCGCGGAGGCCGAGGTCGTCGGTACGGGCCAGGTCCCGGCCGAGCTGGCGGACCGGCAGCTGCTCGTGGAGCTGGTGAAGGGCGGCGACGTGGTGGCCCGCGAGCCGCTGGAAGCGGCCCGGGCGCGGCACATCGCGGCGCGGGCGGGGCTGCCGATGTCGGCGATCCAGCTGTCGCGGGGCGAGCCGGTGCTGCCGACGGAGTACGTATAGGGGCTGACTTGTAACACCCTGCGAGGCCCCCTCCCGAAGGGCGGGGGAAGTCTCTAGGCTCGAAGCCATTCCCCCGTACGAAACCCTCCGTTCCCGCCGCCGGCCACCTTCCATTCCCCCCGCCCCGCCCATCGAAGGACACCCGCCATGCACCGCGCATTGATCGTCGTGGACGTTCAGAACGACTTCTGCGAGGGCGGCAGCCTCGCGGTGGCGGGGGGAGCGGATGTCGCCGCCGCCATCACCGACCTGGTCGGGGAGGCGGCGGGCGCGGCGTACCGGCACGTCGTGGCCACCCGGGACCACCATGTCGCCCCGGGCGACCACTTCTCCGCCGACCCCGACTACGTGACCTCCTGGCCGGTGCACTGCGTCGCCGGCACCGAAGGCGTCGGCTTCCACCCGAACTTCGCCCCGGCGGTCGCCTCCGGCGCGATCGACGCGGTCTTCGACAAGGGGGCGTACGAGGCGGCGTACAGCGGCTTCGAGGGGCGCGACGAGAACGGGGTGACGCTCGCCGAGTGGCTCCGGGCGCACGACGTGGCCGAGGTCGACGTGGTGGGGATCGCGACGGACCACTGCGTACGGGCGACGGCGCTCGACGCGGCCCGGGAGGGCTTCCGTACGCAGGTCCTGCTCGACCTCACGGCGGGCGTGGCGAAGGAGACGACCGAGCGGGCGCTCGAGGAGCTGCGGGGCGCCGGGGTGGAGCTCACGGGCAAGCCCGTGGTCTGACCCCGGCGCACCATTCGGTCGCGCTACGAGGCCGTCGGCAGGGTCCGTATCGAGTGCCACAGCTCCTGGGCCGCGCCGGGCGCGGAGCGCCACAGGAGACCGTCCGGGTGGTGCAGGACGGCGGTGATCTCGTCGGGTGTCGGAGGTTCCGCGTTGCCCCGGAGGTAGACCGCCCGCAGCCCCAGGTTCCGCAGCCGGGTCAGGGCGCGGGCGCGGTTCGCCGCGTGGACCAGGAAGCGGACCGTGACCCCGTCGCCGGCCGGGCTCGGCAGCCCTATCGCGACGACGACACTGCCGCCTGGCAACTTGCAGAAACCTCCACCGGGCATGCCGAAACCACTCCCCCTGTGCGTTCGCTGTCAATAAGAGTTCGGTCAGACGCACCTAAACACGATCGGCCGTCGCCCGCTAGAGGGCGACGGCCGATCATGCTTTGACCTGCTGTTTTACCGACTACTTCGTGGACGGACCCACCTGCACGGTGATCGTCCGGCCGTTCGACGGCTCCTTGACGACCGCGATCTTGGTGTTGGTGTCAGTTACCTTGACACCGGCCCGCTCGGTCTCCGGGTACCAGTACGTACCCTTCCGGTCGTCGAAGACCGGGTTGCCCGCCAGCGGCTTGATCCGCGTCGGGACGTCCGCGTTGTGCAGCGTGAAGCCGTCCGTGCGGTAGGTACCGAAGGGCGCGTCGTACGACTGGACGCGGTTGCGCATCAGGGTGCCGTTCGACCACTTCAGCGGCGTCGGGTGCGCGTCGACCGGGAGGACGAGGCCCTGGCCCGGGTGGACGGCCGTGTTGTTGTCCTTCTGCGAGGTGTCCCACAGCCAGACGAGCAGACCGTTCTGGTACGGGTAGTGCTCGACCCAGCTGGCCTTCTCACCGGCGAAGCCGAAGTTGTACGGGCCGACCTTGAGGGTCGCGTCGTACGACACGTACTGGCGGTTCTCCGCGAGGTAGTACTGCTCGTACTCCTTCGTGAAGCCCTTGCCGATCTGCGAGAAGCCCTTCGCGGTCCAGCCGTTGTAGCCGCCCTCGACGTTGTCCGAGAAGACGGACGCGCCGTCGGCGGTGATCGAGATGGCGTCGGCCGCGAAGCCCTTGCCGCCCGCGCCGCCGTCCGTCTGGTAGCGGAAGCGGAGGTCGAACTTCTTGCCCGCGTACGCGTCGAGACCGTAGACCAGGCTCTTGTACGCGCCCGAGACGTCGGTCAGCGCCGGGGCGCCGCTCGCGTCGCGGGGCAGCGCCTTGCCGTCCGCCGTGCCGTCCAGGGCGGTCCAGTTGGCGCCGCCGTCCGTGGACACCTCGGTGTAGAGGTAGTCGTAGTCCAGCTCGATGTCGTACCAGCCCTTGAGCTCAAGGGCGGCCTTCGACTTGCCGGTCAGGTCGACGGAGCGGGTCAGGGTGTTCTTGAGGTCGTCACCCATGTCGCTCCACCACTGCGTGGCGCCCTCGGCGGGCGCGACGACCTCGGTGGTGACCTTCTTCTTCGGCAGCTCGACGACGAGCGCCTGCGGGTTCTCGGTGTTGTACTCGGCCACGCCCAGCTTGTGGGTGGACTTCGTACCGCGCTGCTCGTCGCTCACCTTGGTGTAGTTGAGCCAGCCGAGCTGCAGCTTGTCCCAGGAGTTCATGTCGCCGGGCAGGTCGCCGATGGACTCCTTGCCCCGGCCGAGCCAGGAACCGGAGGACATCAGGGACCAGAAGCCGGTGGAGTTCTCGGCGCCGGCCTTGCCGGAGGTGTCGTACAGGTCCGGCAGACCGAGGTCGTGACCGTACTCGTGGGCGAAGACACCGAGGCCGCCGTTCTCGGGCTGCATCGTGTAGTCGCCGACCCAGATGCCGGTGTCACCGATCTGCGTGCCGCCGGACTTGTTGCTCGCCGGGCCGGTCTTGCCCGCGTCCGTGCCGTACGCGTACCAGCGGTGGGCCCACAGGGCGTCACTGGCCTGGGCGCCGCCGCCCGCCGACTCGTCCTCGCCGGCGTGGACGATCTGGAAGTGGTCGATGTAGCCGTCGGGCTCGTTGAAGTTGCCGTCGGCGTCGAAGTCGTAGCGGTCCCACTTGTCGTACTCGGCCATGTCGGCCTTGATCTGGGCGTCGGTGCGGCCCTTGGCCTTCTGGTCGGCGACCCACGCCGTGACACCGTCGCGGACGGCGTCCCAGACGTTGGCGCAGTTGCTGTTGCCGCAGTAGTTCGAGCCGTAACGGGCCTCGTTGTACTCGACCTTGACCCAGTCGGAGACGCCGCCCTCGACCGAGTAGCGGCCCGAGGAGGTCTTCTCCATGTACGTCTTCAGGGACTGCTTCGGCTGGCCCTTGGCGTCCTTGCCGGTGCCGAAGTACAGGTCCTGGAAGTGCTGCTGGTCGTAGTCCTTCTGCCAGGCCGTGGAGTTGTCCTTCGCACGGTCCGGCTCGGCTATCCGGTTGCGCAGCGGGCCGGGCGTGCCGCCGAACTTCGGCTTGGGCTCGGTGGTGTCGTCGTCGGCGCGGTCGACCAGGGTCGTGCTGTCGACCTTGTCGCCGAACTCGACCAGGATCGTGAAAATCTTGTCGGTCTTCTCGCGGCCCAGCTCGACGTACTTCTTGCTGTCGAGCTTGACGACCTGGGAGCCCCCGCGGCGCTCGACCTTGGTCTCGCCGCTGAGCACCTGCTCAAGGGCGGCCTTGCGCTGCTGCTCCTGCTGCTTGCTGTACGGACCTTCGAGGTCGTGGTCCACCGCGGTCTTGTCGACACCCGCGCCCGGAGCCGGGTCCTGGCGCTCGATGCCGGCCGGTGCGCCCGGGCTCTTGTCCTCGGCCGAAGCGGTGGCGAAGGTCGAAGCGGTCGCGGCGGCGGCCACGAAAGCCACGACGACTGCGGACGTTCTGATCGCCCGTCGTCTGCTGGTCACTTGATGTTGTCCTCCCCGGCGCCCGCGACCGCGGACCGAGGGTGGGGTGGTGTCCGCAGGCGGGTTCGCGCGTCACAAGTGACGACATTCGACCGGAGTTACGCAAGAAAAGACAGTCCTTGACTTGAGCGGACCAACTGCACTATGCAGAAGTCGGTTTCCGTTATCCGGACGGTTACCAGGCGCACCAGCGGGGGTCGTTGAGGGAAATGGTGACTCCATGCGCCCCCCGTGCATCCGCACCGTGGGTTAGGTCACGCTTACTACCCGTTTCGCTCGGGCATCCACCGTCGTAGAGTCGCTCGCGAGTGCGACCAGCCGATGCATCGAGGGACGGTACCCGTCATGCCGCGTCCGAACGCCGCACAACTCGCCTATGGTTCGGCCACCGTCGTCTTCTCGACCGTCGCCCTGCTGCTGCTGTCCCGTACGACGAACGCGCTGGGCGTCGTCGTGATCAGCGCCGCCGGGCTGCTGCTCGGCGTACTCGTCACGACGACCATGCCGGCCACCCGCCGCACGACGCCCGACCCCGTGACGCCGGTGCCACCGGTGCCGCAGGAGGCCCCCCGGACGGACGAGATCCGGGTACCGGCCGTCCGCGTGGGTGCGGGGGCCGAGACCCGGATCGGTTCGAACTCGTAGCGCCTGCCGCGCCTGCCCTACCGGGTCGGCGGCACGGACACCACCACCGTCTTGGCCGCCTTGTCGTGCAGGCCCTGCTTGTAGGGCTTGTCGACCAGGATCAGGATGAGCAGGAGCAGTGGCCACAGGCAGGCGCAGCAGATCAGCGCGGGCAGCCAGAGCACGACGGCGCGGATCAGTGCGGCGTTCATCGGCGGCGTGGAGCCGTCGTTGAGCATCCCGACCCGCAGCTTCAGCCACTTCTTACCGAGCGTCTGGCCGTTCTTCGCCACCATCACCGTGTCGTAGGCGACGTACGCGACGATGGTGATGAGCTGGAAGACCAGACCGCTGCCGGTGCTGGTCGCGCTGATCGTGTCGCCGAAGTCGTCGCCGTCGGTCGCCCGGTCGTAGACGTCGAACGGGATGCCGATGACGGCGAGCGGGATGGCGATGAGCAGCCAGTCGATGATCCTGGCGAGGATGCGCTTCCCGGTGTCGGCGAGCGGGGGCATCCCGGCGAGCGGGTCCGCCCCGCCGTAGCCGCCTCCGCCGCCGTAGGGCTGGGAGCCGTACGGCGGAGGGGGCGGCGGGACGTTGTCGTACGGCGATCCGGGCGGCGGGGGCGGCGGCGGAGGCGTGCCGCCCGGCGGGGGTCCACCAGGCGGGGGTCCACCAGGCGGAGGTCCACCAGGCGGAGGTCCACCAGGCGGAGGTCCACCGGGGGGCGGGCCGCCCGGTGGCGGCCCTTCGGGGGGAGGCGGCTCGCTCCCGTACGGAGAGCCCGCCGACGGCGGCGTGGGCTCCTGCGGCTTCTTGAGGAACGGATCGTCCTCGGGCGGCTGGCCGGGCGTCGGCTGGTCGTTGCTCATGGGGGCAGTGCATCCCGGGCGGAGGGCGCCCGCAATCAATCGCCGCCCGTTCGAGCGACCGCCGTACGGGACGTCGTACGGGACCGCGTACGGGATCTCGTAGGGGACGTCGTACGGAACCCGTACGGGACCGTCGCCGGTCGGCGGGGATCCCCGCCGGTCGGCTCAGCCCGCCACGAAGGTGTGCGCCGCCTTGTCGTGCCAGCACTGCCGCCAGGGCCGGTCGAAGAGACACCACAGGACGTTGAGGACGCCGAGGACCAGGAGCCCGAGGACGCTGTAGACGAGCCAGCGGCGCAGGGCCGCGCGGAAGGTCGGCGGCTCGTGCGCCTCGATGTCCCGCACCTGGAGACCGCAGAGCTTCTTGCCGAGCGTACGGCCCCACTTGGCGGTGGGCACCGCCTCGTACAGCACACCGAGGACGAGGAAGGCGGCGAGGGCGATCCCGAAGTTGAGGGAGGTGGTGCCGTCCAGGAGCCAGACCTGGACGGTGACACCGGACTGCTTGGCCGCCGTGATCTTGGCATCGATGTGGTCGAGCGCGGCGGTGACGAAGGGGAACGCCGCCCCTCCGACGAGCGCGCCGAGCACGAAGGTGTCGACGAGCCGGGCGACCAGCCGCTTCCCGAGCCCGGCGGGCCGCGCGGCGGCCTGCGCCCGGGCGGCCTGCAGGAACACGTCCTCGACGGGCGGCTTCCACGGCACGACCGGCTGCTCACCGTCGCCGGCAGCGCCGACTCCGGCCGAGGACTGCGCCAGCTGCTGCACCTGCTGCGGCCACGACGCGGCACCGCCACCGGGGCCGGCGGTGAGGGGGGTGGGCGCGACCGGGGTGGGGGCGACGGGGGTCGGGGCGACCGGGGTCGGGGCGGGTGTCTGCCCGGGCACGTGCGAGAGCGGCAGACCGGCTGCCTGCGGGGCGACCGGCGCCTGTGCGCCGTGGGATCCAGGTGCGCTCTGCGCACCGGGCGCGGCGGCGAGGGCCTGCGGACCCTGGGCAGCCTGAGCGCCGTGCGGCGCTGGCAGGGCCTGCGGGCCCTGCGCCGCCGGCGCGGCCTGCGAGCCGGGCGTGCCCTGGCCGCCGTGCGGGGCGGTGAGCGCCTGCGGGCCATGCGCGGCCGAAACGCCCTGCGCGCCTGCCGCGCCCTGCGGGCCCTGGGCCGGCGCGACCGAGGGCTCCGCGCTCCCGGTGCCCTGCGCGCGGATGGTCATCGTGCCCTCGGCGGCCGGGGGCTGCGGGCGGCGTACGCCGGGGAGGGCTCCGCCCGTCGGATCGGCGGGGGTCACCGGGAGGCCGCCCAGGCGGGCCTGCGGGCCGGGGTCGGCGGAGACTCGGGGGTCGCGCGCTCCGGGAACCGGGCCCGCGGCCGGCTCGGGCGCGCCGCCCCAGGAGACCTTCTGGTCACGGTCGCCGCCGAAGCCGGTCTGGCGGGAGACGTCCGCCTGCCACGCCGAGGACGGCTCGGGCTCGGACGGCTCCTCGTCGAAGAAGACCGGGCCGGTCTCCTCCACCGCGGGGACCACGGGCGCGGGCGAGGGGTTCGGCGCCGGCGCCGGTCCCGCGGGCATCGCGCCGGCCGGCGCGGCCGGCGGAAGCTCGCCGTCCTTGGGAACGGGCCGGCTCGTTCCGGGTACCCAGGCGCCCCCGTTCCAGTACCGGATGTATCCGGGAATGGAGGGGTCCGGGTAGTACCCGGCCTGCGGTACCTCCCCGCCGGCTCCAGGAGGAGTAGCCACTGCCCCGACTCCGTTCCGTGACGACGTTTCAACGACAGAGGGCCCGCGGGCCCAAGGAGGACAGTAACGAAGAACGCCGCCACAAGAAGAAAGAGGCCGAGAGAAACCCGCCTTCGAGCGACATACCTACAGAACCCGCAACCCACCGTCACGCTCAGGCCGGAGTTCCTCCCGATGTCCCCCTCCGGATCACCCCGAAAAAATCTCCCGAAAAACTTCTCCGAAGTCGCGTAATGACCGGCGACCACCGCGCTCTCTCCCTGTGCGGGCCCAGCCGGGGCCCCACACCCGAAAGGACGTACCGCCATGCAGAACACCGAGAACACCGTGGTCGAGCGCGAGCTGGAGCTGAAGCTGGTGCTGTCCCCCGAGCGCTCCATCCCCGTCCCGGCCCGCCTCGCCTACCGCACCACCGACCCGTACGCCGTCCACATCACGTTCCACATCGGTTCGGAGTACCCGGTCAACTGGACGTTCGCCCGCGAACTGCTCGTCGAGGGCATCTTCAGGCCCTGCGGCCACGGCGATGTCCGCATCTGGCCCACGAAGGTCGACGGCCGCAACGTCGTCCTGATGGCGCTCTCCTCCCCCGACGGCGACGCGCTCCTGGAGGCGCCCTCCGCTCAGGTGTCCGCCTGGCTGGAGCGGACCCTGCGCGCGGTCCCGCCGGGCACCGAGTCCGAGCAGCTCGGCATCGACGACGGGCTCGCCGAGCTGCTCGCCACCACCTCCGTCGCCGACGAGCTGTGGCTGCGCGACCCGTGGCCGTCGGACGAGTCGCAGGAGGGGGAGCTGTGACGGGCGGTTCGGAAGAACGTTGGAAGAGCTCTCGGAAGAACTCTCAGAAGAGCTTTCCGGGATTCAGGATCCCCATCGGGTCGAACGTCCGCTTGATGCCCCGCTGCAACTCCACCCCCACCGGCCCCAACTCCCGCGCCAGCCAGTCCTTCTTCAACACGCCCACCCCGTGCTCGCCGGTGATCGTGCCGCCCAGCTCCAGGCCGAGCGCCATGATCTCGTCGAAGGACTCCCGCGCCCGCCGCGACTCGTCCTCGTCCGCCTGGTCGAAGCAGACGACGGGATGGGTGTTGCCGTCGCCCGCGTGCGCGCAGACGCCGATGGTCAGGCCGTACTTCTCGGCGATGGCCGCCGTGCCGTCGAGCATCGCGGCCAGCTTCGTGCGGGGTACGCAGACGTCGTCGATCATCGTCGCGGACTTGATCGTCTCAAGCGCGGTGAGCGACAGCCGACGCGCCTGGAGGAGGAGTTCGGACTCGGCGGTGTCCTCGGCCGGTACGACCTGGGTGGCCCCGGCCGCCACGCACAGCTCCCCGACGGCGGCCAGATCGGCGGCCGGGTCCGGGGTGTCGAAGGCGCACAGGAGCAGCGCCTCGGTGGTGTTGGGCAACCCCATGTTCGCAAGCTTGTTGACGGCGCGGATGGTGGTGCCGTCCATCAGTTCGAGCAGCGATGGCGTATGGCCGCGCTCCATGATCGCGCAGACGGCCTCGCAGGCGGCCGCCGAAGAGGGGAACTCGGCGGCCAGCGCGAGCTGGCGGGGCGGTCGCGGACGGAGCGCGAGGGTTGCGCCGACGATGATGCCGAGGCTGCCCTCCGAGCCGACGAAGAGCCGGGTCAGGTCATATCCGGCGACGCCCTTGGCGGTGCGCCGGCCGGTGGTGAGCAGCCGCCCGTCGGCGAGGACCACGTCCAGGCCGAGGACGTACTCCGCCGTCACCCCGTACTTCACACAGCACAGCCCGCCGGACGCGGTGCCGATGTTGCCGCCGATGGTGCACGTCTCCCAGCTGGAGGGGTCCGGCGGGTAATAGAGGCCGTGTTCGTCGACGGCGCGTGACAGGACGGCGTTGACGACGCCCGGTTCGACCACGGCGATCCGGTCGACCGGGTTGATCTCCAGGATCCGGTCCATCTTGACCAGGGACAGCACGATGCAGCCCTCGGAGGCGTTCGCGCCGCCGGACAGGCCGGTGCGCGCGCCCTGCGGGACGACCGGGACGCGCAGCGCGGTCGCGGTGCGCATGACGTGCTGGACCTGTTCGACGGTGCGCGGGAGCACGACGGCCGCGGGGGTACCGGCCGCGCAGAAGCTCGCCATGTCGTTCGCGTAGGAGGCGGTGACGTCCGGGTCGGTGATCAGCGCCTCGGCGGGCAGGCCCGCGCGCAGGTCCGCGTGGAGCCGCGTCAGAAGATCGTCCATGCGTCCAGCGTGGCACCCGGGGCCATCGGTGTGAACCCGCCCGGCGTTCCCCTTCGTGTGCTCTTCGTACAGGCGGGCGCGGGCGCAGAGTGAGCGGCATGAAGACGGAGAACGTGTCGAGGTCGGTCCTGGCCGCCGGGGTCGGCGCGGTGCTCGCGGCGACGGCACTGCTCTACGCCCCCGATTTCGCCCCCGGACTGTTCGACCAGGGGCCGCCGCCCCCGCCCGGCCCCGCGGACCGCGCGGTGCTCGCGGCGAACGCGGGGGCGCAGGCCTCGCTGCCGGACCTGGCCGCGCTGATCGGCGACCGCGAGAAGTGGCTGAAGACCCATCCGGCGGACGAGGCGTCATGGGCCGTGCTGGGGACGGCGTACGTGGAGCGGGGCACGCGGCTCGCCGACGTCACGTACTACCCACGGGCCGAGCGCGCCCTGAAGCGCTCACTGGCGGTACGGCCCGCCGCGCGCGGCAACCTCGACGCGCAGCTGGGTCTTGCCGCCCTGGCGAACGCGCGGGGCGACTGGCGGACCGCGCGGAGGTGGGGCGAGGCGGTCCGCAAGGAGGAACCGAAGCGCTGGTCGGCGTACCCGCCGCTGATCGACGCGTACAACGGGCTCGGCGACTACAAGGCCGCCCAGAAGGCGCTGGCGGACCTGGAGGAGCTGCACTCGGGCGGGGCGGTGAGCGCGCGGGCGGCGCAGATGTACCGCGACCGGGGCTGGCGCGAGGACGCGTCGGCGGCGGCGAGCGACGCGGTGGCGCAGGCCGAGACGGGCGCGGAGAAGGCGGCGGCCTTCGCACGGCTCGGGGACCTGGCGTGGGAGCGGGGCGAGCCGGCGGAGGCGGTGGAGCAGTACAGGTCGGCGCTGCGTCTCGTACCGGAGCACGGCCCGTCGCTGGCCGGGCGGGCGAGGGCGCTGGCGGCGCTGGGCCGTACGGAGGCGGCGATGGTCGACTACCGGGCGGCGCTCGCCCGGCTGCCGCGCCCGGAGCTGGTCCTGGAGGCGGGCGAGCTGTACGAGTCGCTGGGCCTGGACGGGGACGCCCGGACCCAGTACGAGCAGCTGCGGACGCGGCCGTGGGTGGGCGCGGAGGTCGTCCTCGGCCTCTTCGAGGCGGACCACGGCGACCCGGCGGCGGCGGTGCGGCGGCTGAAGGCGGAGTGGGCGCGCGGACACCGGTCGGTGCAGGTGGCGGACGCGCTGGGGTGGGCGCTGTTCCGGTCCGGGGAGCCGAAGGAGGCGCTGGAGTACGCGAAGAGGGCGACGGACGAGGGGCTGCGGAGCGCGCTCTTCTCGTACCACCGGGGGGAGATCGAGCGAGCCGTGCAGGCGTACGGCCCGGCCCGCCGCCACCTGGCCGAGGCGCTCCGTATCAACCCGGCCTTCTCGCCTCTGCTGGCCCCGAAGGCGCGTGAGTCGGTCGCCGCGTTGGGCGATCCACCGGACGAGCTCCCGAAGGAACTGAGGCCGGAGCCGGCGCCGTCGGCAGCGCCGGCAGCCCCGGTGCGGTCGGGGCCGCCGGTGCGGTCGGAGCCGCCGGTGCGGTCGGAGCCGCCGGTGCGGTCGGAGTCGCCCGGGGCGGCGAAGCCGGCGGCGGAGGCGCGACAGCCGAGGTAGCCGGGCCCGGGGCGGGCGCCCCGGGCACGCGGCGTCGGCGGAAACTACAGGTTGCCGCGCTTCTCCTGCTCCCGCTCGATCGCTTCGAAGAGCGCCTTGAAGTTGCCCTTGCCGAAGCCCATCGACCCATGCCGCTCGATCATCTCGAAGAAGACCGTCGGCCGGTCCTGCACCGGCTTGGTGAAGATCTGCAGCAGGTACCCGTCCTCGTCCCGGTCGACGAGGATCTTCAGCTCGCGCAGGGTCTCCACCGGCACGCGCGTCTCGCCCGCCCACTCGCCGAGGGTGTCGTAGTACGAGTCGGGGGTGTCGAGGAAGGCGACGCCCGCCGCCCGCATCGACCGCACGGTCGCGACGATGTCGTTCGTGGCAAGGGCGATGTGCTGGACGCCCGCCCCGCCGTAGAACTCCAGGTACTCGTCGATCTGCGACTTCTTCTTCGCGATCGCCGGCTCGTTGATCGGGAACTTCACCTTCAGCGTGCCGTCCGCGACGACCTTCGACATCAGCGCCGAGTACTCGGTCGCGATGTCGTCGCCCACGAACTCCTTCATGTTCGTGAAGCCCATGACCTTGTTGTAGAAGCCGACCCAGTCGTTCATCTTGCCGAGCTCGACGTTGCCGACGCAGTGGTCGATGGCCTGGAACGTGCGCTTGGCCGGCGGCTCGACGACCGGGTCGGCGGCGACGAAGCCCGGCAGGTAGGGGCCGTCGTAGCCGGAACGCTCGACCAGGGTGTGACGGGTCTTGCCGTACGTGGCGATGGCGGCGAGGACGAC
Organism: Streptomyces sp. P9(2023); assembly: GCF_032436795.1. Classification (NCBI taxonomy): domain Bacteria; kingdom Bacillati; phylum Actinomycetota; class Actinomycetes; order Kitasatosporales; family Streptomycetaceae; genus Streptomyces; species Streptomyces sp. P9(2023). The sequence continues at coordinate 209,870 of NZ_JAUPWM010000007.1, forward strand.
GGTGCCGTTCTCGTCCTTCACCTCGTGCGGCTCGGTGATGCCGGTGGCGCCGTGCTCGACGGCGTAGGCGTACGCGGCGCGCGCGTCGGGCACCTCGATCGCCAGGTCGACGACGCCGTCGCCGTGCTCGGCGACGTGCTCGGCGAGGAAGCGGCCCCAGTCGGTGGAGGCCTTGATGACGGAGGTGAACACGAAACGGGCGGCGCCGTTCGTCAGGACGTAACTCGCGGTCTCGCGGCTGCCGTTCTCCGGTCCGGAGTAGGCGACGAGCTTCATGCCGAAGGCCGTGGAGTAGTAGTGCGCGGCCTGCTTGGCGTTGCCGACGGCGAAGACGACCGCGTCCATTCCCTTCACGGGGAAGGGGTCGGCCTGCCGCGCGGTGGAGGGGGTGTGATCGATGGTCTCAGTCATGACGGCAGAGTCCCGCCGATCGGCAAGCTGCGCAATAGTTCACCGGACCACTGGGCAATCTGCACAGCGGCGGGCCAGTATGAGCAGAAGACTTGTACAGGATGACCATGGGGAGACGGCTATGGCGATCGATCATCTGGACGGCCGGCTGATCGTGCTCCTCGCCCGCGAGCCGCGGATCGGGGTCCTGGAGGCCTCGCGCCGGCTCGGGGTGGCGCGCGGCACCGTCCAGGCGCGCCTGGACCGCCTCCAGGCGAGCGGCGTGATCCGCGGTTTCGGCCCGCAGGTGGACCCGGCGGCGCTGGGGTATCCGGTGACGGCGTTCGCGACCCTGGAGATCAAGCAGGGGCAGGGGGCGGATGTACGGGAGCACCTGGCGACCGTGCCCGAGGTGCTCGAACTGCACACGACCACCGGCCACGGCGACATGCTCTGCCGCCTTGTCGCCCGCTCCAACGCCGACCTCCAGCGGGTCATCGACCGGGTCGTCGGCTTCGAGGGGATCGTCCGGGCGTCGACGGCGATCGTGATGGAGAACCCGGTGCCGCTGCGGATCATCCCGCTGGTGGAGCAGGCGGCCACGGACGTCGACTGAGTTGCAGAGAAACCCTTGCAGAGGAGTGCTTGCAGAGGAATTCCTGCAAAGAAGTAGTTGCAAACAAACCCTTGCAAGGAGTTCTTTGCAACTCTAGGCTTGCATCATGTCCGAGCCCGAGAAGCACCTGAGCCGCACGCTCGACCCGCGCTCCCTGCGCGGGCTCGCCCACCCGCTCCGGATCCAGCTGCTGCGCGCCCTGCGTCACCACGGACCGGCCACCGCCTCCCAACTGGCCGAGCGGCTCGGCGAGTCCAGCGGCGCGACCAGCTACCACCTGCGCCAGCTCGCAGCGCACGGCTTCGTCGAGGACGACCCGACCCAGGGCAAGGGCCGGGAGCGCTGGTGGAAGGCGGCCCACTGGGGCACGGTCGTCGACGAGTCGCTCGACCGGAACGCGGACCCCGAGGTCCGGGGCGCGTTGGAGGTCTATCTGCACGAGATCGCGACCATCCATGCCCAGGAACTGAACACCTGGATCGGCACACGCCACGACTGGGAGGAGGTCTGGGCCGGCTCCACGGACATGAGCGACTTCACGCTGACGCTCCCGCCCGAGCGGCTGCGCGAGCTCAACGCGGAGATCCACGAGCTGATCAACAGCTACCACGACAGCGCGGACCCCGACGCGCCGGGCGCCGCCCGCGTACGGATGCACCTGCACGCGTTCCCGCAGCGCGAGAGCTGACGGAAGCGAAGGATCGACGGATCGACGGATCGACGGATCGACGGATCGACGGAAAGGGTCATACCGCCATGCACGCCGATATCCACCTTCAGCTGCACCACCTCCGGGCCGCCGAGCTCCACCGAGCCGCGGCCGAAGCGCTCCCCCGCACCCCGATACGTACCCAACTCGGCTGGACCCTGGTGACGTTGGGACTCCGCCTCGCCGTTCCCGCCACCCCCCGGCCGGTCACGCTCGCCGTATGAGCACCCCGGGGGGACGTGCTCCACTGGCCACCGTCCTGGCCGCCAACGCCATCTCCGTCACCGGCAATTCGCTCACTCTCATCGGCGTCCCGTGGTTCGCGCTCGACACCACGGGCAGCCCCGGCAAGGCGGGCCTGGTCGCGTTCTGCGCGGCCGTGCCCGTCGTCGTCTCCGCGATCGTCGGCGGCCCGGTCATCGACCGGATCGGGCGCCGGCGGATCAGCGTCGCCTCCGACCTCGTCTGCGCCCTCGCGCTGGCCGCGATCCCGCTCCTGCACCGGGCCGGCCTGCTTGAATTCTGGATGCTGTGCGCGCTGATGGCCGTGACCGGCCTCTTCCACGCGCCCGGCGAGACCGCCCGCTCCGTCCTGATCCCCGACCTCGCCGCCCACGCCGGGACCCCGCTCGCCCGTGCCGCGAGCCTCTACGACGCGGTGTCCCGGGGGGCCAGGATGACGGGCGCCGCCCTCGCCGGCGTCCTCGTCACGTTCCTCGGCGCGGACACCGTCCTGTACCTCGACGCCGTCACCTTCGGGCTCTCCGCCCTGCTGATCCTCGTCGGCCTCCGGGGCCTCCCGGCCGCCGCGCCCCGCCCGGACCCGCCTCCGTTCTCGCTCACCGCCTACCGCGCCGAGCTGCGCGAGGGATATACGTTCGTGCTCCGCTCCCGGCTGATACTCGGCATCGTCCTCATGGTGATGGTCACCAACGGCCTGAGCCAGGGCTGGAGTTCGGTCCTGCTGCCCGTCCACGCCCGGGAGAACCTCGGCGGCCCGGCCGCCCTCGGCCTGGTGGTCTCCGTCTTCGGCGGCTGCGCGCTGCTCGGCGCGCTGGCGTACGGGGTGGTCGGGCACCGCTTCCCGCGCCGGGCGGTCCTCACCGGCGGCTTCCTGCTGTGCGGCGCACCGCCGTTCGCCGTGGCGGCCCTCTCCGACACCACGATGCCCCTGCTCGTCACGGCGGCGGCGGGCGGGTTCGGGGCGGGTGTGCTCAACCCGATCCTGGCCACGGTGATGTACGAGGTCGTCCCGGACGAGCTGCGCAGCCGGGTCTCCGGGGTGACCACGGCCGGGGTGCTCCTGGCCACCCCGCTGGGCGGCCTGGCCGCCGGGCAGCTGGTCGAGCGCACCGGCCTCACGACGGCGCTGCTCGCGTTCGGCGGGGTCTACTTCCTGGCCACGCTCGCCCCGGTGGTCTTCCCCTCCTGGCGCACGATGGAGGCACCGGCCGCATCAGCCGCACCGGCGAAGGGCGCGGGCGAGCGGAAGCAGAATCGCGAGCGGCTCAGCAGCTCGGAACCTTCGCTTCCTGACCCTGCTCCAGGGCCCGGAGGGACGACACCGCGTCGCTGAGGTTGGTGACGGGGATCAGCCGCAGCCCTTCCGGCAGCTCCGCCTGCGCGTCGGAGCACTCCGCCTTCGGTACGAGGAAGACGCTCGCCCCGTCGCGCGCGGCGGCCTGGGTCTTCAGGGAGACCCCGCCGACGGCGCCGACCGTGCCGTTCGGGTTGATCGTGCCGGTACCGGCGATGGTCCGCCCACCCGTGAGGTCCCCGGCCGCGCCGCCGCCGTCGAGCTTGTCGACGATCCCGAGGGAGAACATGAACCCGGCGCTGGGCCCGCCGATGTCGGCGAGGTGGAGGGTGACCTCGACGTCGTCCGGGTCGAGCTTCAGATAGCCGAGGGCGGCCAGGGTGGCGGCGTCCTGGGACTTCTTCATCTCACCGAGGTTGTGCTTCTCCACCTCGGCGTCCGACTTGCCCGGCGGGTAGACGGAGTCGCGCGGCAGGACGGCCTGGTCGGTACGGAACCAGGCGTCGGCGATGTCACCGAAGTCGTTGTCCACGCTCGGCCCGGTGGCCACGATCGTGGTCATCAGGAGCTTGCCCGACGTCTTGTCGACGGGCGCGCCACTGATCGTGATCACCTGGCGTCCGTCGACGGCGCCGAGCACATCGGCGGTCGTACCGGGCGAGGCGATGGCGAACGGCAGCGGCGCGAGCCCGACGACGGCGAAGAGCGCGGCGACGGGCAGGGCGCAGAGCGCGAGCGCACGGTTGCGCGTGAGACTGGTGAGCACGCCCTCCAATCTACTTGGCGGCCACCACCGGCAGTCGGCGGCCGAAGAACGACCGGAGCCGGTGGCGGACCGCACGCACGGACACCTTCGGTTCGATCGCGCCGACCATGCCGATCCGGTCGGCGGCGGTCATCAGGCCGGCGGCGTGGAGCTGCGGCACGAGGGCCGCGTAGTCGGTGAAGACCCAGTGATCGGCGTCGTCGAGCTGCCGGCGGCGGGTGCGATCCCCGGGGTGGGCGAGCAGCGCACCCCAGGAGCGGTCGAGCCGTGCGTCGCGGAAGCCGTCGGTGCCGAGCAGGAGGAGCGGCCGGTCGACACCGTCCCGGGCCACCGGGAACAGCTCGCCGTCCATCCGGTCCAGGTAGCCCTCCAGGTTCACGGCGGCGGCGAAGCGCGGGTCGTCGTACAGGGTCTGCGCCGCGGTGGTGCCGCCGGCCGAGTGCCCGTAGATCCCGACCCGCGAGAGGTCCAGGGCGCGGCCGAGGGGCCCCGGCAGGGCTTCGAGGCGGTCGAGGACGAAGCGGATGTCCGCGAGCCGGGTGTCGATCATGGTGCCGAACTGCTCGGCGTCGGGCGGGCGGAGGAAGACGGTGGGGCGCACCTTGTCGCGGCCCGGCCGCTCGGTGGGGAACTCCACCTCGCTCGCGTCCCCCGGGTGGTCGACGGTGACGACGACCCAGCCGTGGCTGGCGAGCTCCTCTGCGAGGGAGGTGCCCATGGTGCGGGCGTCGCCGCCGCCGGGGCTGTGGAGGAGCACGGGCCAGGGGCCGGGCGCGACCGGGGCGCCCGGGTGGGTGTGACTGAGCGTGGCCGCCCAGTCGACGCCGGCGGCTGGCAGGCCGCGGGTCCAGGGCGCGAGGTCGGTGAAGAGCTTCGCGGCGCCCGGGGTCAGCTGCGGCGCGCGCGGATATCCGCGGACGGTACGGGCGGGGTGGAGGACGGTGACCATGACCTCCCGTACGCCGATCGCGGGCTCCCAGGGGTCGTTACGGGAGGGGTCGACGAGGTGGAGGACGGTGGCGCCGATCCCGTACGGGCCGGTGGGCGCGGGCAGCCGGAGGACGAGGTCGGCGTCGGGCGGGGTGACGGCCGCCCGGGCGGCCGTCGGGGTGAGGGCCAGGGAGACGGCGGCGAGGAGCCCGGCTTTGGTGACGGTCCGTCGGTCAAGGGTGTTCATACGGAGCAGGCTGGCGCCGGACCGGGGCCTCGGGCGAAGGTTGAGGCCATGACCGAAAGGCTTGCGTGGTGATCCGGATCCGTTTCGCGGCGGAGGACTTCGCCCGGGTGCGGTTCGCGGCCCGGCCCGCGCCGGTGCAGGAGCTGAACGCGGCGTTCATGATGATGTTCCGGGGCGGCGACGACCTGCTCTTCGGCCGCTGGCGGCGGCGGGTGCTGCGTTCCCTGCCGGAGGCGGCGGCACCGCTCGCGGACCTGGTCCCGGCGGGCGATCCCCCGCGCTTCCTCGACGTACTGGGCGAGACGCTGACGGAGGGCCTGGACCTGGTGGGGTCGGCCCGGCCGGAACTGGTGCGGTCGGAGCTGGAGCGGGTGTACGCGGGGCGGCCGTCCCCGCCCTGGATCCGCGACCTCCACGCGGGCGGGAGCGGCGCCGGGAAGGTGCTGCGGCGGGCCCAGCGGGCGGCGTTCGAGACGATCGTGGCGCCGGTGTGGCCGCTGGTACAGGACCTGCACCGGGCGGAGTTCACCCGGCAGGCCCTGACGGTCGCGGAACACGGCGTCGGCGCGGCGCTGCCGGCCCTGGTCCCGGGCACGCGGCTACGGGACGGCGTGTGGGAGTGGCCGGCCTCGGGTGTCGCCGATGAGCGGGCCGGTGAGCAGGCGGCCGGTGAGCGGGCGGCCGGTGAGCGGGCCGGTGACCGGGGGGCCGGTGACCGGGCCGGTGACCGGGGGGCCGGTGAGCGGGCCGGTGAGCGGGACATCCCCCTCGCCGGCCGCGGCCTGGTCCTGCTGCCGACCTTCCACTGGACGGGCCACCCGCTGGTCCATGACCTCCCGGGCCGCCCGGTGACCGTCACGTACGCGGCGGGCCCGGGCCTGCCGCTCACACCGGACGCGGCCCCCGGCACGGACGCGTCCCTGGCGGCGGTCCTGGGCCGCACCCGCCTGGAACTCCTCCGCGCCCTGACCGACACCCACACGACGACGTCCCTGGCGCGGAGGCTGGGCATCAGCAACGCGACGGCTTCGGCGCACGCGTCGGCGCTACGGGGGGCGGGGTTGATCACGACGGTCCGGGCGGGACGGGCGGTGGAACACCGCAGGACGGCGCTGGGGGCGCTGCTGGTGGGGCCGTGCGCCTAGTTGCCCACCACGGGGGCGGCGCCCTGAACCCCCGTACCCGCCGCGCGCCCTAGCGCAACGCGTCCGCGACCTCCCGGGCCGCGTCCACCACCCTCGGGCCCACCCGCTCCGGCACCGCGTCAGCGAGCATCACGACGCCCACGCTGCCCTCCAGGCCCGTGACGCCGACCAGCGGGGCCGCCGCGCCGCTCGCGCCGGCTTCCAGTTCGCCGTGGGTCAGCGTGAAGCCGGGCTCGATGAGGTTGCCCTGCCGGGCCGCGAGGATGGCGCGGCCCGCCGCGCCCCGGTCCAGCGGGTGGCGGAACCCGGCGCGGTAGGCCACGTGGTAGTCGGTCCAGGTCGGTTCGACGACGGCGACCGCCAGCGCCTCCGCCCCGTCGACGAGGGTCAGATGGGCCGTGGCGCCGATGTCCTCGGCGAGCGAGCGCAGCGCGGGCAGCGCCGCCTCCCGTACCAGCGGATGGACCTGGCGGCCCAGCCGCAGCACGCCGAGGCCCACCCGGGCGCGACCGCCCAGGTCCCGGCGTACGAGCGCGTGCTGTTCGAGTGTGGCGAGCAGACGGTAGACGACGGTCCTGTTGACCCCGAGCCGGTTGGACAACTCGGTCACGGTCAGACCGTGGTCGGTGTCGGCGAGCAGCTTCAGGACCCTGAGGCCCCGGTCGAGCGTCTGGGAAGTCTCCGCGGTCACGACGCCCCTCCTTCGGAGTGAGTGACGGCGGTCCTTCAAACGAGAGCTGCGGCACCGGTCCCGCGGCGACGCACGTCAGAGGCCGCCGGCAGGCCATGCGCACCGGCTGCGCTCCGCGGCGGCGCTGCCACGGGGCGTTTGCATTGCGGGGACATTAGCGAGCCACTCCGCTCAGCGGAAGACCTCGTCCAGAATCCGGGCGCGTGCGCCCCGATAGAGCCGGTTCGCGGCGTAAGTCGGCCGGTCGGGGGACTTCGCCGGACAAGATCGGCTTTGTCGTGCGACCGTTTCAGGCCAGCGGGAGTGGATCTTCGTACGTACGGACAACCCGCAGGGAACCCTCACCGGCCCAAGACCCGCCTCACCGCATCCGCGTGGCCCACTCCTGCACCTTCTTGATCCGCTCGCGGATCTGCCCGGCCGTCGCCTCCGCGCTCGGCGGGCCGCCGCAGACCCTCCGCAGCTCGGTGTGGATGACGCCGTGCGGCTTGCCGCTCTGGTGGACGTACGCGCCGACCATCGTGTTGAGCTGTTTCCTCAGCTCAAGGAGCTCCTTGTGGGAAACGACGGGCCGTCGCTCGGCCGGCAGCTCCAGCAGGTCGGCCTCGTCGTCCGGCTTCTTGCGGCTGTGGGCGATCTGCCGGGACTGCCGCTTCTGGAGGAGGAGCTGGACCTGGTCGGGTTCGAGGAGCCCGGGGATGCCGAGGTAGTCCTGCTCCTCCTCGCTTCCCGGGTGGGCCTGCATGCCGAACTCGGCGCCGTCGTAGAGCACGCGGTCGAAGACGGCGTCGGACTCCAGCGCCTCGAAGGACAGCTGGTCCTGCTCGCCGGTGTCCTCGTCCTGCTGCCTCTCGGCCTCCGCCATCTCCTTCTCGGACTCCGCGTACGGGTCCTCCTCGCCGTTCTTCTTCGGCTTGTCGAGCACGTGGTCGCGCTCGACCTCCATCTCGTTGGCGAAACCGAGGAGGTTGGGGATGGTGGGAAGGAACACCGAGGCGGTCTCGCCGCGCCTGCGCGAACGTACGAAACGTCCGACGGCCTGGGCGAAGAAGAGGGGGGTCGAGATGGTCGTCGCGTACACGCCGACGGCGAGGCGGGGGACGTCGACGCCCTCGGACACCATGCGGACGGCGACCATCCAGCGGTCGTTGTTCTCGCTGAACTCGTCGATCCGCTTCGACGCGGCGGCCTCGTCGGAGAGGACGATGGTGGCCTTGGTGCCGGTGATCTCGCGGATGAGCTTGGCGTAGGCGCGGGCGGACTCCTGGTCGGAGGCGATGACGAGCCCGCCGGCGTCCGGGATGCCCTTCCTGACTTCCGTAAGACGCTGGTCGGCGGCGCGCAGGACGTTCGGCATCCAGTCGCCGCGCGGGTCGAGGGCGGTACGCCAGGCCTGCGAGATGGCGTCCTTGGTCATGGGCTCGCCGAGGCGGGCGGCGATCTCGTCACCGGCCTTGGTGCGCCAGCGCATGTTGCCGCTGTAGGAGAGGAAGATGACGGGCCGCACGACGCCGTCGCCGAGGGCGTTGCCGTAGCCGTACGTATAGTCCGCCGAGGACCGCCGGATCCCGTCGTTCCCCTCCTCGTACGTGACGAAGGGGATGGGGTTGGTGTCGGACCGGAAGGGCGTACCGGTCAGGGCGAGGCGGCGGGTCGCCGGGTCGAAGGCCTCCAGGCAGGCCTCGCCCCAGGACTTGGAGTCACCGGCGTGGTGGATCTCGTCGAGGATGACGAGGGTCTTGCGCTGCTCGCAGCGGTTGCGGTGCAGCATCGGCCGCACGCCGACACCGGCGTACGTGATGGCGACGCCGTGGTACTCCTTGCTGAGCGGCCCGGCGCTGTAGTCGGGGTCGAGCTTGATGCCTATCCGCGCGGCGGCGGCGGCCCACTGCTTCTTCAGGTGCTCGGTCGGCGCGACGACGGTGACCTGCTGCACGACGTGGTGGTGCAGCAGCCAGGACGCGAGCGTCAGCGCGAAGGTGGTCTTTCCGGCGCCGGGCGTCGCGACCGCGAGGAAGTCGCGGGGCTGCTCCTGGATGTATCTCTCCATGGCGCCCTGCTGCCAGGCACGCAGCTTGTTCGCGGTACCCCAGGGGGCCCGGCCGGGGAAGGCGGGAGAGAGGTGATGGGAGGAGGTGGCGGTGGTAGTCACGGTCTCCGGTTCGACGCTCGTCCAGATATGACAACCGGGCCACCTTACCGGTGGGGCCGACGCGGAATGGGCGGGACGAGGCCGTGCGGGGGCGCCGTGAGACGGTCCTCACAACCTCCGCAGGCGGCCCGCGATCCCCGGAACGTCCGCCAGTGCACCGCCCGCCACGTCGATGACCAGGTCGTATGCCGCGTCGTGGTCGACATCCGCGAGATCGACCCCGTTGACACCGAGGAAGACGGCGGCCGAGAGCCAGGCGGCCCGCTTGTTTCCGTCGACGAAGGGGTGGTTGGTGGCGATGGCGTGCAGCAGCGCGGCGGCCTGCTCGTGCACGTCGTCGTACGCCGCCTCCCCGAACATCCGCGCACGGGGCCGGTGCACGGCGGACTCCAGCAGGCCGGGCGCCCTGAGCTCGGGCACGCCGCCTCCGCCGAAGGCGATACGGGCGATCTCGGCCACCTCGGCGACGGTCAGGAAGCGGCTGCTCATTCGCCGAGCCTCCGCAGCAGCGGCGCGTGGCTCAGGGCCAGGCGCAGGGCGGTATGCCGTACGAGAGCGGCCTCGACGGACACGTAACGCCGCAGGGCCTCACCGACGAGCTCCTCGACGGCGACACCGCGGGCGTCGGCCAGGTCGACGAAGTCGTCGGGGACGGGGAGGTTCTGGTGGGCCATGGCGGAGACGGTAGGGGGAGCCGAGTGTCGGAAGCGACTCAATTCCTACGTGCCCTGCCCATACGGGGCCCTGCCCCTCCGGGGCTCCAGGCCCTACCGGGCCCCCGCGCTCCGCAGCCGCGTAGCGACCCACGCCCCCACCAAGGCCACCCCCGCCATAGGCAGGAAGACAGCGGCGAAGGCGGCGGGGTGGGCGCTCGCGTCCCCGAGCGCTCCGTGGCCCACCGCGCCCCCGCCCAGCGCCGCGAACGCCGCGCCGCCCACGGCCAGCAGCAGCACGTTCGACAGGCCGTCCGAAATCTGCAGCGCCGCCGAGTTCGAACCCGCCTCCTCCGGCGCCGAGAGCTTGAGCAGCAGCACGCTCGTCGAGGAGATCACCAGGCCCATGCCCAGGCAGCCCCACGCCCAGGCCACGGCGACGATCCAGGCGGGCACCCAGGGAACCAGCACGGTCGGCGCGGTCGCGATCGCCGCAGCGACGAGCAGCATCCCGAGCACCACGAACCGCTCCCGGTACGGCTCCGTCCACGGTCGGGACTGGATCCACGAGCCGAGCGCCCAGGTCGCGCCGCCGACGGCGAGCGAGAGGCCGGCGAGCGTGGGGCTCAGCCCGCGCTGGGTGACGAGCATGAGCGGTACGAAGGACTCGGCGGCGATGAACGACCCCGCCGCGATCCCCCGTAGCAGCACCACGGACGGCAGCCCACGGGCCGCGCGGTAGGTCCCGCGCGGCAGCAGCCCCAGCGCGGCCGGTACGAGCAGCGCGGCGCCGGCCGCCGCCGGAAGCAGCGAGAGCCAGCGCAGCTCCTGCCCGGCGTACTGGAGCAGCCCGGCGCCGGCGGAGATGCCGAGGGCGAGCCGGATCCGGCGCCGGTCGTAGGGAGGGAGGGGCGCGGCGGGATCGGCGGGTCCGGAGGCGTAACGGCGTATGGCAGGCAGGGCGAGAGCAAGCGGAAGAACAACCAGGACAGGGATCCCCGCGAAGACCCACCGCCACCCCAGGTGCTCGGTGATGGTCCCGGAGGCGAGCGGCCCGACGACGGAGGGGACGACCCAGCTCGCGGCGAAGGCGGCCATGATGGCGGGCCGCAGATGCTCGGCGTACGCACGGCTGACGACGACGTACAACGCGACGATCACGAGCCCGCCCCCGAGCCCCTGCACGGCCCGCCCGAGGATGAACAGCAACATCGTGCCGGCGGTCCCGGAGAGCAGCAGCCCGGCGGCGAAGGAGCTGATGCCGACGGTGAGCGGGGCGAGGGGGCCCCTGCGGTCGGACCACTGCCCGGACAGGACCATGGCGAAGAGGCTGGTGGTGAAGTACGCGGAGAAGGCGAAGGCGTACAACGGGATGCCGTGCAGCTCACGCGCCGCGACGGGCATGGCGGTCCCGACGGCGGTCGCCTCGAAGGCGATGAGCAGAACGACGGACACGATGCCGACACTGAGCGCCCGATGCTCCCGATCGAGCACGGACCCGCCGCCCGCGGGGGCGGCGGTGGGGGTGGTCGGCGCGACGTCGGCGTCACGGGGTTCGAGGGCGCTCATGTCCCCAGAGTAAGAGGCGTACGACCGGATGACCCCTGTCCGAAGTCGACCTCGCACTGGTCCCTTGGACCTACGCCCATGAACGGCCCATGTCAGTCGTGTTGCACGGCGGCGGAATCCCTTGAGTCGCGTGGAGAGCCCCGCCTACGGTCGTTCCCATCACCAACACGGCCGTGTACCCGAGTGGTTCAGGGGCTCGCCTGCAAAGCGAGTTACGTCGGTTCGATTCCGATCACGGCCTCCATAGGATCTTCACAAGCCCGCAGGGCGTATGCCAGAGTCCGACCATGACTGACACGGGCAAGAGACGCCGCCTGGGCGCCGTGATCGGGGCCGCCCTCGCCGGCACCCTGCTCCCGGGCATCACCCTGGGCACGGACACGGCGGACGCAATCCTCTCGATTGTGATCGCGGGCGTGGTGATCTCCGTCCTCACCCAACTCATCTTCATCGGCCCCTCGGCCCCGGTCCCACCGCTCCCCCTGCTGGCCTTCGCGACGGCGGGCTTCGTCCAGGACGCCCTGATCTGGTGGCTCCTGTCCTGGCTGGGCGACAAGATCGCCACCTTGGAGCTGGCCGGCGTCGGCACGATCCTCCTGGCGGCCCTGATCACCCGCGCCTCGATCCTCACCGTGTCACTGGCGGGCGCCTCCCGCCCGACCGAGGACGCGTAAGCACCGCCGTCCGCCCGTAGTGGCCCGTCAGGAACTCCCGCCCCTCGCCGGCGCGCCCACCGCCAGGCGGGGATCCTGGCAGCCCAGGGCATCGGCCACTCTGCGTGCGGCGGCGTTGGCGAGAGTCATCTGGTCGTCCCGGAGACCCTCGTGGTCGGCCTCGTTCTCGTCCGCGCGCTCGAGTTCGGCGGCGACAACGATCTCGTGGGCCGGCGGCTCCATCCGGCACGCGAAGTAGATCGAGGCGTAGGAGTCGGAAGACGTGGCCCGCGCACCGGTGCCGTAGCTGGTGATCCCGTCCGTGTTGGCCTGGCCCCTGGGAATGGCGAGCGCCTCACGGAAGGTGATGGACAGAACGTTTTTCCCGTCCTTGGCCGATTCCAGCGTGCAGAACGGGATGCCCTTCATCCGAGACTTCCCGGACTGAGGCGCCCGGCCGGCGGCCTTGAGGTCATTGACGACCCTCTCAGGCTCGGCTTCGCTGCTCGACAACGCGACTCCCTTTCCTGCGGTCGCCTCCAACGCCGACGCCACGACGGGCTGCCTGGCGAAGCCGTCGCAGACTTCCGCCAGAGCCTCGCCCTGCCCCATGTCCGCATCCCCGCCACTGGAGCACGCTGCCGTCGCCACGAGAACAACGACCGCTGCGGGCAGCATGAGCCTTCGCCCGGCGCTTCTCATGTCACCTTCCCCGACTTCTTGCTGTCGTACGGGTCGGGCAAGGAATCGTCCCGGACATGACCGCGACTGTCCTTGACGTACTTGGTCAGCTCTTCTTCAAGGTAGTTGCCGTCCGCTTGGCTCCAGCCCGGAGTACGGGCGTATGCCTGGCCGGGCATCAGCGCGTTTTCCTTCCCCGTGCTCAGCGCCTCGTCCTTCAGGTCGTCCGACTTCTCCTTGAGGAGCTTGTCCTCGTCGTACTTCTCCGCGATGTCGTCGGCCTCCATGCCGATGAAGGTCACCACGGCGCCGCCGACGGTCTCCGCCGCCAGGGGGACCAGGACACCGCCCGCGCCGCCGGTCAGCGCGACGACACCGCCCGCGGCGGCCGCTCCCACGCCGAACTTGACCCACTCGGTGGTCCGGCCGACGGCCTTTTTGTGCTCGTCGGAGTCGAGGGCGTAGTCCTGATCGATCTGCCCCATCCGCGAAGCGTCGAAAATGGAGTGCGTCTCGGCACCGATGCGCAGTGCGGTCTTGGCGTCCGTGAAGTCCAACTCCCGAGCCGGCCCCGAGCCGGGCTTGGGAGCGACTTCATCGACGACGCTCGTGGTGTAGATGGTCTGGGCCGCCGAGAGTTGAGCATGACCTGTCTCGCTCTGAGTGACCGTGCCAAGGAAACCGATGGCGTCCGCTCGGTTGAACAGCAGCTCCGAACTGAACGTGTCGCCGAACCTCGGCTGGCCCTTCTCGTTGTTGCCGGCGCCGAACGGAGAGTTCGGCATCTCCTCCAACGAGGTCTCGTTTTCCTGCTCCAAGGAGCGGTTGAACTCGTCGATATAGGCCGCCCCCATCTTCCCCAAGCTGTCGTCGATCCCCGGCTGTTGGTGCATGTACTTCGGGTCCTCGCCGTACCGCTCGACGACCTTCTGCATGACTTCCGCGTTCTCAACGGTGCGTACGTCCTTGAGGCCGCCGGGGTCAGCGTCGTACGGATGGCCCGTCGTTGCCGACTCGAGGGCGTGGCCGAGGGCGTTGTAGCCCGGCTCCTTGGACATGTCGCCCTTGTCGTTCAGTTCATCGGGCCACCGGCGGTCCTTGGAGAAGTAGTCGAAGGCGTTGAGTTTCTTGTCGTCCTTGGTGTCCCCGGGCGTCACGTCGATGTCGCTGTTGAAGAAGTCCGTCGAGGCCTTGGGGTTGTGGCCGAGGGCCTCCATGAAGCCGACCATCGGGTCCTGGCCGGCGCCGCCGCCTTGCCAGTTCAGATGGTTCGGCATCCCGAGCGACTGCGACCACACGCGGTCCGGCCCCACCCTGCCGTCGTGGGTCATCTTCCGCTCGGTGACGATCAGCCCGTTCCCGTAGTCACGCAGGAACTTGTCGTCGAAGTCCCCGACGCGCATCAGGTTGCTCATGACCTGGAAGCCGTACGGGTTGGTGCCGCGCGTCTGGACGGGTTCGCCGCCCGCCTTGATGACGTCGGCCTTCCACTGCTCCATCTCGGGGCTTTGGGAGTGGGTGGCGGCGGCGATCGTCAGGCTCCAGTTCTTCTGGAGCTCCTTCAGCTTGTCCCCGTGGTCGACTCCGAGGCGCGAACCGTCGCTCGGGTCACCCATGTCGGCCCAGTACTGCATGCTGCCCTTCGCACCGATGTCCAGTGCGAAGCGCTCGGCGAAGTACGGGTCGTCCTGGTTGGCCTTGAAGAGCGCGTTGAGTCTGTCGATCTCCGCGGGCGAGGCGTCGTCGCCCTTCTTGTACAGCTCGTACGCGGCCCTCGCGTCCTCCGCGTCCTGTGCCTTCGACGCGGCCTTGAGCGACTCGTAGCTGGTCCCGGAGAAGTTGTTCTTGTCCTTGCCGATGAGGGAGCGCAGTGCACGGGCGGCGACGTCATCGGCGTCGTTCGCCCGGTCGAGGGCCCGTTTGATCGCGGCACGCGTCGCCTCGAAATCGGCTTGCGCGGGTTTCGGCCCGTCGGAGTCCTTCGATCGCCGGTCGGGGTGGATCAGATAACTCACCACGCCGCTCTGGTCGATGCGGATGCCCTTCCCGGGCGCCTCCGCGACCAGCCTCTGCAGCTCGCTCTTCGCAGCCGAGAACTCGGTATGCGCGTCCCGCAGGACGTTGCGGACACTGGTCGCCTCGGTCAGAGCGTCACCGAACTCCTTGGCCGTCTTCTTCACGAAGGCCTGCGTGACTCCGGCGTTCTCGCCGGCCCAGTCGGCCTTCTCCGCCTTCCGCCGCAGGCCGTTCTCGGCCTTCTCCTTGGCCTTCTCCAGTTTGGCCACAGTCTCCGACCAGTCCGTGGCGGCTTCCTTGAGACTCCCGAGCTGGGCATGAAGCACTTGGTCGAACTTCAGCATCTGCGTTCCCCGTCAGCTCGCGGCTCAGTTGAAGTGCTTGTCGATCAAGGAAATCGAGAAGTTCGTCGCCAGGATTTCCTCGTGGTTGGCGTGGGTGATGACCGTGTCTTCGAGATGGTTGTGGATGTGCGCGCACGCGCTGAGGAGGGTCTCCGCCTGGGAACACCAGGTGTCCCACACGGTCCAGAGCGCCGAACCCGTCTGAAAACCGTCCGCGTCGAGGCTCTTGGCCGCCACGTCGGTCTTGGCCCCGGCGTGGAAGGCGTCTCGTTCGAACCAGTGAAAGAGTTCCTGGGCCTCGTTCCCGATCGCCTTGAGGTCGGGTGATGTCACCTTGTAGTCGGCTGCACCACCTCCCCCGGAGCGCTCGACGGGGACGCTGTTGAGGCGCGTCTCGGCCACCGCCTGCTGCCGGGCTGCTGCCGCGCTACGGGCCTGAGCCCATTCCTCGTCGAACGACACGATTCCCCCGTGTTCCTCGATGTTCATCGGGATTCCCGAGTTCGCCCGAGCAAGTTCGCTCGGAGCGGAGGAGACAGCCTAGTGGCGGGTGATCCAGCTCTGCCTTGGGTTGGGGGTGATCATGGCCGGATCGGTGCGCTCGGAGCGGGCGCCCCGCGGGTTCGCTCCCGCAAGGCGGCCCGCGTCGTCGCCACGCCGTCGGTCATCATGCCGTGGGATGTCGCGCCGTCACCGCGTCACGCCGTCGGTGCGCCCACCGCCGCCTGGGGTCTGATCGGGAGGCGGTTGATCGGGCGGCCCGTGGCCGCGCGGACTGCTGAGGCTACTGCTGCCGGGGAGGTGACCACCGGGACCGCGCTTGCTGGTTTGGCGCCGAAGGGGGCCACCACGTCGCGTTCCTCGACGAGTTTGACGACGCGGATGTCCGGGGCGTCCAGGGCGGTCGGCAGGGCGTAGCCCGTGAAGTCCGGGTGGCGGAGGAGGCCTCGGGTCGTGCGGAGGTTCTCCGTCAGCGCCGCGCCCACGCCCTGGGTCACGCCCGCTTCGATGCGGGCCGACAGCTGGGCCGGGTTCAGGATGCGGCCCACGTCTTGCGCTACCGCCATCTCCACGACCCGGATCGAGCCCAACTCGATGTCCACGTCCACCACCGCGCGGATCGCGCAGAACGCCAGGCCCACGAACGCGTCGCCCTGGCCCGATTCGTCCAGCGGCTCCGTCGGGTGCGGGCGGCACTGGGCCGTGGCCCAGAGCTCCTTGCCGTCCATCGCCTCCATGACCGTGGTCGACAGGACACCGTCGTACGACGTGATCTTGCCGTCCGTGATCTGGAGCAGCTCCGTCGACATGCCGAACTTGTGGGCCAGGGGTTGGAGGAGTTGGGTGCGGACCATTTTTGCCGCTCGCTCCACCGCCCCGCCCGACACCCACGTGTGCCGGCCGTGCGTCGCCGGGCCCGCCGGGGGCTGGTCCGTGTCCACCGACGCGATGTGGACCTCCTCCAGGCCCAGCGTCTCCTGCACGATCTGCCGCGCCAGCGTCGAGAAGCCCGAACCGGTGTCCACGGCCGCGCAGATGACCGTCGCCACCCCGTCCTGGACCTTCACCGTCGCCGTCGAGACCTCGTCCGCGCCCTCCGCGCCCAGCATGTGCACCATGCCGATCGCGTAGCCGACGCCCCGGCGCACCGCGCCCGGTTCGCCCGCGCCCTCCGGTCCGCCCGGCAGCAGCCAGTCCTCCTCCGGAGTGTCCATCGGGAGAGATGGGAGGGGGAAGTCCCTTACCGCCGCCAGCAGTTCCGCCACCGGGGCCGGGCATGTCACCGTCTGGCCCGTCGGGAGGATGTCGCCCGTCGCCAGGACGTTCCGCAGCCGTACGTCCACCGGGTCCATGCCCAGTTTCGCCGCCAGCTTGTCCATCTGCGCCTCGTACGCCGCGCACACCTGCATCGCGCCCTCGCCCCGCACATGGCCGGACGGCGGGTTGTTCGTACGGACCGCCCAGCCTTCGATGAAGGCGTGGGGCACGATATACGGACCACACGCGAAGGCTACGGCGGCCGCCAGCGACTCCGAGGACGCGTCCGCGTAGGCGCCGGCGTCGAGGAGGATCTGGGCCTCCACCTTCACCAAGCGGCCCTCCGCGTCCGCGTGGTGGCGGTAGCGCAGCAGCGTCGGGTGGCGGTGGGCGTGGCCGAGGAAGGACTCCTCGCGGGTCGCGGTGAGCTTGACCGGGCAGCCGGTACGGAGGGCCAGCAGGCCCAGCGGGATCTGGAAGCCCGGGTCCTCACGGTCGCCGGTCGCCCCCGGCACGCCCGTCACGACCACCTTGACCTGCTCGGGCGACAGGCCGAAGCAGGCCGCCGCCAGGTCCCGGTCGGTGTGCGGGTCGGTGGAGGCCGTGTAGAGCTCGACCCCGCCGTCGGGTCGCGGCACGGCGAGGCCGGCCTCCGCGCCGATCGGGGCCGGGTCCTGCCGCCCGATCCGGTACAGGCCCTCGACGACGACCTCGCCCGCCGCCTCCGCGTCACCGAACCGCAGCGGGATGTGCCGGATCAGGTTCCCGTCCGGGTGCAGCGCCTCCGCCGCGAACGCCTTCTCCGGGTCCGTGACCGGCTCAAGGACCTCGTACTCGACCGCGATCGCCGCCGCCGCGAGCCGTGCCGTGTCCGGGTGGTCCGCGGCCACCGCCGCGATCGCCTCACCGTGGTGGCGGACCAGCTCGGAGGCGAAGACCGGACGGTCGGCGACGGTCCTGCCGTACGTCGCCTCCCCCGGCACGTCGGCGTGCGTCACCACGGCCCGTACGCCGGGCATGTCCGCCGCCGCGCTCGTGTCGATCGAGACGATCCGGGCGTGCGGGTGCGGCGAGCGCAGGATCGCCGCCCACAGGAGGCCCTCGGCCCACAGGTCGGAGGCGTACGGGAACGTGCCCTCGGCCTTCGCCCGGGCGTCGGCCGACGGGAGGGAGGTGCCGATGCCGTGGGGCGCCTCCTCCGGTTCCAGGGTGTCGAGCGCCGTGGGAGTGGGGGTGGCGGTGGTCGCGTCGCTGCTCACGCCATGCCTCCGTCGTGCGGGTGCGGAATCTGGTGCGGGATGCGCGCCTCGCCGGCCGAAGCGGCCGAAGCGGCGGAAGCGGCCGATGCCGCCGACGCCGCCGTGTGCGCCTCGCGCTCGGCGACCACCTCGCGCACGGCGTCGAGCACGCCCCGGTAGCCGGAGCACCGGCAGAGGTTGCCGCAGAGCGCCTGCCGGGTCTCCAGCTCGGTCGGAGCGTGGTTCCCCTCCAGCAGGTCGTGCACGGTCATGGCCATGCCCGGCACGCAGTATCCGCACTGGACGGCCCCGCAGCGGGCCAGGGCGCGCTGCACGTCCGACGGTTCGCCGTCGGTGGCCAGGCCCTCGACCGTACGCACCTCACTGCCGGCCGCCGTCGCCGCCGGCACCAGGCAGGAGGCGACGAGCCGCCCGTCGACCTGGACGTTGCACGCGCCGCACTCGCCCTGCGAGCAGCCGTCCTTGGCGCCCGCCAGGCCGAGCCGCTCGCGCAGGACGTAGAGCAGCGACTCGCCGATCCAGGAGTCCGTCACGGGCCGGTCGGCACCGTTCACACGCAGGACGTACGAGATGTGCGGATGCTCGTCGCTGTCCGCGCTGTTGCCCGTGGAGGGGGCGAGGACCTCTTCCGGAGCTGCTTCGGGGACCTCTGCGCGGGCCTCGTCAGGTACCTCCTCAAGAACCGGGGCCACCTCGGGAGCCGCCGCCTCGGGAGCCTCCTCCGACTCCGAAGCCGCCGGTGCCTCCGGCTCCTCGACCGCCCACGGCGCCGGCGCGCCGCCCGGCAGGGTCGCCGGGGCGCTGCTCGCGTACTGCGCCAGCATCGACGTCGTGTATTCGCCCGAGTCCTCGGACGCGTCGGCGCCCTCCGTCACCACCGGGATCGTCCACTGCCCGGTCGCCGCGGGGTCGGCCGTCTGCGTCGTCCCGGCGAAGTCCCACTGACCGGTCGCGTGCGGGTCGGAGTCCACGGGCGCCGCCGCCTCCGGGAACGTCCACTCACCCGTCGCGTACGGGTCCGGCTCGCCCACCGGCGCCCCCGGCGCCACCTGCTCCACCGGCTCTACGGGCGTCGCCTCCGCCGCCGTAGGCACCTGGACGACCCACTGCCCCGTCGCCGCCGGGTCCGTCCCCGCCGCCGGGGTGAGCGGCGTCAGCGGCACGATCATCGGCGGTACGTAGCCGTGGCCCGGGGCCTCCAGCGGTACGCCGTCGAGCATGAACTCCGGCGGCAGGTGCACGAACGCCGTCGCGTCGCCGTCGTACCCCTCGCTCTGCGGGATCGGCTCCCAGCCGCCCGCACTCCCGCTCCCGTTCGGTTCGTTGCTCACGACAGCGCCCTCCCCAGTGCCCGTCGAGCCAGCGCGGCGACCGTGCGCCGCAGGTGCAGTACGGCCGGTGGCAGCTGCTCGTCGCCCGGCGGGTCCGGGATGCAGGCGGCCGCCACGTACTCGCCGAAGGCCGTCAGCGCCTCCGGGGCGAGCCCCCGGTCCCCGTCCC
This sequence comes from Streptomyces sp. P9(2023), assembly GCF_032436795.1. Lineage (NCBI taxonomy): Bacteria > Bacillati > Actinomycetota > Actinomycetes > Kitasatosporales > Streptomycetaceae > Streptomyces > Streptomyces sp. P9(2023). The sequence goes on from NZ_JAUPWM010000007.1 coordinate 229,486, forward strand.
AGTCCACCAGGGACGCGATCCAGTGCTCGGCCTCCAGCGGCCGCAGCGGCATCGGCGCGATCGCGCCGACCGCGCAGCGCACCCCGCGCCGCGCCGGGTCGAGGACGACCGCGACGGAGGCGGAGGCGCGGGCCGGGCCGGTGCGGCCGGTGGCCTTGAGGAAGACCTGCGGGGCGTGCAGGAGGGGTACGCGGACGAACGCGACCAGTTCGCCGGGGGCCAGCAGGTCGCGGCCCGCCAGTAGATGGGAGACCGGGATCTCGCGCGTACCGAGCGGGCCCATGACGACGAGGTCGGCCTCCAGGGCCGCCAGGACGGGCAGCGAGTCGCCCGTGGGGGCGGCGGAGACGACGTTGCCGCCGAGCGTGCCCGCGTTACGGATCTGGGGCGGTCCGGCGGCGCGCGCGGCGGCGGCGAGGGCGGGGATGAGGGCCGCGAAGTCGGGGCGGCCCATCCGGGCGTGGGTGAGGCCGGCGCCGAGGAGCGCGTGGCCGTCCTGGTACTGCCAGCCGCGGATCTCGTTGATCCGGCCGAGGCCGACCAGTCCGGCGGGCCTGAGCTGGCCCTTGTTGACGGCGGCCATCAGGTCCGTGCCACCCGCGACCGGTACGGCGGCGGGCATGGCGGTGAGTGCCGCCACGGCCTCGTCGAGCGAGGCCGGCAGCGTCACGGACTGCGCCGTCTGTGGTGCGTGCGTGGTCAACCCGCTGCCCCTTCCCGGTGTCCCCGGCGGTCCCCGACTCGTACCCGACTCGTCCCCGGCTGTCGCGCCTGTGTGGCCGTACCGTACGTGCTCACAGCCTGGACGTGGCAACTCTGGCACATCTTCCGAGCCGTCCGACGCGAGGGTCCGCGAAGGACGGTTCCGTCCAGGAAGCCCCACCGGAGACGTTAACTTCCGTTTTGCCGCTCTTGGGTGACGTGGGGAAGCGAGGTGCCTCACACGATCGGGGGCGCCCCCTCGATGGGCCGGCCGGCGACCCCGGGGCGCTGCTGCCAGGGGTGCGGGCCGGCGGGCGGCCGGTAGTCGACGCCGAGGGCGTCCAGGCGGGCGTAGTGGGCGGTCATCCGGCGCTCGAAGCCGGCGAAGTCCCGCTCCCCCGGTGCGGGGAGGGCGGACCAGGCGACCTCGGCGAAGGCGGCGAGGCGCGGGAAGACCTGGTAGTCGACGCGGGAGCGGTTCTCCATGACCTCGGTCCACACGTTGGCCTGGGTGCCGAGGACGTGGGCGGCGGCCTCGGGGCTCAGGCCCGGCGGCACGGGCTCGAAGCGGTAGACGTCCTCCAGGGTCCGTACGTATCCGATGGGCATCGGCTCGTCCTCGCCCGGCGCCTGACGGTGGTCCAGATACACCTGCTGCTCGGGGCACATGACGACGTCGTGGCCTGCCTCGGCGGCGGTGATGCCGCCCGCGTACCCCCGCCAGGACGACACGGCGGCCCCGGGCGCCAGGCCGCCCTCCAGGATCTCGTCCCAGCCGATGAGGCGGCGGCCCCGGTCGGCGAGCCAGCGGTCGAAGTGGCGGATGAACCAGGACTGGAGCTCGTGCTCGTCGGCGAGGCCCAGCTCCTTGATGCGGGCCTGGGCGGTCGGCGACTCCTTCCACTGGTCCTTGGGGCACTCGTCGCCGCCGACGTGCACGAAGGTGGACGGGAAGAGGTCCAGGATCTCCTCGAAGACGCCCTCGTAGAAGCGGAGGGTGGCCTCGGTGGGGGCGAGGACGTTCGGGTTGACGCCCCAGGTGTCCCAGACCGTGAGCGCGCTCGTGTCGACGACGTCGGTGTTGCCGAGTTCGGGGTACGCGGCGATGGCGGCCTGCGAGTGGCCGGGGACGTCGATCTCGGGGATGACGGTGATGTGCCGCTCGGCGGCGTACGCGACGATCTCGCGGATGTCGTCCTGGGTGTAGAACCCGCCGTGCGGCGTCTCGTTCCAGAGCGGCGAGGCCCGGTGCCCCCACTTCGTACGGGCCCGCCAGGCGCCGACCTCGGTGAGCCGCGGGTGGCGGGTGATCTCCACGCGCCAGCCCTGGTCGTCGGTGAGGTGGAAGTGGAAGACGTTGAGCTTGTGCGCGGCGAGCAGGTCGAGCTGGCGCAGGACGTCGCCCTTGGGCATGAAGTGCCGTGCCACGTCGAGCATGAGCCCGCGCCAGCGGAACCGGGGGGCGTCGGTGACGACCTGGGCGGGTACGGCGGGGGCCGGTCCCGCGACGGGCGCCTCGCGGTACGACTCCGGGCCGAGGAGCTGACGGAGCGTCTGGGCTCCCCAGAAGACACCGGCCGCGTCGCCGCCCACGATCCCGACGCCGTCCGCGCGCACGGTCAGCCGGTACGCCTCCGGCCCCAGCGTGTCGTCCACGCGCAGGGACAGGCAGTGCGCCGTGCCCTCCGGAGCGGGCGGCAGCGGCAGCCCGAAGGCGGCCCCGAGCGTGGCGCGCAGCCAGCGCTCGGTGGATTCGGTGCCGGGCGCCGCCGTGAGGGACGTACGGCCGTCGAGGAGGAAGTTGTCGCTGTACGGGCCCTCGATGATCGAAGGCGCGGGAATGAGGAGCTTGTCGGGCATGGAGATGAGGTCCTTGTCGGGCATGACGTCAGTCCTTCACCGCCCCGCCCAGTCCCGAGACCAGGCGGCGCTGTACGAGTACGAAGAAGACGAGCACCGGGATCGTCATCACGGTCGACCCGGCCATGATTCCTCCCCAGTCGTTCTCGTCCGGCTTGAAGAAGACCAGCAGCGCCATCGGGAGGGTCGACTGCGAGGTGTCGCTGATGATGAACGACTTCGCGAACAGGAAGTCGTTCCAGGTCGAGATGAACGAGAAGACGCTCGTCGCGACAAGGCCCGGGAAGACCAGCGGGAAGAGGATCTGCCACAGGAAGCGGGTGCGGCTCGCGCCGTCGATCGACGCCTGCTCCGCCAGCGCCTCCGGCACCGCCTTGACGAAGCCGCGCAGCATCCAGATCGCGAACGGCAGCGAGAAGGCGATGTGCGGCAGGATCAGCGAGCCCAGCGTGTTGAGCTGGCCGACGTCCCGCATCAGGAAGAAGAGCGGGATCGTCAGCGCCTCGATCGGCACCATCTGGGCGACCAGGAACATGATCAGCAGGGTCGTCCGGAAGCGGAACCGGAACCGGGTGACCGCCGTGGCCGCCAGGAAGGCGATCAGCGCGGAGGCGAGGACCACCGTGCAGGCGACGATCAGCGAGTTGAGGAAGTACCGGCCGAACTCCTGCTGTTCGAAGACGCGCCGGAACGAGTCGAGGGACGGGGACAGGGTCCACGGCCGCGGCTCGGCCGACTGGATCTCGCCGGCCGGCTTGAAGGCCGAGAGGACCATCCAGTACAGCGGGAAGGCGACCACGGCCGCGACGAGGAGGGCGCCTGCCTCGGCGGCGAGGCGCCCGGGCCGCCGGATCGGGTTCCGGATGCGGAATGCGGTCACAGTTCTTCTCCCTGGCGGCGCAGCAGACGGAGGTACACCAGCGTCACCGCAAGCAGGATCAGCAGCATGACGACGCCGATCGCCGACCCCAGGCTGTACTGGGAGGAGGCGAAGGCCTTCTGGTACGCGTACACGTTGAGGACGAGGTTCTGCCCGGCGATGCCGCCGCCGTTGGTCATCACGTAGATCTGCGTGAAGACCTTGAAGTCCCAGATGATCGACTGGATCGTGACGACGACCAGGATCGGCCGGAGCATCGGCGCCGTGACCGAGCGCCAGATCCGCCACTGCGAGGCGCCGTCGAGCGCCGCGGCCTCCAGGACCTCGCCGGGGATGGCCCTGATGCCCGCGTAGACGGTGACCATCACGAACGGGAACGAGCACCAGACGACCTCGAAGAGGACCAGGGCGAAGGCGCTGTAGCGCCCGTACGTCCAGGAGAAGTCGCCGAGCCCGAGCAGCCGGTTGACCGGGCCGAAGTCGGGGTCGAAGAGGAAGACCCAGACCGTGGAGCCGGTGACGGCTGGGGTGGCCCAGGCGCCGAGCGCGGCGAGCATGAGCGCGAGGCGGGGCAGGGCCCGTACGCGGGTCAGGAGCACCGCCAGCGCGCAGCCGACGGCGAGCGTGGTGACGACGCAGGCGGCGGCGAAGAGGACGGTGGCGAGGAGGACCTGCCAGAACTGCGGGTCGGAGAAGAGGGTGGCGTAGTTGCCGAAGCCCCGGAAGGAGGTCGGCTCGCCGCCGCTGACCTGGGCCTGGGTGTACTCCAGGAAGGAGATGAGCCCGAGCTGGTAGATGGGGTAGACGAGGAGGCCGCCGAGGACGACGAGGGCGGGGAGCAGGTAGAGCCAGGGCGTCCAGCCGGCCCGGCTCCGAGGGCCCTTGGGGCGGCGGGGCCGGCGGGCGGCGGGCACCGTCTCCGCCCCGGGCGTCTTCGTGGCGGTGGTCAGGGTCATGCCGGTCAGCCCGCGGCCGCGAACGCCGCGTCCATCTTCTTCGCGGCCTCGTCGGAGGCCGTCTTCACGTCCTTACGGCCGCTGACGACCTCCTGGAACATCGTCGGCAGCACGAGCGAGGCGTCGATCTGGCCCCAGCCGGGGGACGCGGGGACGAACTTGGTGCCGGCGCCGAGCGTGTCGATGAAGGGCTTCACGAAGGGCTCCTTCTGCGCCGTCGCGGCGCGCACGTCGGTGAAGGTCGGCAGGAAGCCCATGGCGTCGAAGAGCTTGCCCTGCGTCTCCTTGCCGGCGAGGGACTTCATCAGGTCGACGGCGAGGGTGCGGTGCGAACTGCTCTTCATCACGCCGATGTTGTTGCCGCCCGCGAAGGCGGGGGCGATGGAGCCGGGTGTCAGGCCGGGCAGCGGGACGACGGCGTACTTGCCCTTCGCCTCGCCCGCGTCGACGGCGGCGCGGACGAAGTCGCCGCCGATGACCATCGCGGCCTTGCCGCCCGCGAAGGCGGTGACGGTCGCGTTGCCGCCCATCTGGGCGCACTTGGCGGCGGGGCAGTTCTCGTCGCCGAAGAGCGAGGTGTACGAGCTGATGCCGGCGCGGGCGGCCTCGGTGTTGACGGCGGCCTGGTACGAAGCGCCGTCCTGGGTGGCGAGTTCGCCGCCGTTGGCCCAGATGAACGGCATCGCGCCGTAGGTGTTGGCGCCGCCGACGGCGATGCCGTAGAGCTCGGGCCGCTCCTTGTGGATCTTCTTCGCGGTGGAGATCAGCTCGGCCTGGGTCTTGGGCGCGGTGAGGCCGAGGTCCCTGAAGACGTCGGTGCGGTAGTAGAGCGCGCGGACGCCGACGAAGAGGGGCGCGCCGTAGACCTTGCCGTCCACGGTGACGGAGGCCTCGGCGGTGGCGTCGGTGTCCTTGGTGTCGGCCCAGGCGCCGAACTCGGCGCTGATGTCGGCGAGTCCGCCGTCCTTCACGTAGCCGGCGGTGTCGGTGTTGCCGTACTCGATGACGTCGGGCGCGGACTTCGGGTCGTTGAAGGCGGCCTTGACGCGCTGGGCGCGGGTCTCGACGGGGATGTACTCGACCTCGACCTCGGCGCCCTTGTTGCGCGCCTCGAAGGCGGCGATGGCCTCGTCGACCACCTTCTTCTTGGGCGCGTTGTCGACTTCTTGGAAGAGCCAGACGCGCAGGGTGCCGCTCTTCTCGTCCGTCGCGGCCTTGCCGTCGGAGGTCTGCGGGGCGCAGGCGGTGGCGGTGAGGCCGGCGAGGACGAGGGCGGTGACGGTGGCGGCGATGGGGGTCCCCCCTGCTCGAGCGAAGCCGAGAGCTTGGGGGAGGGCAGGAAGCTTCATGGCGGATCCCCTCCGAGGATGTTGCAACATACGCAACGGGCGTTTCGTGCTGCACAACACGCGTGAGGTTAGGGGCGGACCAACTCACGGACAAGTGGTCTCAACCACTCTGTGACCGCCGGATGCACCCCGTGCAACGGGCCCGCGCAACGCGAACGGCCCCCGGCACGCGCACCGAAGTGCGCGCACCGGGGGCCGTGAGGACCGCCAGGACCGTCCTACTTCTTGTCCTTGCCGCCCTTGCCCTTGTCCTTGTCCCCGCCACCGGCGCCCATGGACTCGTAGATCTCCTTGCACATCGGGCAGACCGGGTACTTCTTGGGGTCACGCCCCGGAACCCAGACCTTCCCGCACAGTGCGACCACGGGAGTGCCGTCGAGGGCGCTCGCCATGATCTTGTCCTTCTGGACGTAATGGGCGTAGCGCTCGTGGTCACCGTCACCACTGGACACCTGCGGCGTCGGCTCGACGAGGGTTCCCGTACCTGACCCGCGCTCGGGCTCGAGAGTGCTCATGGGAACCAAGGGTACTGGGGACCGCACGGGTCAGTTGAGCGACGGGTCGTCCGGGTATGTGGCGACCATCGCGAGGTCGCTTCGCTGGCGGCGGAGGACTTCGCGCCAGAGGGTTTCCGGGCGGGGGGAGGAGACGTCGCCCGGTTCGGACTCGACCACGTACCAGGCGCCGTCGCCCAGTTCCGTCTCCAGCTGACCCGGGCCCCAGCCCGCGTAGCCGGCGAAGATACGGAGGGAGCCGAGCGCCGGGCCGAGCAGTTCGGGCGGGGTCTCCAGGTCGACCAGGCCGATCGCGCCGAACACCCGGCGCCAGCCCAGCGGACCCTCGTCCCCCGGGATCACCGCCACGCCGAGCGCCGCGTCCAGGGAGACCGGGCCGCCCTGGAAGACCACCCCCGGCTCGCCCGCCAGATCGGCCCACGGCGCGAGGATGTCGCCGACCGTGACGGGCGTCGGCCGGTTCAGGACCACGCCGAGGGAGCCCTCGTCGTCGTGGTCGAGGAGCAGCACCACCGCGCGGTCGAAATTGGGGTCGGCCAACGCGGGCGTGGCGACGAGCAGCCGTCCTGTGAGCGAGGACACCTCGGTCATGCGACACATGATCCCGCATCTTCCGGGTTCGCGGGGCCCGAAGGACGGAGTGCGGACAGACCGGCGAGCCGCGCAGTTCAGAGCGGCCGTGACGGGCTCGTACGGACACAAACGGACGGTGACGCTCCGCAAGATCGTGTGAACAGAGGGTGTTGTGCCGAATTCATTACATCTGAGAGGCCCCGTTGGACTTCCGAGGCGGGGGTAGACGAGCCTTACCCTTTTCCCTGGCCCCCTGCCCGACCTCTCCGGAACGCGAGATTCATGACCGGCACAGACGATGTACTGCTTGTCCACGGCGGAACCCCGCTGGAGGGCGAGATCCGCGTCCGCGGCGCGAAGAACCTCGTGCCCAAGGCGATGGTCGCCGCCCTCCTCGGCAGCGGGCCGAGCCGACTGCGCAATGTGCCCGACATCCGTGACGTGCGCGTCGTCCGCGGACTCCTCCAGCTGCACGGGGTGACCGTCCGCCCCGGCGAGGAGCCGGGCGAGCTGGTCCTCGACCCGACGCACGTCGAGTCCGCCAACGTGGCCGACATCGATGCCCACGCCGGTTCGTCGCGCATCCCGATCCTCTTCTGCGGCCCGCTGCTGCACCGCCTCGGCCACGCCTTCATCCCGGGCCTGGGCGGCTGCGACATCGGCGGCCGGCCGATCGACTTCCACTTCGACGTGCTCCGCCAGTTCGGCGCGACCATCGAGAAGCGGGACGACGGCCAGTACCTGGAGGCCCCGCAGCGGCTGCGCGGCACGAAGATCCGGCTGCCGTACCCCTCGGTCGGCTCGACCGAACAGGTGCTGCTGACGGCCGTGCTCGCGGAGGGCGTCACCGAGCTCTCCAACGCGGCCGTGGAGCCGGAGATCGAGGACCTTATCTGCGTACTGCAGAAAATGGGCGCGATGATCTCCGTGGACACCGACCGCACCATCCGCATCACCGGTGTCGACAAGCTCGACGGCTACACCCACCGGGCGCTCCCGGACCGCCTGGAGGCGGCGTCCTGGGCATCGGCGGCGCTGGCGACCGAGGGCAACATCTACGTCCGCGGCGCGCAGCAGCGGTCGATGATGACCTTCCTCAACACGTACCGGAAGGTGGGTGGCGCCTTCGAGATCGACGACGAGGGCATCCGCTTCTGGCACCCGGGCGGCTCGCTCAACGCGATCGCCCTGGAGACGGACGTGCACCCCGGTTTCCAGACCGACTGGCAGCAGCCACTGGTCGTCGCCCTGACGCAGGCCGCGGGCCTCTCGATCGTCCACGAGACGGTCTACGAGTCCCGGCTCGGCTTCACCTCCGCGCTGAACCAGATGGGCGCGCACATCCAGCTGTACCGCGAGTGCCTGGGCGGCTCGGACTGCCGCTTCGGCCAGCGCAACTTCCTCCACTCGGCGGTCGTGTCGGGCCCGACGAAGCTCCAGGGCGCCGACCTGGTCATCCCGGACCTCCGCGGCGGCTTCTCGTACCTGATCGCGGCGCTGGCGGCGCAGGGCACGTCCCGGGTCCACGGCATCGACCTGATCAACCGCGGCTACGAGAACTTCATGGAGAAGCTCGTCGAGCTGGGCGCGAAGGTCGAGCTCCCGGGCAGCGCGCTCGTCTGACACGGAACGACACGAGCAGCGCGCTGGTCTGAGCCGAATGCGCGCCGGTGCGAGTCGGCGCGCGTTCGCAGCGCTTCGCTGTAGCGCCCGCACACGGGCAAACAGAAGGGCGGCCACCCCCTGACAGGGTGGCCGCCCTTCCGTCGCTTCAGGCCCGTTCCCAGGCCCTCGGCGCCTGTGTCTACAGGCTTACTTGCCCTTGGCGGCTTCCTTGAGCTTCGAGCCCGCGGAGACCTTCACGCTGTAGCCGGCCGGGATGTTGATCGGGTCGCCGGTCTGCGGGTTACGAGCGGTGCGAGCGGCACGGTGGGTGCGCTCGAAGGTCAGGAAGCCGGGGATGGTGACCTTCTCGTCGCCCTTGGCGACGATCTCGCCGACGGTCTCGGCGAGAGCGGCCAGCACGGCGTCGGCGTCCTTGCGGGTCACCTCGGCGCGGTCGGCCAGGGCGGCCACCAGCTCACTGCGGTTCATGTTGTTACTCCCGTGTTCTTCTTGCCTGTGAGGCGTGAGATCGATGCCGATGCTGCCAGGGCCCTCGGACAGTCCCCGGACCCGGGTCTGCTGACAGACCCTCGCGCCCGAATAGGCATCCTGCCCCCACCAGCGGCGGGAACGCCAATCCGGCACCCTCTGGGGTCACACGAAAAGCGCCACGGCCACTGGCATGGTGACGTTCCGTCGACTCCGCGGAAACTCTTTGGAGCCGAAGGGCCACCCTAGAGGCGGGTTTGGGGCTCGGCGACCCGCGACGCGCCGTTCGCCGGGCGGACCTGGCGCGGACGTGCGGCGGAGGTGGGGCGGACGTGGGGCCGCTCACAGCCCCACGACGCCCCCTGGAGGCCCCGTCAGAGCCCGTTCGTCCCGTTGTCGACACCCGCACCGGCCGCCTTCGCCGCGGTGCGGACGGCGCCCGCGACGGCGCCGGCGACCTTGTCGTTGAAGACCGACGGGATGATGTAGTTCGGGTTCAGCTCACCCTCGCTGACGACGTCGGCGAGCGCCGTCGCGGCCGCCAGCATCATCTCCGTGTTGACCGTGCGGGACTGAGCGTCCAGCAGACCGCGGAAGACACCCGGGAAGACCAGCACGTTGTTGATCTGGTTCGGGAAGTCCGAGCGGCCGGTGGCCACGACGGCCGCCGTCTGACGGGCGATCGCCGGGTCCACCTCGGGGTCCGGATTCGCGAGCGCGAACACGATCGAGTCGTCCGCCATGGCGGCCACGTCGTCCGCGCCGAGCAGGTTCGGGGCCGAGACGCCGATGAAGACGTCCGCGCCGACCACGGCCTGCTTGAGGGTGCCGGTGACGCCCTCGGGGTTGGTGTTGTCGGCGATCCAGCGCAGCGGGGTGCCCGGCGCCGCCTCGACCAGGTCCTCGCGGCCCGCGTGCACGACACCGTGGATGTCGGCGACGACGGCGTGCTTGACGCCCGCCGCGATGAGCAGCTTCAGGATGGCCGTACCGGCCGCGCCCGCGCCGGACATGACGACCCGTACGTCCCCGATGCCCTTGCCCACCACGCGCAGCGCGTTGGTGAGCGCGGCCAGGACCACGATCGCCGTGCCGTGCTGGTCGTCGTGGAAGACCGGGATGTCGAGGGCCTCGCGCAGCCGGGCCTCGATCTCGAAGCAGCGGGGGGCGGAGATGTCCTCCAGGTTGATGCCGGCGAAGCCGGGGGCGATCGCCTTGACGATCGCGACGATCTCGTCGGTGTCCTGGGTGTCCAGGCAGATCGGCCAGGCATCGATGTCGGCGAAGCGCTTGAACAGGGCCGCCTTGCCCTCCATGACCGGCATCGCGGCCATCGGGCCGATGTTGCCGAGGCCGAGGACGGCGGAGCCGTCGGTCACGACCGCGACGGTGTTGCGCTTGATGGTGAGGCGGCGGGCGTCCTCGGGGTTCTCGGCGATCGCCATGCACACCCGGGCCACGCCAGGGGTGTAGATCATGGAGAGGTCGTCACGGTTGCGGATGGGGTGCTTGGACGCCATCTCGATCTTGCCGCCGAGGTGCATCAGGAACGTACGGTCGGAGACCTTGCCGAGGACGACGCCCTCGATGGTCCGCAGCTGCGCGACGATCTCGTCGGCGTGCGCCGTGGAGGTCGCGGCGATGGTGACGTCGATCCGGAGCTTCTCGTGGCCGGAGGCGGTCACGTCGAGGCCGGTGACGGAACCGCCGTGGGACTCCACCGCCGTGGTGAGCTGGGAGACCGCGGTCCCGCTGGCGGGAACCTCCAGCCGGACCGTCATCGAGTACGAGACGCTGGGCGCCGTTGCCATGGCCGACTTCCTCTGCTTTCCCTGAGCTTCGTTGCTACGCCGCCCCGGCTGGTTGCCTGGCAGCGCCCTCCGATCGTCGCACCTACCCGCCGGTAGCAGGTAATGCGGTCATTTTGTTTTCGGAAAGTAGTTTCCACCATACGAGAAGCTGTCGGGAAACAGAAGAGGTCCCCGTCACCAGGGGTGACAGGGACCTCAACTTCGTAGCTATGACCTAGCGGCACCGACCCGCCATGCTCGCCTCGCGGCAAGTGGTCCCTCTAAGGGACGAAGGTTGGGCCCGGGGGCTTGGATCGAGCCGGTGCCATAGACAGGCTAACAAACCACCCTGGTAAGTGATTCCTGCGACGCAGGTTGACTGGAAATCAGTCCCTCAGCAGGTCCGGGACCCCCGCCTCGTCCGGTACGTCGCGGGCGCCCGAGACCACCGTCAGCTGCTGGGTGGCCCGGGTCAGCGCCACGTACAGGACCCGCAGGCCCGCCGGGGACTCGTCCGCGATCTCCGCCGGCGAGACCACCACCGTGGCGTCGTACTCAAGTCCCTTGGCCTCCAGGGAGCCGAGCGCCACCACCCGGTCGCCGAGCTCGGCCAGCCAGTCGGCGGCCTGTTCGCGGCGGTTCATGGCGACCACGACACCCACCGTGCCGTCCACCCGTTCGAGCAGCCGACGCGCCTCCGCCCGTACGGTTCCGGCCAGATCGTCCTTCGCCGCCACGGCCACGAAACGCGGCTCCACGCCCGTCGAGCGGACCGCGCGCGGCGACTCCTTGCCGGGCATGGCGAGGGCGAGCACCTTGGCGGCCAGTTGGGCGATCTCGGCGGGGTTGCGGTAGTTCACGGTCAGCTCGAAGCGGCGGCGCGGGCGGCTGCCCAGCGCCTCGTCGCGCGCCTCGGCGGCCTCGTCCGGGCTCGACCAGGAGGACTGCGCCGGGTCGCCGACGACCGTCCAGGTCGCGGTCCGGCCGCGCCGCCCGACCATCCGCCACTGCATGGGCGTGAGGTCCTGCGCCTCGTCCACGATGACGTGCGCGTACTCGGTGCGCTCCGCCGCGAGCCGTTCGGCCCGCTCGCGCTGCGTCTCCTCCCGTACGGGCATCAGCTCCTCCAGGCCCGTCAGCTGGTCCAGCGGGTCGTACTCCCGCTTCCTGCGCTGCCTGACCGGGGCGCCCAGGAGGGTGTGCAGCTCGTCCAGGAGGGCCACGTCGTGCACGGAGAGGCCGTCGCGGCGCAGCGAGCGGGCGAGCCGGCGGACCTCGCCCGGATTGAGGATGCGCCGGGCCCAGCGGCCGAGGCGCCGCTCGTCGGCCATCGCGGTGAGGACCTGGCGGGGGGTGAGCTCGGGCCACCAGGCGTCGAGGAAGCCCAGGAACGAGTCCTCGGTGGAGACGTCCTCGTCGAAGGAGGAGCGCAGCTCGGCGGCGAGCTCGGGGTCGCTGTGCCGCCCGACGGCGCCGGACTTGGCGTACAGCGCGTCGAGCAGCAGCCGGCGGGCGCGCGGGCGCAGCAGGTTGACGGGCGCGGAGCCGCCGAGGACGTTGTGCCGGATGCGCTGGAGCTCGTCGCCCTCCAGCTCCAGGCGGCGGCCGAAGGCGACGACCCGGAGGCGGGTGGGGGTGGTGGCAGGGGCCGGGGCGGCCTCCTCCTCCTCGCCGAACGACAGCTGCGACTGCGCCTGGGCCCTGGGCGCGGGGGTCTCCAGCGCGCCACGGGCCGCCTTGCGGAGCACCGCGAGCATGCGGGAGGAGCCCTTGACGCGGGCCACGGCCGGTTCGTCGTACGTGGTGGCCTCCACGCCGTCCACGAGCGACCCGAGCGCGCGGATCGCGACCTGCCCCTCCTCGCCCAGCGCGGGCAGCACGCCCTCGGTGTACGAGACGAGCAGCGGCGTCGGGGAGACGATCAGGATCCCGCCCGCGTACCGGCGCCGGTCCTGGTAGAGCAGGTAGGCCGCCCGGTGCAGGGCGACCGCCGTCTTTCCGGTGCCCGGGCCGCCCTCGACGTACGTGACGGAGGCGGCGGGCGCGCGGATGACCAGGTCCTGCTCGGCCTGGATGCTGGACACGATGTCCCGCATGGTGTGGCTGCGGGCCTGGCCGAGGGCGGCCATCAGGGCGCCGTCGCCGATCACCGGGAGCGTGCGCCCGTCGAGGGTCGCCGTCAGCTCCGGACGCATCAGGTCGTCCTCGACGCCGAGGACCTTGCGGCCCTTGGAACGGATCACCCGGCGCCGCACCACACGGCCGGGGTCGACCGGCGTGGAGCGGTAGAAGGGCGCGGCCGCGGGGGCCCGCCAGTCGATGACGAGCGGCGCGTAGTCGGAGTCCAGGACGCCGATCCGGCCGATGTGGAGGGTCTCGCCGATGTCGGCCGTGTTGTCGGCCCGTACGGCGTCCTCGGCGGGCTCGACGGAGGTGTACGCGCCGTCGGGGCCCTTCTTGCCGTCCTTGCCGTACAGCAGGTCGATCCGGCCGAAGAGGAAATCCTCGAACTCGTTGTTGAGCCGGTTGAGGTGCACACCGGCCCGGAACACCTGGGCGTCCCGCTCCGCGAGCGCGCCGGGGGTGCCGACCTGGCCGCGTTTGGCGGCGTCGTTCATCAGGAACTCCGCCTCGTGGATCTTCTCCTCGAGGCGGTGGTAGACGCGGTCCAGATGTTCCTGCTCGACACCGATCTCACGGTCGCGGACCGTGTCGGTGGCGTCCATGGCGTCCATGGCGGCGTCCATGGATTCCACGGCTTCCTGCGCGGCCACTGAGGCCCCCTTCTGACGTGCACTGGGCAGCCGTCGAGAGTACGCCACAGGGGGCCGAAATGTCAGGCCTCTACCTCCACGAGGCGTTCGCCGTCGAAGGTCCGTACTTCGAAGTGGTCGATGTCGTTACGGTCCATGGCCGCTCCGCCGTGCACGTACAGCGGGTTCTTGGCGGACTCCTGGCTGGCGCCGGGGATGCCGTACCCCCACTTCGGCACGGCCCAGGAGGTCACGATCTCCTCCTCGCCGGTCTTGGAGACGGCGACGAGCCGGCACTTGAGGGGGCCCTTGACGTTCTTGAGCTCCAGGACGGTGTGGGTGCCCCAGCCCTTCTTCTCCATGCCGACGGTGGCGCTGACCTTGGTCGTCGGGTCGGTGGCCTGGATCTTCTCGTCCATGTGGTTGAAGAAGGCGTCCTCGGCCGGGCTGGTGGGGTGGGGTTCGATCGCGCGGTTGTCCTTGTCGCCGCCGGAGGTGGCGACGACGGCGACGGCCGGCCCGCCGACGAGGAGGACGGCGGCGGCCGCGACGAGGTAGAACGAGCGGCGGCGCGTACGGGCGCGCCTCGCGCCCACCTCGTCGACGAGCCGGTCGAGGAGCTCGGGCCCGGGCGGGGCGACGACGGGTTCGCCCGGAGCGCGGCGCGGGGCGGGAGGTGCGGGTGGCCGGGGCGCGAAGGCGTCGAAGGCCTCGTCGGCGTACGGATCGGAGCGCGCATCGGAGCGCGGCCCGGCGTACGGATCGAGCCCCGCCGGGCGGGGCGCGCCCTGAGCCCCCGCGTCCGCGCCCGCCTCCGCCAGCAGGGCGAGCATCGGCTCCATCCCCGCGAACTCCTCCACGTGCGCGGCGCAGAGCTCGCAGTCCACCACATGCGCCTCGAAGGCGGCGGCGTCGGCGTCGTCCAGGATGCCCAGCACGTACGCGCCCGCGGCGTCGTGCGGCGGTGTCATCCCACTGTTCATGCCGCTGCTCATGCCGATACCCCCCTCTCCTCCAGCGCGAGCTTCATCGAACGAAGTGCGTAGAAAACCCGGGAACGCACGGTCCCGGAGGGTATGCCGAGGGTCTCGGCCGCCTCGTTGACCGTACGCCCCTTGAAGTAGGTCTCGACCAGAACTTCCCGGTGGGCGGGGGTCAAATCCTCGAGCGCGTCAGAGAGCGTCATCAGCCAGAGCGCCTTGTCGATCTCGTCCTCCGCGGGCAGGACCTCGAGCGGTGACGGATCGACCTCCTGCGGCCGGGCCTGCCGGCTTCGGTGGCCGTCGATGACGATGCGCCGGGCAACCGTCACCAGCCAAGGTCGGACGGAGCCGGTCGCCCGGTTGAGCGCGCCGGCGTTCTTCCAGGCACGGATGAGCGTCTCCTGCACGACGTCCTCGGCGCGCTGGCGGTCGCCGGCGACGAGGCGGAGTACGTAGGCGAGCAGGGGCCCGGCGTGTTCACGGTAGAGAGCACGCATCAACTCCTCGTCGGGAACGTCGGCGCGGACGCGCGACGCCTCTCTGCGGTGCCGGTGCCGGGCAGCCCCAGGCGGACGCTCATCGGCCACGGCCGCATCCTTGCGCACCTGAACCTCCCGGTCGAGTCCCTGTCGTCGTGCAGAGGTACGGAGCGGGGTGCGGATTCGACTCAACGGCGCGCGAACATTTTTACGGGACTTCACACGGCCGCGTCCGCCCTCCGGGCTGCCCGATGGCGGGCAACGCGGGCGCGGTTGCCGCACGCCTCGCTGGAGCACCAGCGGCGGCGGCGCCCGCGCGAGGTGTCGAGATAGCAGCGGCGGCAGTCGTCGCGCTCGCAACGGCGCAACTGGGCGCGGGCGGTGGGGTCGGTGAGCAGGTCGACGGCGTCGCGCGCGACGGCGGCGAGCAGGGCGCGGCAGTCGGGTTCGGTGTCCAACGCCCGTACGAGCCGACCGGTTTCGGTGCGTACGGCGCGGGGCGCGGGCGGAGCGGAGGCGGCGGCGAGGGCGTTGATCCGCTCCAGGGCGCGGTCGGCGCGACGGCCGTCGAGCTGGGCGTGGACCAGTTCGCCTACGCAGTCGCGCAGTTCGCGGAAGCGGACGACCCAGGCAGGGTCGAGCGCCCGCAGCGGCGTGGCGGCGGGGACGAGTCCGGCGGCGTGCAGGAAGTGGTCGAGCGCCCCTGTGTCGCCGAGCGGTTGGGCGGCCAGGTCCAGACAGATCCGACCGGACTCGAACCGTACGGTCATGCCCCTGTCACCACCTCGCGATCGGAAGCAGTCGTCCCGACCAGAGTGCCGACCCCGGGCGGGTCCGGCTAGCCCTGCGGCGGCGGGTCGTCGTGGAGGATTCGCTGGAAGAGGTGGTAGTCGCGCCAGGCGCCGTTGATGTGGAGATAGCGGGGCGCGGTGCCGATCCGCTCGAACCCGCTCTTGGCGAGGACGCGTTGGGAGGCGTGGTTGTCGAACGTGGTGCAGGCGTCGATCCGGTGCAGGCCGAGCTCCTCGCGGGCGGCCCGGCAGACCTCGTCGGCGAGCCGGGTGGCGAGGCCCTGCCCGGTGTACCGGGCATCGACCCAGTAGCCGAGGGAGGCGCTGTGGGAGGGGCCGAGGACGATCCCGGAGAGGGTGGCGACGGCGACGAGCTCCTCCCCGTCGACGGCGAACCACCGCTTCCCGCCGTCCGCGAGCCGCGCCGCCTGCCCCTCGACGGTGTAGTGGTCCTCGCTCCGGTACGGCTCCCGGGCCCGCATGTGCTCGCGGTTGCGCAGCACCGCGGCGGCGAGGGCGGGGGCGTCGGCGGGCCCGGCGGGGCGTATCCGGATCATCCCGCCACCGTAGACGCTCACGCATGCAAGCCGGCCGCGCGTCCGTGAATCGGTCCGGGCCCGGCCGTTCGACTGCGGAGCCGGTCCCTGCCCGGCCCCTACCCGTCCCCGTACTTCGTGTCCGCCACCGGGTCCAGGGCCAGCCGGTAGCCGCGCTTCACCACCGTCTGGATCAGCTTCGGCGTGCCGAGGGCCGTCCGGAGCCGGGCCATCGCCGTCTCCACGGCGTGTTCGTCCCGGCCCGCGCCCGGCAGGGCGCGCAGCAGGTCGGCGCGGGAGACGACCCAGCCGGGGCGCCGGGCCAGGGTGGCGAGCAGCGCCATCCCGGCCGGCGGGACCGGGCGCAGCAGGTCGTCCACGAGGACCGCGTGGCCGCGGATCTCGATGCGGTGACCGGCCACCGGCAGGCTGCGCGCCCGGGCCGGCAGTTCCTGGCAGAGCAGTTGCACCAGCGGGCCGAGCCGGAAGCGCTGGGGCTGGAGGGTGTCGATGCCGTGCGCCTGGAGCGGCAGCGCGGTCACCGGCCCCACGCACAGCGCCAGTACGTCGTGCCGCAGCGCTTCGAGGAGTTCGGCCAGGGCTCCCTTCTCCGCCGCCCGTGACAGCAGCGAGGCGGCGGCCGGCGCGCTGGTGAAGGTCACCGCGTCGAGGCCGCCCGCCAGGACCCCGTCCAGGAGCCGGTCGAGCGGGCCGATGTCCTCGGGCGGCATCCACCGGTAGACCGGTACGCCGACGACCTCCGCCCCGCCCGCCGTCAGCGCCTCCACGAACCCGGGCAGCGGCTCCCCGTGCAGCTGGAGCGCGATCCGCCGCCCGGCCACCCCCTCGGCGAGCAGCCGGTCGAGCACCTCGGCCATGGACTCCGACGACGGCGACCACGACTCGGTCAGCCCGGCCGCCCGGA
This sequence comes from Streptomyces sp. P9(2023), assembly GCF_032436795.1. Lineage (NCBI taxonomy): Bacteria > Bacillati > Actinomycetota > Actinomycetes > Kitasatosporales > Streptomycetaceae > Streptomyces > Streptomyces sp. P9(2023). The sequence continues at coordinate 246,672 of NZ_JAUPWM010000007.1, forward strand.
CCGCCCCCTTGACCTTGGGGCCGCGCGCGAGGAGCTCCACGCCCCGCAGCCGGTCGAGGAGTTCCTCGCCGTATCCCCAGCCATCCGCCGCCTCGACCCAGCCCCGGAAGCCGATCGCCGTCGTGGCGACGACGACGTCCGGGGCGTGGTCGATGAGTTCCTTCGTCGCGGCGAGCAGTTCCGTGTCGTCCGCGAGCGGCACGATCCGCAGCGCCGGTCCGTGCACCACGACCGCTCCACGGCGGCGCAGCAACGTGCCCAGCTCGTCCGCGCGGCGTGCCGCGGTGACCCCCACGGTGAACCCCGCGAGGGGCCCCTGCTCTTGCTCGTACATGACGTCCGAGCCTGCCGGGGATGCGTGACGGATGCGGTTCACCCGCATTTCCTGCCCGTTACGGACCACTGGGGATCACACCTTGGCGTAACCGGGCTGCCGGGTCCTCGCCTCAGCACCCTCCACGCCCTCCGCCGTGTCCGGTACGACGACCGGCCGGCGAAGGTATACCGCCCAGGTCACGACCATGCAGGCGGCGTAGAAGGCCAGGAAGGCGACGAAGGCCGCGGTACCGGTCCCGGAGGTCTGGAAGGACTGCCGGAAGGCCAGGTTGATGCCGAGCCCGCCGAGTGCGCCCACGGCCCCGATGAGGCCCATGGAGGCCCCGGAGAGCCTGCGGCCGTACGACTCCGCCGCCTCGCCGGACAGCCCCTTGCGGTGCCCCTGCGTCAGGAAGATCGCGGGGATCATCTTGTACGTGGAGCCGTTGCCGAGGCCGCTGAGGACGAAGAGCCCGATGAAGCCGACCAGGAAGACGGTGAGCGACTCGACGACCGAGGCGTAGACGACGACACCGGTCGACACGGCCATCGCACCGAACGTCCACAGCGTGATGCGGGCGCCGCCGTACCGGTCGGCGAGCGAGCCGCCGACGGGCCGGATCAGCGAGCCGAGCAGCGGGCCGATGAAGGTGAGCGCGGCGGCCTGGAGCGGGGTGCGCCCGAACTGGGTCTGCAGGACGAGCCCGAAGGCGAAGCTGTAGCCGATGAAGGAGCCGAAGGTGCCGATGTAGAGGAAGGCCATGATCCAGGTGTGGCCGGCCCGGACGGCCTCCTTCGCGGCGCCGGTGTCGTTCTTCACCGGGGCGAGGTTGTCCATGAAGAGCGCGGCGCACAGCGCGGCGACGACGATGAACGGGATGTAGACGCCGAGGACGATCCGCGGGTGCAGGGCGCCGGCGGTGCCGATGACCAGGAGGCCGACGAGCTGGACGACGGGGACGCCGATGTTGCCGCCGCCCGCGTTGAGGCCGAGCGCCCAGCCCTTCTTACGGAGCGGGAAGAAGGCGTTGATGTTGGTCATGGAGGAGGCGAAGTTGCCGCCGCCGACCCCGGTGAGCGCGGCGACCAGCAGGAAGGTGCCGTACGAGGTGCCCGGCTCCATCACCGCGTAGGCGACGCCCGTCGGCAGGAGGAGCAGCAGCGCGCTGACGATCGTCCAGTTCCGGCCACCGAAGCGGGCGACGGCGAAGGTGTACGGGACACGGATCAGCGCGCCCACGAAGGTGGCGGTCGCGATCAGGAAGAACTTGCCCGCCGGGTCGACCCCGTACTGCGGCCCCATGAAGAGGACCATCACGGACCACAGGCTCCAGATGGAGAACCCGATGTGCTCGGAGAGCACGGAGAAGAGCAGGTTGCGCCGGGCTATCTTCTCGCCCTGTTCACGCCAGAAGGTCTCGTCCTCCGGTTCCCAGCGTTCGATCCACCGGCCGCCCATCACGTACCTCCACGGTGTCGGGTCACGAGCGTCCAGATGCTCTGGACCTCTGGGGCAAGACCCTAGGGTGCCCGCGTTTCGGGCCGGTGGCGGGAAGTGACGGGTACGGAACCTCGCTCTCACCGGACCCACACACCCGATGTGAGTGCCCCGGCATGACAAAGGCCCGGCGGTCGTCGTGACGACTGCCGGGCCTGTGCCCACATGGGATGAGTGGAGATGGCGGGAATCGAACCCGCGTCCAACGGTGCAGAATCAGGGCTTCTCCGTGTGCAGTTCGCTGCGATTTTCTCGGCCCCGGAGATCACGCGAACAAGTCTCCGACGGGCTCAGCCACTGTTTGATTTCCTTCTAGGCCCCGTGACCGGGTCTAGAAGTTTAGATCCCTTGATGATGCCAGGATCCGGGTCGGGATCACCCCCGGGCTGACACTTCGCAAGTCGCTACTTAGGCAGCGAGGGCGAAGGAATCGCGCTTGGTGTTGGCGATTATTGGTTGCGACATATGGTTAACGAGATCATTGCCGCTTCCTCGACACGCTTCCCCTGCTTCGACATCCGCTGTCGAAACCGATCATCCCCATGTTGCTGTGTTTAATTTACAACAGTTCAATGCGTGCACCCGCTGTGAGGTGCGTGACCCATCGTACGTGACGACCGCGTACGGTTGCCAGCGACTTAACGGGGCACTGCGGCCCTACGCGAGCTGGGCCGCCCGCTGGCGCCGCTTCGCCGCCGCGATCGCCCGGCTCGTCTCGCGGGTGTCCTGCTGCTCCCGCAGCGTCTGCCGCTTGTCGTACTCCTTCTTGCCCTTGGCGAGGGCGATCTCGACCTTGACCCGGCCGTTCAGGAAGTACAGCGCCAGGGGAACGATCGTGTGACCCGTCTCCTGGGACTTCGCCTCCAGCTTGTCGATCTCGGCGCGGTGCAGGAGCAGCTTGCGCTTCCGCTTCGCCGAGTGGTTGGTCCAGCTGCCCTGGACGTACTCCGGTACGTGGATGTTGTGCAGCCACGCCTCGTGCCGGTCGATCTGGACGAAGCCGTCGGACAGCGACGCCCGGCCCATCCGGAGCGACTTCACCTCGGTGCCCATGAGCACCACACCGCACTCGTAGGTGTCGATGATGTGGTAGTCGTGGCGCGCCTTCTTGTTCTGCGCGATGATCTTGCGCTCAGGACCCTTGTCCGGGTCCTTCTTCTTGGCAGGCTTGCCCTGCACGTTCACGAGTCCCTTTGCCATAGTGCAGCCATTTTCGCACTACGAGCCCCCTCCGAGGCCACTCAATACTGTTCTGGCCCGCTCCTCGGCCCGCTCGCCCGTGCTGTCGCTGACGACGAGGTCGGGTGTGATGCCCTGGCCGTCGACGCCGCGGCCCGCGGGGGTGCGGTAGTGGCCGACGGTCAGCTCGGCGACGGAACCGTCGGGCAGCGTGCTCGGCATCTGCACCGAGCCCTTGCCGAAGGTGCGCGAGCCGACGGTGACGGCGCGGCCGCGGTCCTGCAGGGCTCCGGTGAGCAGCTCGGCCGCGCTCATGGTGCCGCCGTCGACCAGGGCCACCACGGGCCGGGCGGTGTCGCCGCCGCTCTGCGCGTACAGCGCGCGCTGCTCGCCGTCGACGTCGTACGTGGCGACCAGGCCGCCGTCGAGGAAGGCGGAGGCGGCCACGGTGGCCTCGGCGACCAGGCCGCCGGCGTTGCCCCGCAGGTCGAGCAGGACCCCGGCGCCGGCCGGGGCGGACCGTACCGCGTCCCGTACCCGCTCGCCCGCGCCCTTGGTGAAGGCGGTCACCTTGATCAGTAACGTGCCGTCGTCGAGGCGCCGCACGGTGACGTCCTCGGTGGTGAGCCGGGCCCGGGTCAGGGGCTGGGTCCAGGCGGAGCGGCCGCGCTCGACGCCGAGGGCGATGGTGGAGCCGGCCTCCTCGGCGGCGCCGTCGCCGCGCAGCAGGGCGACGACCTCGGAGACGGAGAGTCCGGCCAGGGGACGCCCGTCGACGGTGACGAGCCGGTCACCGGCCCGCAGCCCGGCCTTCGCGGCGGGGCCACCGGCCTGAACCCGGGAGATCAGGATCCGGTCGGCGCCCGATCTTCGGGCGGAGAGCCCGACGCCGGTGTACGAGCCGTCGAGGGCCTGCTCGAACTCCTCGTACTCGGCCTTGCCGTACACCGCGCCCCAACGGTCGCCGCTGCGGCTGACGAACTCCTCGGCGGCCTGCTGGCCGGACTTCCCGTCGGCCATCGCCTCGGCGGCGGCGCGGGAGAGGTCGGCGGGATCGACGGTGTCGCGGGCGGGCGCGGCCTGCTGCGCGCGCTTCTCGGTGGCGGGCTCCTGCCGTGGCAGGGCCCCGGTGGCCGCGGCGGTCGCGAGGACCCCGGCGAAGACCAGCGTCAAGGCGGCCCCGCGGACCATTCCGCGGGGCCGTGGACAGAGGTCCGGGCCGGTAGGCATGGCGCTCACTCTAGGACAAAGCAATGGCGCCGTACGGTGGTTGACCGTACGGCGCCAGCGGTGACAGAGGGGTCCTTGTCACACCTTGAGGTACTTGCGCAGCGCCACGAAGGCGGCAAGGGCCGGCATGAGCAGGCCGATGGCGATGACGAGCGGCAGCTTCGCGAGGACGGCGTCCCAGCCGATGAAGTTGACGAGCTGCATCTTGTCGGCGAGCGCGATGCCGTGGTCGATCAGGAAGTACCGGCCGACCAGGAGCATGACGCAGGCGACGGCGCCGCCGAGGAGTCCGGCGAAGGCGGCCTCCATGATGAACGGCATCTGGATGTAGAAGCTGGAGGCGCCGACCAGTCGCATGATGCCGGTCTCACGCCGTCGACTGAAGGCGGAGACGCGCACCGTGTTGACGATCAGCATCAGCGCGATGACCAGCATCAGCCCCATGATGCCGAGGGCGGCGATGTTCATGCCGTTCATGAGGTCGAAGAGGTTCTGCAGGATGTTGCGCTGGTCCTGCACGGACTCCACGCCGTCCCGGCCGGCGAAGGCGGTGGCGACGACCTTGTACTTCTCCGGGTCGTGCAGCTTGACCCGGAACGACTCCTGCATCTGGTCGGGCGTGATGACCGAGGCGATGGCGGTGTCGCCGTACTGCTCCTTGTAGCGCTTGTACGCCTCGTCGGTCGTCTCGCGCTGGACGGTGTCGACAATGTCCATCTTCTTCAGATCGGCCTCGATCTGCTCCTTCTGCTGCGCGGTCACCGCGCCCTTGGCGCACTTGGTGGAGGTGGCCGCGTCGTTCTTGTTGCAGAGGAAGATGGAGACGTTGACCTTGTCGTACCAGTAGTCCTTCATCGTGCTGACCTGCTCGCGCATGAGCAGCGCACCGCCGAAGAGGGCGAGCGAGAGGGCCACGGAGACGATGACGGCGAAGGTCATCGTGAGATTGCGCCGGAGACCGACACCGATCTCGGAGAGCACGAACTGAGCGCGCATGGTGTTCTATCCCCTACCTGCTCAGTGCTGGTATCCGTAGACGCCGCGCGCCTGGTCGCGGACGAGGCGGCCCTTTTCGAGCTCGATGACGCGCTTGCGCATCTGGTCGACGATGTTCTGGTCGTGGGTCGCCATGACGACGGTGGTCCCTGTCCTGTTGATGCGGTCGAGCAGCTTCATGATGCCGACGGAGGTCTGCGGGTCGAGGTTGCCGGTGGGCTCGTCCGCGATCAGCAGCATGGGCCGGTTGACGAAGGCCCGGGCGATGGCGACGCGCTGCTGCTCACCACCGGAGAGCTCGCCGGGCATCCGGTCCTCCTTGCCGCCGAGGCCGACGAGGTCGAGGACCTGCGGCACGGCCTTGCGGATCTCGCCGCGCGGCTTGCCGATGACCTCCTGGGCGAAGGCGACGTTCTCGGCGACGGTCTTGTTGGGCAGCAGCCGGAAGTCCTGGAAGACGGTCCCGAGCTGGCGCCGCATCTGGGGCACCTTCCAGTTGGACAGCCGGGCGAGGTCCTTGCCGAGGACGTGCACCTGGCCGTGGCTGCAGCGCTCCTCGCGCAGGATCAGCCGGAGGAAAGTCGACTTTCCGGAGCCGGAGGAACCGACGAGGAAGACGAACTCCCCCTTCTCGATCTCCAGGGAGACATCCCGGAGCGCGGGGTGGCTCTGCTTCGGATAGGACTTGGAGACGTTGTCGAATCGGATCACGGATGCACCACGGTCGGCCGGGAGTAGGTGTGCGCGACCTTACGCGACCGAAGACGGGCCGCGCAGTCGCGCTCCCGGCATGCGTGCTTTATCCTTTTCGCCCTTCGGGGCGGAAGGACTGCGATCCTGGTGTCATCGGACGGGGCGCGCCGAAACGCCCCGGAGCTGGCACAGTGGTAGGGGGAACGCTCGGGTGCCACCGGGCGTTGTCCTTGGTGTGAGCCCCGTGTGGACCCCTGTGCGGGAGGAGGAGAGCGCATGACGTATGACCGACTGGTGTGCGCCAACTGCGCGGCCCCCGTCGCGGAGGGCCGCTGCCCCGTCTGCCGCGCGAACCGGGAACGACTGGGCCCGTCGACGGGCCTGACGCCGGCGATGGTGCTGGCGCTGGTCATCGCCCTGGTGGCGATGACGGCACTGCTCGTGGCTCTGCAGACCGCGTAGGACCCGCGTAGCGCTCCGCATACGAGCCGGAACGGAAGAGAGGGCCGGGGGACGCCCCCGGCCCTCTCTGTCGGCCGGGGGCGTGCCCCCGGCCTTTTCAGTCGCGCTGTGCGCTACCGCTCAGCTCAGACGGCGGCACGCCCGCCGCCGGCCAGACGCGGCAGCATCCGGAAGCCGATGCCACCGGCGATCATGGTGGCGGCGCCGATGATCAGGAACGAGGTCTCGGCGGCGCCGGTCTCGGCCAGCTCCTCCTTGGCCTTGCCCTGCTCGACCGGCTGGGAGCCGGCGTTGTCGGTGTCGGGGTTGTTGCTCACGCACTCGGCGCCGTCGACATCGACGATGCAGGTACCGGCGTCGTCACCGTCACCGGAGTCGCCCGGCGCGGTCGGCGAGGGCGTCTCACCCGGCGTCGTCGGGGTCGTGGTGGGCGGCGTGGTCGGGTTCGTCGTCGGGTCCGTGGTGGGATCCGTCGTCGGGTCCGTGGTCGGGTCCGTCGTCGGGTCCGTGGTGGGATCCGTCGTCGGGTCCGTGGTCGGGTCCGTGGTGGGGTCCGTCGTCGGGTCGGTCGTCGGGTCCGTGGTGGGATCCGTCGTCGGGTCGGTCGTCGGGTCCGTGGTCGGGTCCGTCGTCGGGTCCGTCTCGCAACCGGGCTCGCCCGGGATGCAGGTCGGGTCCGCGATCGGCAGGTCGGCCTCGATGCCGATGTTGATGTCGACACCCACGGCCGAAGCCGCACCCGCCGCGGTGAGCGACGCACCGGCCGCGATCACCGCGCCGGCCGCTATACGCGCTACACGGATCCGCGTCTTCTTGGTCATCTGGCTGCTACCCCCAGTAGCTATCTCGTCATTGGAGCAGCGCTCGGGGGCCTTCGGGCACCGGGAACGGCGTGTCACTCAGCCAGCCCCCGTTCACACACGCCCCAGAGATACGCATGCCGCGTGCCACCCTTCCGAGTTTCCGCATACGCGTCAAGGTCGTTGCGCGTGCGATGCCCGAAAGATCACTACTTGCCCGCCATGCGGGGATGCAACTGTGACGTAAACGTGGAACTACCAGCCCTCCAAGGCCAGTTCCCATGTCGACAAAGCGTCAGGAACGCCCCCTTCCCCCTTGCGCCCGCGAATCCCTCCGCCCGCTCCGGCCGCCCGCTCCGACGGGCGCGAGCCCGGACGACGGAGAGTCAGGCGGCGTCGGTACGACAGCCCTTCACGCCTCGGCCCGCAGCGGCCGGCATGTCTGGAATCGCCGCTCTTCAGGCTCGTTCGCCGTTTCTCCGCCCGGTTGGAGCGACTCCGTCCGGTACGCGACGGGGCAAGGCTCAGCTCTTCCTCAAATCTGGACTTGGACCTTTGACCATGGTCATGTCCATGCGGCAGTCTCCCTGCCGCAGCGGTCTCGCGCCCGGCTGTCATCCATCGTTCGTGAAGGAACATGCAGGCCGCTGCGGTGCCAGAGGGTGCGCGAGGGGTGCTGACAGCCCTGCGAGGGAGAAACGTTGAAGCACGATTCGCCTTCGGAAAGATCAGGCTCCATGCCGGGTCGATCCCCCTGGGACGGGGCAAGCGTCGCCATGCAGCGTCGTCGCCGCATGCTGCCGACGGTGGCCGTCACCGTCGTCGCGGCGCTGGGCATCGAGGCCGCGCTCACCGTGGCCGACACCGGACAGGCCGTCGCCATGACCCGCCCGTCCTCCGCCGCCGAGCAGGCCGCCAAGCCGCCGGTCCAGTACGCCAAGGAGGCCGAGGACCTCGCCTCGGCGCAGGTCGCCGCGAAGCTCTCCGGCCGCCGGGTCGAGGCGCTGTCCGAGCGCACCGAGACCACGTCCAGCTACGCCAACCCCGACGGCACCGTGACCGTCGAGGCGGCCAGCGGCCCCATACGGTTCCGGGGCGCCGACGGCGAGTGGCAGAACGTCGACGTCGACCTGGTCAAGAAGTCCGACGGCACGGTGGGCACCCGCTCCCACCCGCTCGGTCTCAAGCTCGCCGGGCGCACCCCGGCCGCCGCCAAGGCGAAGATCCAGGCCGCCCGCTCCGAGGCCGGTGACCCGAAGACCCCCTCGGTCCCGCTGGTCACCCTCGGCGACGCCAAGGGTCGCGGCATGACCGTGTCCTGGCGCGGCGCGCTCCCCGAACCCACCCTCTCGGGCACCACCGCGCGCTACGCCGACGCGCTGCCGGCCACCGACCTCATCGTCGAGTCGACGCGTACCGGCTTCGAGCAGTTCCTGGAGCTCAAGAGCCGCGAGGCGGTCGCCGCCAACGACTCGGTCACGCTCTCGCTGGAGGCCAAGGGCCTCAAGGCCCGTGCGAACGCCGACCGTTCGGTGTCGTTCCTCGACGCCAAGACCGGCAAGCAGGTCGGCCTGCTGCCCGCCCCCGTCATGTGGGACGCCCGCGTCGACAAGAAGTCCGGCGACAACACCCACCGCGCCGACGTGGGCCTGAAGGTCACGCAGACCGGTGACCGGGTCGACCTGACCCTGACGCCCGACGCGAAGTTCCTGGCCGACCCGGAGACCGTCTTCCCGGTCACCGTCGACCCGGCCGTCAACCTCGGCACCAGCTTCGACACCTTCGTCCAGGAGGGCTACGGCACCGACCAGTCGGCCGCCACCGAGCTGAAGCTCGGCAACAACGGCTCCGGTCAGAAGGCCCGCTCCTTCCTCTCCTTCCCGATGGCCAAAATCACGGGCAAGGTCATCCAGTCCGCCAAGCTGAACCTGTGGGCCACCCACTCCTGGTCCTGCACGGCCAAGTCGTGGGAGGTGTGGACGACCAGCGCGGCGAGCACCGCCAGCCGCTGGACCGCCCAGCCCACCTGGTCCACCAAACAGGCCACCAGCACACAGACCAAGGGCTTCTCCTCCGCCTGCGCCGACGGCTGGGTCAACGCCGACGTGACCTCGATGGCGCAGAGCTGGGCCAACAACGGCAACGGCAGCAACCACCTCGGCATCCGGGCCACCGACGAGACCGACCCGTACGGCTGGAAGCGTTTCAACTCCGGAAACGCCGCCTCCAACACCCCGTACATGTCGGTCACGTACAACACCAAGCCCGGTGCGGCCACCCCGATCTCCCCGCTGAGCGGCTCGGCCACCAACGACACCACGCCGACCATCACCGGCAAGGCCACCGACGCCGACGGCAACACCGTCCAGCTCAGCTACGAGATCTGGGCCTCCGACGGCACCGCCGCGCTGCAGAGCGGCAAGTCCGCCTTCGTGGGTTCCGGCGCCAACGCCCCCTGGACGCCCACCAGCGCGCTCGCCCCGGGCGCCTACAAGTGGCGCGCCGCGGTCTACGACGGCTCGGTGTGGAACGGCACCTGGTCGGCCTGGCAGAACTTCACCGTCGACACCACCGCCCCGGGCACCACGGGGATCGGCTCGACGGACTTCCCCGCCAACGTCTGGTCCGGCACCCCCGACCAGGACGGCAACTTCTCCGGCGCCTTCACCTTCACGCCGCCCACGAGCGACGTGAAGAACATCCAGTACGCCCTCGACGGCGGCGCCTGGACGACCACCGCCACCACCGGCGCCCCGGTCACCGCGACGCTGACCTTCCCCGCGGGCCAGCACACCCTGTCGGTCCGCACGCTGGACGCGGCGGGCAACACCTCGGCCGCCACGGACCACGTCTTCTACGCCGGTTCGGCCGCCGCCCTGATCACCCCGGGCGACGGTGAGCGCTCGGCCCGCCGGGTCGGTCTTTCGGCGCAGGCCAAGGACACGTACACCGGTGTGACGTACCAGTACCGGCGCGGCGAGACCGACACCTGGAAGGACGTCCCGGTCGCCCATGTGACCAAGGCGTCCGACGGGTCCGCCGTCTCCGCCTGGCCGGTGGCCTCCCCCGGCGGCATCCCCGCCGGTCTGACCTGGAGCATCACCGAGACCCTCACGACCGACGGCCCCGTCGAGGTCCGCGCCGCGTTCACGAACGGCACCTCGACGGCGTACTCCCCGGCCAACACGGTCACCGTCGACCGGAACGCGGGCACCGCCCCGTCGGCCGAGGCCGGCCCGGGCTCGGTCAACCTGCTCACCGGCAACTTCGCGCTGGGGGCCACCGACGCCTCGCTGTTCGGCGTCTCGGTGAGCCGTACCGCCGAGTCCCGCCCGGCCGCCGCCCCCGAGGCGGACGGCCAGGCTCCGATCTTCGGCGGTGAGTGGAGCGCCAACACCGTCGCCGAGGTCACCAAGTCCGAGTGGGCCTACCTCAAGCAGTCCTCCGCCACCTCGGTCGTCGTGGTGGACAACGAGGGCGGCGAGACCGGCTTCACCGCCACCACCGGCGGCGGCTGGGAGGCCGAGCCCGGCTCCGAGGAGCTGACCCTCACCGGCTCGCTGACCGGCACGTTCACCCTCAAGGACACCGAGGGTGCCGCCACCGTCTTCACCAAGCCCGGTACCGGGGCGAGCGCGTGGCAGGTCTCCAGCACCACTCTCAACGGTCTGTCGAACACCACCACCTCGGTGGTCTCCGAGACCGTCACCGAGGGCGGCAAGACGCTGGCCCGCCCGAAGCGGATCGTCGCCCCGACCTCGGCCGTGGCCGCCGACACCTGTGCCGCCACGCCGTCCACCAAGGGCTGCCGCGTCCTGGAGTTCGTGTACGCCACCTCCACCACCGCCACCGGCTGGTCCAGCGGCGCCGAGTTCGGCGACTTCACCGGCCGGGTGAAGGAGATCCGGGCCTGGTCCACCGAGCCGGGCGCCGCCGCGGCCACCTCCAAGGCCGTCGCCACCTACCGCTACGACCTGGGCGGCAAGCTGCGCCAGCAGTGGAACCCCACGCTGTCGCAGGCCACCCAGACCCAGTACTCGTACGACAGCGCGGGCCGCGTCACCTGGCTGCAGGAGAAGTCGCTGCTCGGCTGGGACTTCGACTACGGCAAGGCGGGCAACTCCGCCACCGCCGGCGAGGGCATGCTGCTCAAGGTCCGTCGCAAGGGCCTGAAGCAGGGCACCCGTGACGTCGTCGAGGGCGAGGGTGCCATCAGCGTCGTCTACGACGTGCCGCTGACCGGCACGGCCGCGCCGTACAAGATGGGCGCCGCGGACGTGCAGGCGTGGGGCCAGCAGGACGCCCCCACCGACGCGACCGCGGTCTTCCCCGAGGACTCCGTACCGTCCGCCCACGCGGGCACCGGCCTCGCCGCCGACGCCTACAAGCGGGCGCGGATCACCTACGTCAACGCCTCGGGCCGCCAGGTCAACACCGCCTCCCCCGGCGGGCACATCTCCACCACCGAGTACGACCGCTTCGGCAACGTCGTCCGCGAGCTGACCGCCGGCAACCGGGCCACCGCCCTGGGTCTCTCCCCCGCCGACAACGCCACCCTGGCCGACCTCGGCATCAGCGGCATGACGACCGCCGAGCGGGCCGAACTGCTCTCGGCGCGGACGCACTACGACGAGAACGGCACCCGGGAGCTGGAGAGCCTCGGTCCGCTGCACCGGATCACGCTCACCAGCGACCTGAAGTCCGGTTCCACCACCCTCCTGCCGTCCGGTGCCTCGGCGCCGGCCCGCTCCTGGATCGTCAACGAGTACGACGGTGGCCGGCCCACCGACGGCACGGCGACCGTCCAGGACCAGCTGACGAAGATCAGCACGGGTGCCCAGGTGCTCCAGCACCCGACGGTCCAGGCCGACCCGCGGGTCGTCCAGACCGTCTACGACTGGGTCAAGGGCGTTCCGCTCCGGTCCGTCGAGGACCCGGCGGGCAAGGCCATCACCAGCGTCGTCGAGCGCGACGCGCAGGGCCGGATCGTCAAGGAGAGCCGCCCCGGCTCCACCGGGACCGACGCCGCCACCCGGATCACCACCTACTGGTCCGCGACCGGCACCGGCACCTGCCAGGGCCGCCCCGAGTGGGCCGACCTGCTCTGCTCCACCGGACCCGCGGGCGCCATCACCGGCGGCGGCTCCAACCCGGGCCAGCTGCCCGTCACCACCACCGAGTACAACTGGTGGGGCAACCCGGCCAAGGTGACCGAGACCGCCAACGGCGTGACCCGGACCACCACCACCGACTCCGACGGCTCGGGTCGCATCGTCAAGTCCGTGATGACCGGCGGCACCGGCCAGGCGGTCCCCGAGACCACCACCGAGTACGACGGTGAGACGGGTCTGGTCGTCAAGACCAGTTCGCCGACCGGCGGCACCATCTACAAGGGCTACGACAAGCTCGGCCGCCTCGTCTCGTACGTGGACGCCGACGGCGGCGAGACCAAGACCGAGTACGACCTGCTCGGCCGCCCGGTGAAGGTCACCGACGGCACGGGCACGACCACCGGCTACGTCTACGACCTCAACGCCGATCCCCGCGGCATACCGACCTCCACCACGGACTCGGTGGCCGGCACGTTCGCCGCCACGTACGACGCCGACGGCGAGCTCGCCAGCCAGAAGCTGCCCGGCGGATACACCATGACGCAGCGTCAGGACCCGACCGGGTCCACGCTGACGCGGACCTACACCCGTGACAGCGACTCCCTGCTGGTCTACTCGGACACCGTCACGGAGTCCGCGCACGGCCAGGTCGTCAACCACTCCGGCTGGTCGGTCCAGAACTACCGGTACGACCAGGCGGGCCGCCTGACCGATGTGGCGGACACCGTCGGCGGCGTCTGCACCACCCGTGCGTACGCCTTCGACAACCGGGGCAACCGCACGAGCCTGACGACGGCCACGGGCGCCGAGGAAGCCGCCTGCCCCACCACCGGCGGCACCACCACGACGCACAGCTACGACAGCGCCGACCGGCTCGTCGACAGCGGTTACGTCTACGACGCCTTCGGCCGCACCACCGCCCTGCCGGGCACCAGCCTCGGCTACTACGCCAACGACCTGATGCACCAGCAGACGGCCGGCGGCAAGCGGCAGACCTGGCAGCTCGACGCCGTCCAGCGCGTCCGCTCCTGGACGGTCGAGGAGGACCTGGCCGGCACCTGGACCCAGCAGCAGTCGAAGATCAACCACTACGGTGACGACTCCGACGTGCCGCGCTGGATCACCGAGGACCAGGCGACCGGCGAGGTCACCCGCAACGTGACCACCGCCGACGGCGACCTCGGGGCGACCACCAGCGCCCAGGGCGACGTCGTGCTCCAGCTGAACAACATCCACGGTGACGTGGCCCTCCAGCTCCCGCTGGACCCGGAGGCGGCGCCGCTGGTGCTCGACAACGACGAGTACGGCAACGCGCGCGCCGGATCGCCCGGCACCCGCTACAGCTGGCTCGGCGGCAAGCAGCGCTCCGGCGAGACCCTCACCGGCCTCATGCTGATGGGCTCGCGGCTCTACAACCCGGGCACCGGGCGCTTCCTCCAGCCGGACCCGGTCTACGGCGGCAACGAGAACGCGTACGCCTACCCGGGCGACCCGATCAACTCCTCCGACCTGGACGGCCACAAGAAGAAGCCGCGCAAGTGCGGCTGGATCTGCGAGCTCGCCTTCGAGGCGCTCGACTTCGCGGTCGGCAAGATCCTCTGCAAGGGCGCGGGCCTCGGCGCGGTCGCCTGCTCGGGCGCCGTGGGCGGTGTGGTCGCCGTCGCGAAGTACGCCTACCAGTGCTACAAGCGGTGCTGGTCGACGTCCACGGCCGCGAAGAAGTTCCTGCGCGGCTTCATCAGCGGCGCGGGGGTCGAATACGGTATGCAGACCATCCGGCGCAGGTGGGGCCGGCAGATCCGGCGGGCTGTCGGCCGGCTGCGCAGGCCGATCGTCAGGTACCTGGGTGCCAGGTACTGGGTCTGGGTACGGCGGGCGCTGGACGCGGCCCTGTAGCCGTCCACGACCGCATCGACGGATGACCATGTCCGACGGATGACCATGGGGGTCCCCCGCACCGCGGGGGACCCCTGTCCGCTCCCCGGAGCGGTGTTGATATACGGAGCATGTGATGAGGATGTTTCTGCTGGTGGCCGGGCGCTCGCTGCTGTACGCGCTGCCCTACGGGCTGATCGCGACGGTGCTGGTGGTCACCCAGATGGAATGGACCGGGCAGGCGCCGGAGCGCGAGACGGCCGAGGCCGTCGAGGTCACGCTCCTGGTGGCCGGGATCCTGACCGTCGGGATCCTGCTCGGCTCGCTGTGCCTGGGCGTCGAGCACCTGGTCAAGCTGCGCAAGGCCGGTGTCCCGCTGACCCCGGCCGAGGCCACGGTGCCCTACCGGCTCGCGTTCACCCTGCCGGTCCCGCCCGAGGAGGCGCTGCGGCTCGCCCGCGGCGCGGCCCGGAACCTGGAGGAGGACGCCAAGGTGGTCGCGTACGAACCGGCCGAGGGCCGCCTGAAGGCCGTCTGGCACCCCGCCCACCGGGACCTGGTGCTCACCGTCCAGGTCGCCGCGGACCCGGCCGGATCGGCCGTCACGGTCGCGAGCCGGCCGCGGTTCCGGCTGACTCCCTTCGACGCGGGCCAGGGCCGGGCCGGCGTGCGGGAGGTGGCGGTCCGCATGGGCGCGAGCCTGTGACCGGTCCACCGCCACGACCGAGCGCACCGTCCACCGAACGCCGTCGGGCCCCCGCGTGATCGCGGGGGCCCGACGGCGTTGGTGCTGCTGGGTGCTGCTGGGTGCTACTTCTCCGTCTGCTTGCGCCAGCGGATGCCGGCCTCCAGGAAGCCGTCGATCTCGCCGTCGAGGACCGACTGCGGGTTGCCGACCTCGAAGTCCGTACGGAGGTCCTTGACCATCTGGTACGGGTGCAGGACGTACGAGCGCATCTGGTTGCCCCAGGAGCTGCCGCTGTCCTTCAGGGCGTCCATCCTGGCGCGCTCCTCCTGGCGCTGGCGCTCGAGGAGCTTGGCCTGGAGGACGTTCATGGCGCTCGCCTTGTTCTGGATCTGGGAGCGCTCGTTCTGACAGGAGACGACGATGCCGGTCGGGAGGTGCGTGATGCGCACCGCGGAGTCCGTCGTGTTGACGCCCTGACCGCCGGGGCCGGACGCGCGGTAGACGTCCACGCGCAGCTCGGACTCGTCGATCTCGACGTGGTCGGAGGACTCGACGACCGGCAGGATCTCGACGCCGGCGAACGACGTCTGGCGGCGGCCCTGGTTGTCGAACGGGGAGATACGGACCAGGCGGTGCGTGCCCTGCTCGACGGAGAGCGTGCCGTACGCGTAGGGGGCCTTGACCACGAAGGTGGTCGACTTGATGCCGGCCTCTTCCGCGTACGAGGTCTCGTAGACCTCGGTGCCGTAGCCGTGCCGCTCGGCCCAGCGCAGGTACATGCGCTGGAGCTGCTCCGCGAAGTCGGCGGCGTCGACGCCGCCCGCCTCGGCGCGGATGTTGACCAGCGCCTCGCGCTCGTCGTACTCGCCGGACAGGAGCGTACGGACTTCCATCTCGTCCAGCGCCTTGCGGACCGAGACGAGCTCGGTCTCCGCCTCGACGCGGGTGTCCGGGTCGTCCATCTCCTCGGCGAGCTCGAAGAGCACCCCGAGGTCGTCGATCCGGCCACGCAGGGCCTCGGCCTTGCGGACCTCGGCCTGGAGGTGCGAAAGCTTGCTGGTGATCTTCTGCGCCGCCTCCGGGTCGTCCCAGAGGGACGGGGCCGCGGCCTGCTCTTCGAGCACGGCGATGTCGGCCCTCAGCTTTTCGAGGTCCAGGACGGCCTCGATCGACCCCATGGTCGAGGAGAGGGACTTCAGCTCTTCGGATACATCGACGACTGCCACGCGTCCAGCGTAACGGCTCGCCGCGAATGCGAGTCCCTCGCACACCTCGCCTTGAGGCGCGGGTGGCCTCTGCGGCCGCTACGGCTGCGTCGACGTCTTCGAGTCCTGCGGCGGTACGTCCGACTCCTCCGCCGTCGCCAGGTAGCCGCCGACTCCCAGCGCGGCCGCGACCAGGACCGCCGCGACCGAGAGGGTGATCCGGCGCTTGCGGACCTGCTCCGCCTTGTGCCGGGCCGAGCCCGGGCGGCGGGCGCCCGACGGGCGGGGGGCGCGGGCCGTGCCGAGGGGGCCGCCCGCGAGCTCGTCCGGGGCGGGGACGCGCATCGAGGTGTGGGTGTCCCGGTTGGAGTCCGGGGACGCGCCGGGGACCAGCGGCACCGCGGCCCGGCGCGGGGCGCCCGCACCGGCGCCGGAATCGGCACCCGTACGCCCGCCCGTCGCGTACGGGTCCTCCTCACGCGGCTCCTGGGCCTGCTGCTCCGCGTCGTCCGGCTCGTCCACGTCCAGCGGCGGCATCCCCGCCAGCAGCGGCAGGCACTCCCGTAGCCGGGTCGCGAGCTCCGAGGCGCGCAGCCGGGAGGCCGGGGCCTTGGCCAGGCACTGGACGATCAGCTGCCACAGCTCCTCGGGGATGCCCGGCAGCGGAACGACCGTCTCCGTGACGTGGCGGCGCAGCACCGCGCCCGGGTGGCCGCCGCCGAAGGGCGTGAAGCCGGCCAGGAGCTCGTACAGGACGGTCGCGAGGGCGTAGATGTCGACGGCGGCGCGCGGCGGCAGGCCCTCGACGATCTCCGGGGCGAGGTAGTCCGGCGTGCCGATGATCCGGGTCGCCTTGGTGCGGCCCGGGGTGTCGATGAGCTTGGCGACGCCGAAGTCGGTGAGGAGCGCCGGGTGCGCGCCGCCGGGGCCGAGCGGGCCCTCCATGTCGAGCAGGATGTTCTCGGGCTTCACGTCCCGGTGGACGACTCCGGCCCGGTGCGCGGCGGCGAGCCCGTCGGCGACGTCGGCGATGATCGCGACGGCCGCCTCGGGGGCGAGCCGGCGCTCGCGGTCGAGCCGGGTGCGCAGGTCGGTGCCGCGGACCAGGTCCATGACGAGCGCGAGGTCGTTGCCGTCGACGACGAGGTCGCGGACGGCGACCACCCGCGGGTGGTCGAGACCGAGCAGGGCGGTGCGTTCCTGGACGAAGCGGCCGACGAGCTCCTGGTCCGAGGCCAGGTCCTCGCGCAGCAGCTTGATGGCGACGGGGCCCTCGGGACCCTCACCGAGCCACACCGTGCCGGCGCTGCCCCGGCCGAGGATCTGGTGGGCCGTGTAGCGGCTGCCGATATTGCGTGCCAAGACTGCTCCCTCAGCGGCTGGCGGACGCGTCAAAGTTACGCGTCCGCAGCCGCTGGTCGTCACTTCCGAAGCGAAATCACCCTCGGAAGTCGATAAATCGGCAGTACTACTGCCCCGTACCGCCGGTAGTAGTACCAGTCTCCGAGTTCGTCAGCTCGGAGACCCAGTCGGTGAAGGTCGAGATCCCGTCACCGATGGCCTGCCAGTAGCTCTTGCCCTCGGCGATCCAGCTCTGGAGCGGGGTCAGCTCCCAGATGAGCCAGCCCGCGACCACGAACAGCACGATCGAGAACAGACAGCCCTTCAGGCAGCCGAGCCCCGGGATCCGCATCGGGTTGGCGCCGCGCTGGCGCGGCGGACGCGGCTCGCGGGGAGCCGGCGGCTGCGGGGCGGGCTGCTGCGGCGGGTTGTACGCCTGCGGGGGCGGCGCGTACTGCTGCGGCTGGTGCTGGGGCGCGTACTGCTGCGGCGGAGGCTGCTGCTGGTACCGGGGCTGCTGCTGAGGCTGCTGGTACTGCTGCGGCTGATGCTGCGGCGGTCGCTGCTGGTGCTGCGGAGGCTGCGGCTGGCGCTGCGGACGGCGGCGCAGCGGGTCCTCGCTCGGGTCGAGGTACTGGATCTGCGTCTGCTCGTTGCGGTCGCGGGCGGCGGCCAGCTGGCTCTGCCAGGGGTGCGGCTGCTCCTCGTTCCCCGCGACGTGCGGCGGCTGCGGCGGTACGGGCGGCAGGACGGCGGTCGGATCGGCGCCCGCCGGGCCGCTGGTCGGCATGACGCTCGTCGCCGCGGCGGGGTCGTACTGCCCGGCGTTGCTCGGCAGCACCTGGGTCGGGTCGGCAGCGCCGGGGGTCTGCGGGACCGGCGCGGGCGCCGGGTCGGGGGCGAGCAGCGCGCCGACGCCGTCGGCGGCCTCGATCTGCGCGGGCGTGGAGTGCACGCCGATGCCGGCGGCGACCGTACGCAGCCCACGGGCCAGGTTCTCGGCGCTGGGCCGCCGGTCGGGGTCCTTGCTCAGGCAGCGCTCTATGACCGTCCACAGCGGGCCGGGCACGGTCGAGGGGCGCCGCGGCTCCTCGCTGAGGTGCCGGTGCAGCACTTCGAGGGCGGTGCCGCCGGCGAACGGGGGACGGCCGGTGACCAGCTCGTAGAGCAGGATGCCGGCGCCGTAGATGTCGACGGCGGAGGTCTGCGGGCGGCCCTCGGCGGACTCGGGCGCGACGTACGCGGGCGTGCCGACGAACTCGTGCGTACGGGTCAGGCCAGGGGAGTCGGCGAGCCGCGCGATGCCGAAGTCGGTCAGCATCGGGTGCATCTGGCCGTCCTGCTCGGCGAGCAGCACGTTGGCGGGCTTGAGGTCGCGGTGGACGACGCCGTCGGCGTGGCTGGCGGCCAGCGCGTCGGCGATCTGCGCGGTGAGGAGCGCGGCGGCGACCGGGGTGAGCGGGCCGCTCTCGCGGATGTACCGGTGCAGGTCCGGGCCCTCGACGAGGTCCATGACCAGGGCCAGGACATCACCCTCGACGACCAGGTCGCGGGTGCGCACGATGTTCGGGTGGGTGAGCCGGAGGAGCACGGACCGCTCGCGCAGGAAGCGCATCACGATGTCCGCGTCGTTGGCCAGCTCCTCCTTGAGGACCTTGATCGCCACGGTCTCGCCGGGCTGGCCCTGGACCGCCGCCTCGGAGCCGGCCGCCTCACGCTGGCGGGCTCGCCAGACGGTGCCCGTGGCGCCGCGGCCGAGCGGCTCCTCGAGCAGGTACTTGCTGCCGATTGGCCGCACGTCACGCGCTCCCTGCTGATCGTGGTCCTGGGTTTCCCGGGGTTCCTGTCGTCTTTTGTGACCCGCCCGGGTGTCCGACCCACTTTAGTGCCGCCGAACAGGTCAACGGTCGACCACAGGACGGCTGATTCCGTCAGCCCACTTGTCCGAAAACAAGACGCGTGTGGGGTACCGGTGGTTGCCACCGACGTCGGAACACGTACTCAACCAGGCACTTTTAGGTCCACAGCCGACCATTCAAGATCACTTGGAGGCGACCCGCGGGCGGGTTGTCAGTGGCAGGTGCGAGGATGCACACAGCACGTCGCGTCGGGGTCGGGAGCCCCGCGCCGTGCCGACCTGTACCGGACGACGCGTCCGTGCCGGGTGGGGGGAGGCACCGGGCGGTTCCCCTGCCGGGCACACGCGCAGAAGGGACCGCTGACGGCGATGCAGATCCGGCTGACCGTCCTCGCGCCGCATGCCGGCCACGGCGCTGGGCGCGCCTGCGACGTGCTTCTCACCGCCCCGGCCGGGACGGCCCTGGCCGCCGTCGCCTCCGGTCTGGCCGCGGCCGTCTCCGGCCCCGACACGTCCCTGTCCGGTTCCACCGTGCTGTACGCGGGCCGGGAGCGGCTCGACGCGCGCCGCTGCTCGCTCGGCGAGCCCCCGCTGGTCGACGGCGCGATCCTCACCCTGCACGGACCCGGCGAGGACGAGCTCCCGGGCGAGGACCCCTCGGCCCGGCTGCACGTGGTCGCGGGGCCGGACGCCGGCGGGGTGCACCTGCTGCACCCGGGCCCGATCAGAATCGGTCGCTCGCTGGACGCGGACGTGCCGCTCGACGACCCGGACGTGTCCCGGGTGCACTGCACGGTCACGGTCGGGGACGACGGCCGGGTCACGGTCGCGGACCTCGGCTCCACGAACGGCACGACGCTGGACGGCACGCCGGTCGGCGACCGGCCCGTCCCACTGGCGCCCGGCGCCCTGCTGCGCCTCGGCGAGTCCGCCCTCCGCCTGACGGGCCCGGAGGACGGCGGCCCGGACGCCCTGCCGACGGCCCCGGACGGCGAGGGCCACCTCCGGGTGGAGCTCGCGACCGGTCCTGACGCGGGGGCGGACACGGGTACGGGGGCAGGCACTGCCCTGGACGGCGACAGCCCGTACGGGCGGGGCCCGCAGGACGCGGCCCACGACGGCTCGCCCACGCACGCGCGCGTGGCCGACCTGACGGACTCGGGCACGCACGGCGAGGGTTCGGGCGAGGCGCACAGCAGGATCCGGCCGGCCGAGCGCCAGGCAGCCCAGGGGCCGCGCGGCAGGCGCGGGATAGGAGCGTGGGCCCGCCGCTTCGCCGGCGCCCGGGAGGACGTGCGGGACCCGGGCCTCGGCGGCGGCGGTACGGACACGAATGCCCGGGGGCACGGCGGCCACCCGGCCGCCGGTCCCGCCGCGCCGACCGCCGCGACCTGGCCCGACCCGGCCGCCGTGCTACTCACGGCGCTCGGCCCCGGCCCCCGGCTCTGGGAGCGCGGGGCGGATCATCCCGAGGCCCTCGTCGTCCGGCTCGGCACGACCGACCGGGCCGAGCTGTCCGGGGTGCCCGTCACCGTCGGGCTGCGCGAGGCAGGGTCGCTCGGGCTCGCGGGCCCCGGCGCACGCCTTGCCGGTCTGGCGCGCTCCGTGGTGGCCCAGCTCGCCGCCCTGCACTCCCCCTCCGACCTGGAGATCGTGCTGATCAGCGCGGACCGCGGGCGTTCCCTGGAGGAGCGGCGGCGGGCCTGGGGCTGGCTCGGCTGGCTCCCGCACCTGCGCCCGGCGCACGGCCAGGACTGCCGGCTGCTCCTCGCGTACGACCGCGATCAGGCCCATGCCCGTACGGCGGAGCTCACCCGGCGGCTCGACGACGGGCCGCTCGGGCCCTGCTGGCCGAGCGCCGACCGCGCGACCGTCGCGGAGGCCGCGGCGCGGTACGAAGGGCCGGTCACGGTCGTGATCGTGGACGGCGATCCCGGTTCGGCGGCGCTGCGCGAGACCACCGCGCGGCTGGCCGGAGCGGGGGCGGCCGCCGGCATCCACCTGCTCTGCCTGGCCGAGGCGCCGGCCGCGTCCCCGGTCTCGCCGGTCGCGGCGACGTACGAGAGCGCCTGCGCGGCCTCGCTCGCCTTCCGCGAGTGCGGGGCGGTCGCCCTGCTGAGCGGCGACGTGGCGACGGCGCTGCGGCTGCTGCGTACGGCGGGCGGCCGGGCCGCGGGGCACGGGACCGTCGGTGTGGTGGACGCGGTGTCGGTGGCCTGGGCGGAGCGTTTCGGCCGGGCGCTCGCCCCGCTGCGTACGGACGCGCCCGCCGCGCGGGGACGGACGGCCGCGACGGCGCTGCCCCGGTCGGCGCGACTGCTCGACGAGCTCGGTCTGGCCCGGGCCACGCCCGCCTCGCTGCTGGCGCGGTGGGCGGCGGCCGGGGACGGCACGGCCGTCCTGGGCGCCGGGCCGCGCGGGCCGGTCGCCGTCGACCTGACGGAGGAAGGGCCCCATCTGCTGATCGAGGGGCCCGCGGGCAGCGGGCGCACGGAGCTGCTGCGCTCGATCGCGGCCTCCCTGGCGGCCGGTGGGCGCCCGGACCGGCTGGGGCTGCTCCTGGTGGACGGCACGGGCGGTGAGCGCGGCGAGGGGCTCGCGGCGTGTACGGAGCTGCCGCACGTCACCGAGCACCTGGTGGCCTCCGACCCGGTACGGATGCGGGAGTTCGCGCAGGCGCTGGGCGCGGAGCTGAAGCGCCGGGCGGAGATCCTGGGCGACGGGCACTTCGCGGACCGCCAGGCCGCGGCGCGCATGATCGGCCAGCGCCCGCCGAGCGCGGCGGAGTCCGTCCCCCCGGGCGCCCGCGCGACGGCCCGGATCCCCGACGCCCGCACGGGCGAACCGTCCGACCGCCAGAGCGGCCGCACCCTCCGCACGGGCGACGGCCTCGTCGGCGACCGCCCGGGCGGCCCCGAAGACCGCCCGCTCCGCTCCGGCACGGGCGCCGACGACCTCACGTACGGCCCGAGCGGCCGCACCGCGCGCACGGCCGACGGCTCGGCCGGCGACGGCCGGAGCACCCGCACGGGCGCCGAGGACCTCACCTACCTCCCGAGCGGCCGCACCGCGCGCGGCGGCGCGGATGCCGGCATGACCGGGCGTACGGGCGCCGACGACGTGACGCACCAGCCCAGTGGCCGAACGCCCCGCACGGGCGACGGCTCTGGCGGTCGATCCGCCCGCCCGGGCGGGGACGACCTCACGTACCTCCCCAGCGCACGGACGCACCGCACCGACGTCGGCGACCTCGCCGACCACCCCAGCGGGCGCGTTCAGCGGCTCGGCGGTGCCGAGGATCTCGTGGAGCGGGGCTCCGGGCGGGTGACGCGGTCCGGCGGTGAGCCGGACGCGCCGCGAACGCCGGACCCGCACCGGACGGCGGAGGCGCACCGGACTCCCGACGGCCACCGCACAGCGGACGGCCGGCGAGCCTCCGACGCCCGCACCTGGGCCGATGCCCGGGACGAGGCGGCCGCGTTGCCCCGGCTCGTCGTGCTGGTCGACGACTACGACGCGCTCGTCGCGCCCGCGCTCGGCTCCCCCGGGCGGCCCGCCGCAGGGTCCGTCGTACGGGCCCTGGAAGCCGTCGCGCGCGGCGGCGCGCGGCTCGGGGTGCACCTGGTCGCGACCTCCGCGCGCCCCGACCGCACGGCGGACACCGAGCTGGCCCACGGCGCCCGGCTGCGCATCGTGCTCGACGCGCCCCCCGTCGCGGCCGGTCCCGACGACCCCGCGCCCGGCCGCGGCCGGCTCGGGCACCCGGACGGGCGGGTCACGCCGTTCCAGGCCGGCCGGGTCACCGGCCGCATCCCGCGCACGGCGACGCTCCGGCCGACCGTCGTGCCGCTGGAGTGGGAGCGGATGGGCGACCCGCCCACCCGCAGACCCGTCCGCGAGCTCGGCAACGGCCCGACCGACCTGGCGCTCCTCGCCAGCGCGCTCGACCGTGCCGCCCGCTCCCTCGACGCCACCCCGATCTCCCCCCTCACCCCCGCGACCCGCACCTGACAGCTCGCCCCAAGGCCTGACACCACGTCACGAGCCCATCACGATCCCCCAGTTGACACGGAAGGCGGTATTGCGGGGCCGGAGCCCCGGGCGTAGACCTGAGCGCACGGGACACGCACCGCGCACAGGAGAGACGGGGCAGAAATGCGTACAACTCTTCGTACACGCAGAGCCGCACGGACCACCGCCACGGTCACCGCACTCACCCTCGGCCTCGCCCTCGCGGGCTGCGGCGGCGGGGACAAGGACACCGGCACGAAGGAGCCCGGCCCGCCGGCGAGCTCCGCGAGCGCCCTCACCCTGCCCGACCTCAAGGGCCAGAAGATCGAGGTCGCCGCCGTCTGGACCGGCCCGGAGCAGGAGAACTTCACCAAGGTCCTGGAGGAGTTCGAGAAGCGCACCGGCGCCACCGTCACCTTCGTGCCCGCCCAGGACCCGATCGTGAACTTCCTCGGCACGAAGATCGCCGGCGGCTCCCCGCCCGACATCGCGATGCTCCCCCAGGTCGGCGCGATCCAGCAGGCCGCCGCCCAGAAGTGGCTCAAGCCGGTCGGCCCCGAGACCGAGGCGCAGCTCGCCAAGAACTACTCCCAGGGCTGGCGGGACCTCGGCGCGGTCGACGGCAAGCAGTACGGCGTGTACTTCAAGGCCGCCAACAAGTCCCTGATCTGGTACAACAACGCGGCCTTCGAGAACGCGGGCGCCACCGAGCCGAAGACCTGGAAGGAGTTCCTGGCGACCGCCGAGACGATCTCCGCCTCCGGCGTCACCCCGGTCTCCGTCGGCGGCGCGGACGGCTGGACGCTGACCGACTGGTTCGAGAACATCTACCTCTCCCAGGCGGGCCCGGAGAAGTACGACCAGCTGGCCAAGCACCAGATCCCGTGGACCGACGCGTCCGTCAAGCAGGCCCTCACCACCCTCGCCGAGCTGTTCGGCAAGCCGGAGCTGATCGCGGGCGGCGCGGACGGCGCGCTGCAGACGGAGTTCCCGGTCTCGGTCACCCAGACCTTCACCGGCGGCGACCAGCCCAAGGGCGCGATGGTCTTCGAGGGCGACTTCTCGGCCATCAACATCGCGCAGACCAGCGCGAAGATCGGTACGGACGCGAAGGTGTTCCCGTTCCCGGCGGTGGGCGCGGCCTCCCCGGTCGTCACGGCGGGCGACGCGGCGGTGGCCCTGAAGGACACCAAGGGCGCCCAGGCCCTGCTGACCTTCCTCGCCTCCCCCGACGCGGCCGCGATCTGGGCGGGCGCGGGCGGCTTCCTCTCCCCCAACAAGAACCTGGACCTGACCGCGTACCCGAACGACGTCCAGCGCGAGATCGCCAAGGCGCTCCTGGAGTCCGGGGACGACTTCCGCTTCGACATGTCGGACCAGATGCCGCAGTCCTTCGGCGGCACGCCCGGCAAGGGCGAGTGGAAGGCGCTCCAGGACTTCCTGAAGAACCCGAAGGACATCGCGGGGACCCAGGCACGCCTGGAGGCCGACGCGGCCAAGGCGTACAAGAGCTGACGCCGTGGCGACCGCTCCGAAGGTCACTCGCGGGGGCCCTTCCAGGGTCACCGGAAGGCGCAAAACGGTGGCGGCGGGGTTCCTCCTCCCCGCCCTGGTCCTGCTCGGCGCGCTCGTGGTCTACCCCATCGGGTACTCCGTCCAGCGTTCGTTCTTCGACAAGTCCGGGGACTCCTTCGCGGGCCTCGACAACTACATCGCCCTCTTCACGGACGACACGATCCTCACCGCCGTCCGCAACAACGCGGTCTGGGCGGTGGTCGCCCCGGCCGTCGCGACCGCTCTCGGCCTGATCTTCGCGGTGCTCACCGAACGGGTGCGCTGGGGTACGGCGTTCAAGCTGATCGTCTTCATGCCCATGGCGATCTCGATGCTGGCGGCCGGGATCATCTTCCGGCTGGTGTACGAGCAGGATCCGGACCGCGGTGTGGCCAACGCGGTCTGGGTCGGCGTCCACGACACCTTCGCCGAGTCCTCCGGCTTCCCCCGGGCGCGCCCGCTGCCGGTCCACCCGCTGGAGGCGGCGGGCGGCGGTGCGTACGTCACGAAGACCCCGGTCCGTACGGGAGAGGCGGCCCGGCTCCCGCTGATCGGCGTACCGCCCGCGCAGATGCCGAAGGACGCCCGGCCCGCGAACGAGCCGGCGGCGGCGTCCGGGGAGGGCGGCGGGATCACCGGTACGGCCTGGCTGGACTTCACCCGGGGCGGCGGCGGGAGACCGAACGCCGTCGACCCCAAGGAGGTCGGCCTCAAGGGGCTGCGGATCGAGGCGGTGAAGGACGGCACGGTGGTGGCCACGACACGGGCGGCGGCCGACGGCTCGTTCACCCTCCCGGCCGCCGCCGACGGCGCCCTGCTGCGGCTGCCCGCGAGCAACTTCCGCGAGCAGTACAACGGGGTCGAGTGGCTGGGCCCCTCGCTCGTCACTCCGGCGATCATCGGCAGTTACGTGTGGATGTGGGCCGGGTTCGCGATGGTCCTGATCGCGGCCGGCCTGGCGAGCGTGCCACGGGAGCTGATGGAGGCGGCCCGGGTCGACGGGGCGAACGAGTGGCAGGTGTTCCGCCGGATCACCGTCCCGCTCCTGGCGCCGGTGCTCGCCGTCGTCCTGGTGACCCTGATGATCAATGTGCTCAAGGTCTTCGACCTGGTCTTCATCATCGCGCCGGGTTCGGCGCAGGACGACGCGAACGTGCTCGCGCTCCAGTTGTACCGCTCGTCGTTCGGGACGGACGCGGATCTCGGGGTGGGCTCCGCCATCGCCGTGGTGCTGCTTCTGCTGGTGATCCCGGTGATGGCGTTCAACATCCGCCGGATGCGAAGGGAGGCCCGCGGATGACAGCCGCTGACTTCGGACCCGCCGCACGACCGGACGTACCACCCGGCGGGTCGCCCACCGGGCAGCCGGCCGGGTCACCCGCCGATCCGCCGGCCGGGCGACCGGCCGCGCAGCCGGCCGCCGCACGGCCGCCCACCGGGCTCGGCTCCCGGCTTGCCGCCCGTGCCGCCGGGGGTGGGATGCGGGTCTTCCTCGTCCTCGTCGGCCTCTTCTGGCTGATGCCGACGGTCGGGCTGCTGCTCTCCTCCCTCCGCAGCCCCACGGACATCAGCGAGAGCGGCTGGTGGCAGGTCTTCACCTCGCCCGCCCAGCTGACCGTCGAGAACTACTCCGCGATCCTCTCCAACGAGACCATCACCGGCTCTCTCTTCTCCACCATCCTCATCACCGTCCCGGCCACACTCCTGGTCCTCGTCATCGGCTCCCTGGCCGGATACGCCTTCGCCTGGCTGGACTTCCCCGGCCGCGACTGGTGGTTCCTGGTGGTCGTGGGGCTGCTGGTGGTCCCGGTGCAGGTCGCGCTCATTCCGGTGTCGAAACTGTTCGGGACGATCGGCATCTTCGAGACGACGCTCGGGGTCGTGCTCTTCCACACCGCCTTCGGGCTGCCCTTCGCGATCTTCCTGCTACGGAACTTCTTCGCGGAGATCCCCAAGGAGCTGCTTGAGGCGGCCCGGCTCGACGGGGCGGGCGAGATCCGGCTCTTCACCCGGGTCGTCATGCCGCTCGGCGGACCGGCGATCGCCTCGCTCGGCATCTTCCAGTTCCTGTGGGTGTGGAACGACATGCTGGTCGCGCTGATCTTCGCGGACTCGGAGTCGCCGCCGATCACGGTGGCGCTGCAGCAGCAGGTCCGGCAGTTCGGGAACAACATCGACGTGCTCGCGCCCGGCGCGTTCCTGTCGATGCTGATCCCGCTGGTGGTCTTCTTCGCCTTCCAGCGGCAGTTCGTCTCGGGGGTGATGGCGGGCGCGGTGAAGTAGCCGTACCGGCGCGGTGAAGTAGCCGTACCGGGGCGGTGGGGGGCTACGCCTTGAGCGCCGCCACCGCCGAGCGGGCGAGGTCGTCCACGTACCCCTTCGGCAGCTCGCCGCGCACCACCACGAGCCGCCAGTAGAGCGGGCCCACGACCAGGTCGAGGGCGCGGTCCGGGTCCGCGCCCTCCGCGAGTTCGCCGCGCTCCACCGCCTCGCGGACGATCCGTGCCACGACGCCCTGCTGGCCGTCGAGCAGCGCGGCCTTGATCGCCTGGGCGATCTCCGGCTGCCGGGCGGCCTCCACCAGCAGGTCCGGGATGACCTGGGAGGCCACCGGGTGGCGCAGGGCGTGCGAGGCGACTTCGAGGAGCGCGCGGACGTCCCCGTACAGCGAACCGGTCGCCGGCGCCGGCAGCCCCTGCGCGGCGAAGGCGCCGAGCAGGTCGAGGACGAGCGAGAGCTTGGACTTCCAGCGGCGGTAGACGGCGGTCTTGCCGACCCCCGCGCGGCGCGCGATGCCCTCGATGGACATCCGGGCGAAGCCGACCGCGGCCAGCTCCTCGAAGACGGCGGCGCGGATGGCCTCGGTCACGTCCTCCCGGAGCACGGCGGCTCCCGCGGGGGCGCGGCGGGGGGTTCCGGGAGGTGGCGTCATGAGCGGATCCTAGCCAACCGCCGTCTGGACGTCACGACGAAACGGTTGCGTTGCGACGTACGACCGCCCTACTCTCACCGTAGCGACGATACGGACCCGTTCCGTCGTCGACGCATCCCTGCAAGCACCCTCGCACGCTCCCCCGCACCCTCGTCGAAAGCGACCTCGTGACGACCGAGACACTCACGAAACCCGCCCCCGGGGCCGCCACGAAAGCCCCGGAGGACCTGCGCGCGCTCGCCCTGCGCCACGGCCTGTCGGTGAGCGGCGCCCGCCCGGGCCTCCCCGCGTACGTCCGACAGCTCTGGTCCCGCCGCGCCTTCATCGCCACCTTCGCGACCGCCCGGCTCACGGCCCAGTACAGCAACGCGAAGCTCGGCCAGCTCTGGCAGCTGATGACCCCGCTGCTCAACGCGGCGGTCTACTACCTGATCTTCGGCGTCCTGATGAACGTCCAGGAGGGCATCCCGGACTACGTCCCGTTCCTGATCACCGGCGTCTTCGTCTGGACCTTCACCTCCCAGTCGATCATGACCGGCACCCGCGCCATCAGCGGAAACCTCGGACTCGTCCGCGCCCTGCACTTCCCGCGCGCGAGCCTCCCGCTCGCCCTGGCGCTGCAACAGCTCCAGCAGCTGATGCTCTCGCTCGCCGCGCTGGCCGGGATCCTGTTCTGCTTCGGCGAGTTCCCCCGCCCGAGCTGGCTGCTCGCCGTCCCCGCACTGCTCCTCCAGGCGCTCTTCAACGCGGGCGTCGCGCTCGTCGTGGCCCGGCTGGCCGCCCGTACACCGGACATCGCCCAGCTGATGCCCTTCCTGCTGCGGACCTGGATGTACGCCTCCGGAGTCATGTGGTCCCTCCAGCACCTGGCGGAGAGCGGCCGGCTGCCGGACACGGGCCCTCCAGGCCAACCCGGCGAGCGTCTACATCGACCTCATGCGCTTCGCCCTGATCGAGAGCTTCACCGCCGGCCGGCTGCCGCCCCACGTCTGGGCGCTCGCCGCCGGCTGGGCGCTGGTGGCCTTCGTGGGCGGGTTCATCTACTTCTGGAAGGCAGAGGAGACGTACGGCCGTGGCTGAACAGAGCACCCTGACCCGCGCCGCCGAACCGGCGGGCGAACGGACCCCCACCGTCGTCGCCGACGGCGTCCACATCACGTACACGGTCAACGGCGGCCGCACCGGCAAGGGCAGCGCCACCGCCGCGCTCAACCGGATCTTCGCCCGCCGTGCCGGCCGCGCCGCGCCCGGCGCCCGTAAGGTCCACGCGGTCAAGGGCGTCAGCTTCGCCGCGTACCGGGGTGAGGCGATCGGCCTGATCGGTTCGAACGGCTCGGGAAAGTCCACGCTCCTGAAGGCCGTGGCCGGCCTGCTGCCCGTCGACCAGGGCCGGATCTACACCCGGGGCCAGCCCTCCCTGCTCGGCGTGAACGCGGCGCTGATGAACGATCTGACCGGCGAGCGGAACGTGATCCTCGGCGGGCTCGCGATGGGCATGACGCGCGGCGAGATCGACGCGCGCTACGACGACATCGTGGACTTCTCCGGGATCAACGAGAAGGGCGACTTCATCTCGCTGCCGATGCGGACGTACTCCTCCGGCATGGGCGCCCGCCTCCGTTTCTCCATCGCGGCGGCCAAGAGCCACGACGTCCTGCTGATCGACGAGGCGCTGTCGACGGGCGACGCCCGCTTCCGCCGCCGCAGCCAGGAGCGGATCGACGAGCTGCGGGCGGAGGCGGGCACGGTCTTCCTCGTGTCGCACTCCAACTCCACCATCACCCAGACCTGCGACCGGGCGCTGTGGCTGGAGGCGGGCACGCTGCGGATGGACGGTCCGGCGAAGGAGGTGGTGGCGGCGTACGAGGCGTTCACCAAGAAGGCCTGACAAAAGATCCGAAATACCACCAAACCGCAATAGAGTGCGGTTTCGATGACGACGCATCGCGACCGCACCCCTCAGCCGCAGCCCGACCCGGACGCCGACCCAGGAGCCGACCCGGGAGCCGCGGGCGCCCCCGGCACGTCCGCCTGCGCCCCCGCGCCCCCCAGCCTCACGGGCTCGCCCTTCGAATCGGACACCTTCACCTCCGCGACCTTCGTCAACGTCGGCCGCGGCCCCGCCCTCGCCCTCACCGTCGTCTGGGCCGTCACCCGCGCGGGCATGCTGCTGCTCCTGCTGCGCGACAGCCTGGGCGTCGGCGGCGTCGGCCGCGAGGTGTACGTGCTCTACCAGCTCTGGTACCGCCAGTTCGCCCAGGGCACCTTCCCCGTGGACGACGTCACCTGGCAGTACCCGCCCGGCGCCGGCCTGGTGATCATGTCGCCCGGGGTGCTGCCCTGGCTCACGTACTTCCAGGCCTTCGTCGCCCTCACCCTCCTCGCCGACGCCGCCGTCGCCCTGGCCCTCGCCCGCGCCGACAGCGACCGCGTCACGCACGGCGCCTGGGTCTGGGTCGCCGGACTCCCCCTCCTCCTGCACATCCCGCTCGCCCGGTACGACGTCCAGGTCACCGCCCTCGCCGTGCTCGGCCTGCTCGCCGTGACCTCCCGCCGGGCCGCCGGACACCTGATCGGCGGCGCCCTCGCCGGGCTCGGCGCGCTCGTCAAGGTGTGGCCGGTGCTCACCCTGATCGGCACGCCCCGGGGCCGTACCACCCGCGACGCCTGGATCGCCGCCGCCACCACCGTCGCCGCGCTCCTCGCGATCCTCGCGCTCTGCTTCTCGAACTCGCTCGGCTTCCTGCGCCAGCAGGGCAGCCGGGGCATCCAGATCGAGTCCCTGGGCGGCACCGTGCTCTCGCTCGCGCGGGCGGCCGACCTCTGGCCGGGCACGGTCCAGTTCCGCTACGGCGCCTACGAGTACGTCGGCCCGTACGTCTCCAGCGTCGGCCGGCTGGCCCTGCTCCTGACCGCCCTCGCCTTCGTCTGGCTGCTGATCTGGAGGCTGCGGGCCCGCACCTGGACCGAGGCGACCCCGCTGGACGCGGCCTTCGCCGCCGTACTGCTCTTCACCGTCACCAGCCGGGTGATCAGCCCGCAGTACATGATCTGGCTGCTGGGCCTCGCCGCCGT
Source organism: Streptomyces sp. P9(2023) (assembly GCF_032436795.1). Lineage (NCBI taxonomy): Bacteria > Bacillati > Actinomycetota > Actinomycetes > Kitasatosporales > Streptomycetaceae > Streptomyces > Streptomyces sp. P9(2023). Next base: position 277,495 of record NZ_JAUPWM010000007.1, read on the forward strand.
CTGTCTGACCTCACGCAGGACCGTGATGCGCCCGGTCGCCCTGCTGATCCTGCCGGCCGCCGCGCTGAGCTCGCTGGCGTACCCGGTCCTCTACGACGAGGTGGTGGCCGGCACCTGGCAGGGCGTGACGGTCATGGCGGTCCGCAACACCCTGCTGCTCGCGGCGGCCCTGCTCGCGGCGCGCCGCCTGTGGACGGCGACGGCGACGAAGGCGTAAAGGAGTGGGCCCCGCCGGAAACCGACGGGGCCCACTCACGTACCTACCGAGCTGTCAGCTGTGCGCCCGCAGCAGCTGCCGCATCGTCCGCATCGCCACCGACAGGTTCGCCAGGTCGAAGGTCTCCGAGCCCTGGATCTCCTCCAGCGTGGTGCGCGCCCGGCCGAGGATCGCCGCGTTCTTCTGCTCCCAGGCCTTGAACCGCTCCTCCGGCGTCGAGGTCCCGTTGCCCGCCGAGAGCACGTCCGCCGTGAGGGCGGAGTGCGCGGCGAAGAGGTCCTCGCGGATGGCGGCGCGGGCCATCGACTGCCACCGGTCGGCGCGCGGCAGTTCGATGATGCGGTCCATGAGCTGGGTGATCCGGAGCCGGTCGGCCAGGTCGTAGTAGACCTCGGCGACCGCCATCGGGTCCTTGGCCGTACGGTCCGCGATCGCGACGATGTCGAGCGTCGGGAAGGCGGAGGAGAAGCCGGCGACCCGCAGGGCGAGCTCCTCCGGCACGCCGACCTCGGTCAGCTCGTCCTTGATCGACTGGTACCACTCCAGGTCCGCGCCGCGGAGCAACTGCGGCAGCTTGTCCCAGACCTCCTCGACCCGCTCACCGAAGAACTCGATGGTCTCGGCGAGCTGGAGCGGCTGCGGGCGGTTGCCGAGCAGCCAGCGCGTACCGCGCTCGACCAGTCGGCGGGAGTGCAGCCGCATCCGGGTCTGGACGTCGGCCGGGACCTTGTTGTCGAGCGCCTCGACGGCGTCCCAGACCTCGCCGAGCCGGAAGATGACGCGGGCGGCGGTCTGGGCGCGGACGATCTCCTCGATCGACGCGCCGGTCTCCTCGCGGAGGCGGTGCAGGAAGGTCGAGCCACCGGTGTTGACGGTGTCGTTGACCAGGACCGTGGTGATGATCTCGCGGCGCAGCGCGTGGCCGTCGACCGCGTCGGCGAACTTCTCGCGCAGCTGCGTCGGGAAGTACGCGTGCAGCAGCCCGCGCAGGTACGGGTCGTCCGGCAGCTCGGTGTGGATCAGCTCGTCGGCCACCGTGATCTTGGTGTACGCGAGGAGGACGGCGAGCTCCGGCTGGCTCAGGCCCTTGCCGTTGTTGAGCAGCTCGCGGATCTGCCGGTCGTTGGGCAGGAACTCCAGCGAGCGGTCCAGGGCCCCGTCGCGGCCCAGGCGGCGCATGAACCGCTGGTGGGCGTGGAGCAGCGACGGCGACTGGGCGACGGCGTTGCCCAGGGCGACGTTCTGCGCGTAGTTGTTGCGCAGCACGAGCGCGCCGACCTCGTCGGTCATCTCGGCGAGGATCCTGTTGCGCTGCTTGACGGTCATGTCGCCCTCGGTGACGAGCCCGTTGAGCAGGATCTTGATGTTGACCTCGTGGTCGGAGGTGTCCACACCGGCGCTGTTGTCGATGGCGTCGGTGTTCACCTTGCCGCCCGTGCCCTCGGGGCCGCCCTTGCGGGCGAACTCGATGCGGCCGAGCTGGGTCAGACCGAGGTTGCCGCCCTCGCCGACGACCTTGACGCGCAGGGCCTCGCCGTTGACGCGGATGGCGTCGTTCGCCTTGTCGCCGACGTCCGCGTTCGACTCGGTGGACGCCTTGACGTACGTACCGATGCCGCCGTTCCACAGCAGGTCGACGGGCGAGTGGAGGATCGCCTGCATGAGCTCGGCCGGGGTCATCTTGGTGACGCCGGCCTCGATGCCGAGGGCCGCGCGCGTCTGCGCGTTGACCGGGATCGACTTGGCGGTACGGGGGTGGATGCCGCCGCCCGCCGAGAGCAGCCCGGTGTCGTAGTCGGCCCAGGAGCTGCGGGGCAGTTCGAAGAGGCGGCGACGCTCGGCGTACGAGACGGCCGCGTCCGGGTTCGGGTCGATGAAGATGTGCCGGTGGTCGAAGGCGGCGACGAGGCGGATGTGCTCGGAGAGCAGCATGCCGTTGCCGAAGACGTCACCGGACATGTCACCGACGCCGACGACGGTGAAGTCCTCGGTCTGGGTGTCGTGGCCGAGCTCGCGGAAGTGCCGCTTGACGGACTCCCAGGCGCCGCGGGCGGTGATGCCCATGCCCTTGTGGTCGTAGCCGGCCGAGCCGCCGGAGGCGAAGGCGTCGCCGAGCCAGAAGCCGTAGGAGACGGCGACCTCGTTGGCGATGTCGGAGAAGGTCGCGGTGCCCTTGTCGGCGGCGACGACGAGGTAGGTGTCGTCCTCGTCGTGACGGACCACGTCGACCGGCGGGACGACCTCGCCCGCGACCATGTTGTCGGTGATGTCGAGCAGCGCCGAGATGAAGGTCCTGTAGCTGGCGATGCCCTCGGCCAGCCAGGCGTCCCGGTCCACGGACGGGTCCGGGAGCTGCTTGGCGACGAAGCCGCCCTTGGCGCCGACGGGCACGATGACGGTGTTCTTCACCATCTGCGCCTTGACCAGGCCGAGGATCTCGGTACGGAAGTCCTCCCGCCGGTCGGACCAGCGCAGGCCGCCTCGGGCGACCTTGCCGAAGCGCAGGTGGACGCCCTCGACGCGCGGCGAGTACACCCAGATCTCGAACGCCGGGCGGGGCGCCGGGAGGTCCGGGATGGCCTGCGGGTCGAACTTCATGGAGACGTACGAGTGCGGCCCGCCGTCGCCGTTGTTCTGACCCCTTCCTTCGCTTCCCTCGCTGGCGCTCTGGAAGAAATTGGTCCGCAGGGTCGCCTTGATGACGGTGAGGAAGGAGCGCAGGATGCGGTCCTCGTCCAGGCTGGCGACCTGGTCGAGAGCGGCGTCAAGCTCTTCGAGCAGCGCCTCGATCAGCTCGACGCCGGCGCGCTGGCGCTCCGGTGCCATCCGGGCCTCGAAGAGGGAGACCAGCAGCCGGGTGGTGTGGACGTTGTTACGGAGGGTGTCCTCCATGTAGTCCTGGCTGAAGGTCGAACCGGCCTGGCGCAGGTACTTCGCGTAGGCGCGCAGCACCATGGCCTGCCGCCAGGACAGCCCGGCGGAGAGCACCAGCGAGTTGAAGCCGTCGTTCTCGGCCGCGCCGGTCCAGGTCGCGGCGAACGCCTCCTGGAACCGCTCACGGGCGTCGTCGGAGAAGGACTGGCCGTTGGCGGTCGGGGCGGGCATCCGCATGCCGAAGTCGTAGACCCAGGCGTGCGTACGGTCGGCGCAGCGCAGCTCGTACGGACGCTCGTCGATGACCTCGACACCCAGCCGGTTGAGCACCGGGAGCACGGCGGACAGCGAGATCTGGTCGCCGGACTTGTAGATCTTGAAGCGGCGCTCGCCGGGGCCGGAGCCGACCGGCTCGTACAGCGAGAGCGCGAACTCCTTGCCGGTACGGCTGAGCTGCTCCAGGTGGACCAGGTCGGCGACGGCGGCGCGCGGCGAGTGGTCGGCCTTGTAGCCCTCGGGGAAGGCGTTGCCGTACTTGCGCAGCAGCTCGGCGGCGCGCTCCTCGCCCATCTCGGCGTTGAGGGCCTCGGCGAAGCCGTCGGCCCAGGAGCGGGCGGCCTCGACGAGCCGGGCTTCGAGGCGGTCCCTGTCGGCGTCGGTGAGGTGGGTCAGCTCGGTGCCGGGGGCGACGCGCACGACGAAGTGGAGCCGGGTGAGCACCGACTCGGTGCTCATGAGCGTGAAGTCGACGCTCGTACCGTCGAGCTCTTCCTTGAGGATGTCGGTGAGCCGCTCACGGACGGTGGTGTTGAAGCGGTCGCGCGGCAGGTAGACGAGGGCCGAGTAGAAGCGGCCGTACTCCTCCTGGCGCAGGTAGAGCCGCAGCCGGCGGCGTTCCTGGAGGTACAGGACGCTGGTGACGATCTCGCGCAGCTGGTCCGGCGGGGTCTGGAAGAGCTCGTCGCGGGGGTACGTCTCCAGGATCTGGAGCAGGTCGCGGCCGTCGTGGCTGTCCGGCGAGAAGCCGGCGCCGTCCAGGACCTCCTGGACCTTGCGGCTGATGACCGGAACGCGGCGGACGGACTCGGTGTAGGCGGCGGAGGAGAACAGTCCGAGGAACCGGCGCTCACCGACGACGTTCCCCTGGGCGTCGAACTTCTTCACGCCGACGTAGTCGAGGTAGGACGGCCGGTGCACGGTGGAGCGGCTGTTCGCCTTCGTGAGGATCAGCAGCTTGTGCTCGCGCGCCTTGGCGCGGGCGTCCGCGGGCAGCCGGCTGAAGGACGGCGAGACGGGGTGGGCGTGGTGCTCGTCGTCGCCGCTGTGGTGCGGGTCGGAGCGCAGGATGCCGAGACCGGTGCCCGGGACGGCGGCCAGCGCGTCCCCGTTGACCAGCTCGTACTCGCGGTAGCCGAGGAAGGTGAAGTGATCGGCGGCGAGCCAGCGCAGCAGCTCGCAGGCCTCCTCGACCTCGGTGGGGCGCAGATCGTCGGCGGTGGGCTCGCCGGGCAGCTCGTCGGCGATGCGCAGCGCCGCCTCGCGCATCTTCTCCCAGTCCTCGACGGTCTCGCGGACGTCGGAGAGGACGCGGAGCAGGTCGGTGGTGATCTGCTTGAGGTCGGCGCGGTCGGTCTCGCGGTCGACCTCGACGTGGATCCAGGACTCGATGAGCGCGTCGTGGGGCAGGGCGCCCTTGGGCTCGGCGGTCAGGACCTCGATGAGCTTGCCGGTCACGTCACGGCGGACGAGGACCTGCGGGTGGATGACGACGTGGATGCCGCGCCCCTGGCGCGACAGCTCGTTGGTCACGGAGTCGACGAGGAAGGGCATGTCGTCGGTGACGACCTCGACGACGGAGTGGCTGCAGGTCCAGCCGTTCTCCTCGACCGTCGGGGTGTGGACGCGGACGTTCGCGGTGCCCTGCGGGCGGTTCTCCGCCAGCCGGTAGTGCGAGAGAGCGGCGCCGAAGACGTCCACCGGGTCACGGTCGGTGAGGTCCTCGGGCGCGGTGTGCAGGTAGTAGCGCTGGAGGTAGTCGAGCACGGTGTCCCTGTCCGGGCGCTTCCCGTTCTCGGGCCCCGTCGGAAGTTGCCCCCCGACCGGGCCGGTCTCAGCTACCCGGGCGGCCCGTGCGAGCAGCTCGGCCTTGGCTTCGTCCAGCTTGGTCTGCATGTCCTCTGGCTCCTGTCGCGCGCCGTTGCGTGACGTCGGTGGAAGAAAGGACACAACGCCACGACGCGGTGGTACCGGTCGAAGTCGACGTTATGCCGCGATGAGAGATGTCCGAGCCGTTATCAGCCATTTCTGGCGCGGGCCTCCGGACGGAAGATTCAGCGAACGCCTTGTCGGCCCGGCCGCATAGGCGCTCCGGGCGATGGCCGGGGGCTTCGCTGCCCCCTCGGCGTATCGCGCTGATCACAGGAAGAGCCTATCGCTCCCCACCCCCCGGCCGTCATGGTCCGTATGTGTACAAAAGCAGGGGTGGAAGTTTGACGATATGGACAGGGGCGCAGTGTCCTGGGGGCAGGGACCGAGACCCGAGATCGGGGAGTCACCATGACGAAAATCTTGATCGTGACCGGGGACGCGGCGGAGTCGCTGGAGGTCATGTACCCCTACCAGCGCCTCCTGGAGGAGGGCTACGAAGTCCATATCGCGGCCCCCGCACGCAAACAGCTGCGCTTCGTCGTGCACGACTTCGAGCCGGGCTACGACACGTACACGGAGAAGCCGGGCTACTCCTGGCCCGCCGACCTGGCGTTCTCCGAGGTGGACCCGGGCGACTACGTGGCGGTGGTGATCCCGGGCGGCCGCGCCCCGGAGTACCTCCGCAACGACCCGGAGCTCCGCAAGATCCTGAAGTCCTTCTTCGACGCGGACAAGCCGGTGGCCCAGATCTGCCACGGCCCGCTCCTGACGGCGGCGATCGGCGGCCTGGAGGGCCGCCGGGTCACGTCGTACCCGGCCCTGGAACTGGACATGCAGGCGGCGGGCGCGACCTACCAGGACACGGAGGCGGTGGTGGACGGCACCCTGGTCTCCTCCCGGGCCTGGCCGGACCACCCCACCTGGATGCGCGAGTTCCTGAAGGTCCTGCGCGCCACGGCCTGAAAAGGGCCGGTGACGGGGCGGGGCGGACGGGCGGGTCGACGAGGGCGCGGTGGACGGGCGGGGCGACGGGACGGGGCGGGCGAACGCGCGGACGGGCGGGGCGACGGGACGGGGCGGGCGAACGCGCGGACGGGCCGCCTCAGGCTTCGCCCACGCGCCCGCTCCGCCCCCTCGCTCACCGACGGACGTTCACCGTCACCCGCAGCCCGCCGCCGGCGACAGCCACTCCGACCGCGCCCACGGCGACAGCGACCTCGGCATGACCGATCAGGGCCAGGACCGCCGCGACGACCAGCGCCAGCAGGCCCACGCAGGCCGTGAACCAGGGCAGAGCACGGCTGCCGCGCCGGGGCCTGTCTGGGATACCGTCGTGAGACGCCAAGGGAACCACTCTCCTCGCAACAGGGGATGCCCCGGTTGGCGCGCGAGGGGAGATCCGCAGGAGAGGCCGGCCGGCAAGCTTGGGCCCCTTCCGGGTCTCCCTTCGTCACGTTCAGGGGCCCGTCGGATGCGCTCCGCATCCGCGACTTCGGATCAACCCGCCTTGGGCGTACGGCCGTTGAGGCACTTGACCTTCCGTCAGCAGTACCGAGCCTACCGGCAGCCCACACCCTGCCGTCATGAGCTGTATGTGTACAAAACCCGGTATCGAACTTTGACGTTATGGACAGCGCCACGGGCCTGTTTGGCAGAACCTGGGACTTGACGAGAGGACCGCGAAGCGGGTCGAGGGTTCGCGGTCCGGACCCCCACCCGAACTCCCGCCTGGACGAGCTCCTCCGCTAGACCAGCTCCTCCGCCACGGCCACGGCCTCCACGAGCGAGTCGACGACCGGGACCCCGACCGCCTCCAGTGACGCCCGGCTGTGCGAGCCGCCGGTGTACAACACGGCCCGCGCCCCCACGTGCGCCGCCGCCCGCGCGTCGTCGGCGGCGTCCCCGATGACGACGATCCGGGCGGCCGGGACCCCGTCCCCCAGCGCCTCCAGATGACGGACCATGTGCGCCGACTTCCCCTCCGTCGACGAACCGATCCGCCCGTCCACCCGTACGAACCGCTCCGTGATCCCGTGCCGCCGCACGAGCGGCACCAGCTCCGCGTGCGGGGCGAGCGAGAGCAGCGACTGCGTGAACCCGGACTCCTGCCGCGCGGCCAGCAGCTCCGCCGCCCCGGCGGTCAGCCCGCACGCCTCGGCCCGCTGCCAGTAGTGACGATGGAAGGCCCCGTCCATCACGACCCACTCGGCGTCCGTCGGCAGCCGCCCCATCAACCGCTCGTAGAACTTCGGCACCGGCACCGTGTACAGCTCCCGGTACCGCGCGAGCGTGATCGGCTCGAGCCCCAGCTCGGCGAAGGCGGCGTTCGTCGCGCCGATGACCGCCTCGATGTCGTCGAGCAGCGTGCCGTTCCAGTCCCAGACCAGGTGCTTCCCGTTCTTCCCCATGGAGAGACGGTACCGGGCCGGGCTGACAGCACCCCGAGAGCGGCCGTCGTCAGCCCAGCAGGCCGGGAATCTCCTGCACCCCGAACCACAGCAGCTCGTGGTCCTCCGCGCCGTCCACCGTGAACTGGGCGTCGTCATCGCCCTGGTCCGCCGCGCCCAGCGCGTCCGCGGCCGCCGAGACGTCCGCCTCGGCGTCGTCCGCGTCGGCGTGCACGGCCGCGGCCTTGGCCAGCGGTACGGCGGCGGCGATCCGGACCTCGCCCAGCGAGCCGGCGTCGAGGCCGCGGTCGGGGTCGGCGACGGCCTCCTTGTCGGGCACGTCCAGGGCGACGACGATCCGGCGCCGCGCGGCCGAAGGATCCCCGGCGAGCAGCCGCAGGGAGGCGGCGGCGGCGCGGTTGAGGGCGGCGTACTCGAGCTCCTCGATGTCGTCGGAGACGTACCACTCGCGCAGCGCGGGGGTGACGGCGTAGGCGGTCAGCGGGCCGGGCCCGACTTCGCCCGCCTTGTGCGCCTGTGCGAGACCGGGGAGGGTCAGGGGGACGTAGACGCGCATGGCTGGCCGCTTTCGTAGTCGGAAACGCCCTCAGGATACGTGCGGAGTACCCCTTCGGGGCCCCCGGGCGACCGTCTCGCCGGTCCACCCGAGGGATCCCCCCACCCCACCCGCACAGACCCGGAAACCACCCCCGTCACCCGGATAGGTGAACCTCCGGACCCCCCGCCCACCCCTCCACGCCACCTTGCGACGCCACGAACCACCCCCGTACAAGATCCCCAACAGAAGTTACCGCCGGGTAGACCACCGGCCGACCAGGGATCGGGGACCACGATGGACACCACCGCCACGACGACGGGGCCCATGACCACGCACGCCGCCACCCCTCACGCAGCACCGCGCGCGCCCCAGAACGCCACACCGCGCACCGCACCCGTGGCGACGACCCGCCCCCGGACCCCACGCCCGTGCTCCGCGCCACGCGGCCCCGCCGGCACCGGTCCCCGCGGCTCCGCCGGGACCCGCCCGGGAGCGGCGGCAGCCGTCCGTACGGCTCCGCGCGCCCTCGCCACCCATGCCCACTTCGCCGAGCGCCTGCTGCTCGTCCTGAGCGGCCGGCGGCCCGTTCACTGGATGCTCGGCCAGACCGTGGGCGAGGCGTACGAGCAGCTGGTGCAGCTCGCCCCGACGACCCCTTTCGGGGGCCACGGCATCCGGCCCGTCGTCCGCAGCTGCTACGCACAGCCCGCCCCCGGCGCGCTCGAGGCCTTCGCCTGCATCGCGACGGCCACGGGCGTACGGGCCATGGCCTTCCGCCTCGAACTGGGCGCCGACCGCCGCTGGCGCTGCGCCGCCGTGGAGCTGGACGGCCTCCACGCGCGCGTGCCCGCTCAGGCGCGCCCATGACGAACGCGCCCATGACGAAGGGGCCGGACACCCAGGTGTCCGGCCCCTCCTCCCCAAGGAAAACCCAGGGGCTACTTCTTACGGCGACGCCCGCCCGCGGTCTTCTGCGCCTTGCGCCGCTCCGCCCGCGTCAGGCCGTCACCGCCGGCCGAAGCGTCCCCGCTCACGAAGTCGCCCTCGACGACACTGCCGTCGCCGTCCACCTTCGGCGCGGTGAAGTGCAGCCGGTCCGGACGCTGCGGGGCCTCCAGGCCCTTCGCGCGGATCTCCGGGCGACCGTTGCCCGCCGGCACCGCGTCCTGCTTGGTGAGCGACGGCGCCGCGTCCTGCACCGGGACCTCCTCGACCTGCTGCTCGACCTGGACCTCCAGGTTGAACAGGTAGCCGACGGACTCCTCCTTGATGCCCTCCATCATCGCGGTGAACATGTCGAAGCCCTCTCGCTGGTACTCGACCAGCGGGTCCTTCTGCGCCATCGCGCGGAGGCCGATGCCCTCCTGCAGGTAGTCCATCTCGTAGAGGTGCTCGCGCCACTTCCGGTCGAGCACCGAAAGGACCACGCGGCGCTCCAGCTCACGCATGATGTCCGAGCCGAGCGACTTCTCACGGGCCTCGTACTGCTCGTGGATGTCGTCCTTGACGGACTCGCCGATGAACTCCGCCGTGATGCCCGCACGGTCCCCCGCCGCGTCCTCCAGCTCGTCCACGGTCGCCTTCACCGGGTAGAGCTGCTTGAACGCGTTCCAGAGCCGGTCGAGGTCCCACTCCTCCGCGAAGCCCTCGGCGGTCTCCTGGCGGATGTAGTCGTCGATCGTGTCGTCCATGAAGTGCTGGATCTGCTCGTGCAGGTCCTCGCCCTCCAGGACGCGGCGGCGCTCGCCGTAGATGACCTCACGCTGCCGGTTCAGGACCTCGTCGTACTTCAGGACGTTCTTACGCGTCTCGAAGTTCTGGGTCTCGACCTGCGACTGCGCGGAGGCGATGGCGCGCGTGACCATCTTGTTCTCGATCGGCACGTCGTCCGGCACGTTGGCCATGGCCATGACGCGCTCGACCATCTGGGCCTTGAACAGACGCATCAGGTCGTCACCGAGGGACAGGTAGAACCGGGACTCGCCCGGGTCGCCCTGACGGCCGGAACGACCGCGCAGCTGGTTGTCGATACGGCGCGACTCGTGACGCTCCGTGCCCAGCACGTACAGCCCGCCGAGGTCCTTGACCTCCTCGAACTCCGCCTTCACGGCCTTCTCGGCGCGCTCCAGGGCGGCGGGAAGGGCCGCGGCCCACTCCTCGACGTGCTCGACCGGGTCCAGGCCCTGCTGACGCAGCTCGGCCTCGGCGAGGTCGTCCGGGTTGCCGCCGAGCTTGATGTCGGTGCCTCGGCCGGCCATGTTCGTGGCGACCGTGACGGCGCCCTTACGGCCCGCCTGGGCGACGATCGTGGCCTCACGGTCGTGCTGCTTGGCGTTCAGCACCTCGTGCTGGATGCCGCGCTTGGAGAGCTGCTGCGAGAGGTACTCGGACTTCTCGACCGACGTCGTGCCGACGAGGATCGGCTGGCCCTTCTCGTGCTTCTCCGCGATGTCGTCGACGACGGCGGCGAACTTGGCGACCTCGGTCCGGTAGATCAGGTCCGACTGGTCCATACGGATCATCGGCCTGTTCGTCGGGATCGGGACGACGCCCAGCTTGTAGATCTGGTGGAACTCGGCGGCCTCGGTCATGGCCGTACCGGTCATGCCGGAGAGCTTGTCGTAGAGGCGGAAGAAGTTCTGCAGGGTGATCGTGGCGAGCGTCTGGTTCTCGTCCTTGATGTCCACCCCTTCCTTCGCCTCGATCGCCTGGTGCATGCCCTCGTTGTAGCGGCGGCCGGCGAGGATACGGCCGGTGTGCTCGTCGACGATCATGACCTCGCCGTCCATGACGACGTAGTCCTTGTCGTTCTTGAACAGTTCCTTGGCCTTGATGGCGTTGTTCAGGTACCCGACGAGCGGGGTGTTCACCGACTCGTAGAGGTTGTCGATGCCCAGCCAGTCCTCGACCTTGGCGACGCCGGACTCGTGGATGCCGACGGTCCGCTTCTTCTCGTCGACCTCGTAGTCGCCGGTCTCCTCGATGCCCTTCAGCGGGTTACCGGCCTCACCCCTGGTGAGGCGGGTGACCAGCTTGGCGAAGTCGCCGTACCACTTGGTGGCCTGGTCGGCCGGGCCGGAGATGATCAGCGGCGTACGGGCCTCGTCGACCAGGATCGAGTCGACCTCGTCGACACACGCGAAGTTGTGGCCGCGCTGGACGAGCTCCTCCTTCGACCACGCCATGTTGTCGCGCAGGTAGTCGAAGCCGAACTCGTTGTTCGTGCCGTACGTGATGTCACAGGCGTACTGCTCACGGCGCTGGGCCGGGGTCATGTTGGCCAGGATGCAGCCGACCTCGAGGCCCAGGAACTTGTGGACGCGCCCCATCATCTCGGAGTCACGCTCGGCCAGGTAGTCGTTCACCGTGATCAGGTGCACGCCCTTGCCGGACAGCGCGTTCAGATACGCGGGGAGCGTACCGACGAGGGTCTTGCCCTCACCGGTCTTCATCTCGGCGACATAGCCGAGGTGGAGGGCGGCGCCGCCCATCAGCTGCACGTCGTAGTGACGCTGGCCGAGGACGCGCTTGGCGCCCTCGCGGACGGTCGCGAAGGCTTCCGGGAGCAGGTCGTCGAGGCTCTCACCGTCGGCGTACCGCTGCTTGTACTCATCGGTGAGCGCCCGCAACTCGGCGTCGGAGAGGTTGACGAAGTCCTCTTCGATGGAGTTGACCTGGTCCGCGATGCGGTGCAGTTTGCGCAGGATCTTGCCTTCGCCTGCACGCATGAGCTTGTTGAAGACGGACACTGAGGCTGGTCTCCTTGCCGGTCGGGCCTGGCACTGGGTCGTGTGATGGACTCGGGCGCGGGCACGGCAGGTGGTCCCCACCGCAACGGCCATCGTAAGCGAGACCGCCGCCGCGCCGGGAGGCCCGAGGGGTGGGAGCGTCACCGCTGCCCGGAATGAGAACGCTCGAGACGCGCGGAAGGTGCCGCGGCACCCGAAAAGTGTTCGCTTCCGTGACCGGACCGATCGCCGGAATTCGGACCCGCACAGCGAAAAGTGTTCGCCTCCCGTCGGTCCGCTGACCAGAATTCCGTCATGGAACCGACGACACTGACCACGGAACGACTGACCCTCGGCACGTTCAGGCCCGAGGACGTCGACGAGGTCCTCGCCCACTGCCAGGACCCCGACATCCAGCGCTGGACGACGGTGCCCTCGCCCTACGGGCGGCAGGACGCCGAGTTCTTCCTGAACCGCGTCGTCCCGGACGGCTGGCGGACCGACACCGAGTACTCCTTCGCGGTACGGCCCCGGGCGGGCGGCCCGATCCTCGCCGCCGCCGCGCTCCACCACCCCCGCTCGGGCAGCTGGGAGGTCGGCTTCTGGACGGCCAAGGAGCACCGCGGCCGCGGCTACATGACGGAGACCGTCCTCGGCCTGGCCCGCTGGGCCTTCACCGACCTGGCCTGTGCGCGCCTGGAGTGGCGGGCCGAGGTCGGCAACGTGGGCTCGCTGGCGACGGCGGAGAAAGCCGGATTCCGGCTGGAGGGCGTGCTGCGGGCCGCGCTGCCGAACAAGGGCGTCCTGCGGGACTCCTGGGTGGGCGCGCTGCTCCCGTCGGACCTGGGCCTGCCCGGCCCGCTCCCGTACCTCCCGGCTCCACAGACCCCCGCCTGAGTGTCAGTGCCGCCGCTTAGGGTGCGGACCATGACCACTGTGCCGCCGCCCGTCGCCGAACTGTCCGCGGACGAAGCCCGCCGGATCGCCCTGCGCGCCCAGGGATTCCTGGGCGCGCCCGACCGCCGCGCGGGCGTCCGGGGCACGCTGCGCCGGCTCGGGGCCGTCCAGCTGGACACGATCTCCGTCCTGGCCCGCTCGCACGAGCTGATCCCGTACGCGCGCCTGGGCGCCGTGGGCCGTACGACGGTCGAGGAGGCGTACTGGACCGATGGCCACGCCTTCGAGTACTGGTCGCACGCGGCCTGCATCCTGCCCGTCGAGGAGTGGCCGCACTTCGCGTTCCGCCGCCGTGCCTACCGCTCCCGTCCGCAGTGGCACCACAACCTCCCGGACGGCGCGTACGACGCGGTGATCAAGCAGCTGCGGGCCGAGGGTCCGCAGACGGCGACCGAGCTCGGCGGCGCGAAGAACAAGGGCGAGTGGTGGGACTGGTCCGAGTCGAAGATCGCCGTCGAGCGGGCGCTGATGTACGGCGAGGTGGTGTGCACCGAGCGGCGCGGCTGGAAGCGGGTCTACGACCTGGCCGAGCGGGCCATCCCGGACGCCCTGCTCCATGACGACCTGGACGACACCGAGTGCCTCCGCCGACTGGTACGGCAGGCGGGCGAGGCGCTGGGGGTGGGCACGCGCACGGACATCGCCGACTACCACCGGCTGAAGAACGAGCAGTTCGACGCGGTCGTGGAGGCCTCGGGCCTGGTCCCGGTCACGGTGGCGGGCTGGTCCAAGCCGGCCTGGGCGGACCCGGCGGCGCTGGCGAGCGAACCGCGCGGCCGGCACCGTACGACGCTGCTGTCGCCGTTCGACTCGCTGATCTGGGAGCGGCCCCGGACGGAGCGGATCTTCGGCTTCACGCACCGCCTGGAGGCGTACGTGCCGAAGCAGAAGCGCGTCCACGGCTACTTCGCGATGCCGCTGCTCGCGGGCGGAAAACTCCTTGGCCGGGTCGACCCGGCCCGCGAGGGCCGCACGCTGGTGGCCCGGCAGGTGTCCCTGGACTCCGCCAAGGCGGTGGCCCCGATGGCCCAGGCGCTGCGCGAGGCCGCGGAGTGGGTGGGCTGCGACACGGTACGCATCGAGCGCACGGACACCCCGTCCCTGACCGAGGCCCTGACATCGGCCCTCACCTGATCTCGAGGATCTTCTCCCGCATCGCGTAGACGACGGCCTCCATCCTGGAGTGCAGCTGCAGCTTCTCCAGGATGTTCCGGACGTGGTTCTTCACCGTGTTCTCGGAGATGAAGAGTTCCTTGGCGATGTCCCGGTTGTTCATCCCGGTCGCGACGAGCTTCAGCACCTCCAGCTCGCGGTCGGTCAGCCGGGGCGCCGGGACGAGCCGGCGCTCGTCCGTCCGCTGGATCATCGACTTGAACTCGGTGAGCAGCTTGGACGCCATGGAAGGGCTGATCTGCGACTGCCCGTCGGCCACCGCGCGAATCGCGGTGGCGACCTCGTCGGTGGAGATCTCCTTCAGGAGATAGCCGGTCGCGCCCGCCTTGATCGCGTCGTAGAGATCGGCTTCCTCGTCGCTGATCGTGAGCATGATGATCTTCGCGCTCGGGGCCACCTCCTTGATGGAGGTACACGCCTCGATGCCGCCCCGTTTCGGCATGCGCACATCCATCAGGACGATGTCGGGCAACAAATCCGCCGCCTTGTCGACCGCCTCGGCCCCGTCACCCGCCTCTCCGACGACCTGGATGTCCTCTTCCTGGGCGAGAACGATCTCCAGTCCCCGGCGAAAGAGGGCGTGATCGTCCACCACAAGGACCCGGATCGGCTCTTTGCGGGAGTCCCCGCTGTCCGAATCCGATCCCTCGGGGATGGCCGCGCCAAGGGACTCACGCCCGCTGTGCACCGGCCCGAAGCTGTCCGCCATCGTTCCTCCCCCTGAAGGCCGTGGCCTGAATTCGTGTTCGGTCCTCCAACCGCTGCTCTTGGAGCACCGGTTGGCGTGCACGCCATGATTTCATGCCCGGACGACAACGCGGTGTTCCCGTGGTCGCACGGGGGTGCCCCTGGGGGCGCAAGGGGCGCTCCAGGGGCACCGAAACGGACGGTTGTGGGTGTGTGGGGGTGCCTGGGGCCGCGGGTCAGCCGCCGAGGGCACCGCCGGCGCCGCCGCCCTCGGCGAGCGGGTCGCTCTCCAGGTGGATGACGCCGTAGTCATAGGCGTGTCGCCGGTAGACGACACTCGGCTGCTTCGTGTCGGAGTCGACGAAGAGATAGAAGTCGTGACCGACGAGCTCCATCTCGTAGAGCGCCTGGTCGAGGGTCATCGGGGCAGCCCTGTGCGTCTTCTCGCGGACCACCAGGGGGCCTTCGCCCTGGACTTCGATCGAGCCCATCATCGTGGTGGGCACGGCAGCGGACTCGTCGGCGATGAGTTCGCCGTTTCCGTTGAGCTGGGCGACACCCGGCACAACGTCGGCGACCTCTGCGGCCGAAAGACGGCCGTTGCCACGGCGGGTGTACCTCTTGTCGTGCTGCTTGCGCAGTCGGGCCTCGAGCTTGCCGTGCGCGAGGTCGAGCGCTGCGTACGGGTCGCCTGCTGCCGCCTCCGCCCGGATCACCGGGCCTCGGGAATGGACGGTGATCTCAACCCGGTCGGACCGGTCGGCCTGCCTCGGGTTGGGCTCCTTGGACACCTCGACGTCGAGGCTGATCACCTTGCCGTCGAGCTTCTGGATCTTCTCCAGCTTCAGCTTCTCGGCCACGTGCTTGCGGAACCGCTCGGGCACCTCGGTCTTGCGGCCCTTGACGACGATGTCCACGCAGAACTCCGTTCCCGGATCGCTCAGATCGGCTCCTACGCCACTGAGCATCTCCCTTTGCACCAGACTCCGGTGAATGCCGGAGCCTCGGACTTGGCGACTTTCACCTCCTCCTCCCCAGTCGGCAAGATCCCCACCCCACCAACCTGAGGTTAATTCGCCCTGAACTCCTGTCCTGTAGGCGCACCCGTGCATTCGGTGAGGCGTGGCCTTCGCCATTCCTCACAACCGAACATAGCTCGTTCGGTCGGGTGTCGGCACCCGCTGCGGTCACATACCTCCGGACGGGTGTTTTCACCTCTCACCACCTGCAACGATGCAAGTCGCCGGTCAGTTCCGGTTTATGTCGAACGACGACGGAGAACAGGCGACCACCGCCGCCGTCGGCCGTACGAATCCTCTTTCCGCAGCGCCTCCGATCAACCCCGGAGTGAACGTCGGGTGTACGGCACTCAGTGCCCGCGCCGCCTCGGTCAGAGAGGCGCCCGTGGTCATCAGGTCGTCCACGAGCACCACCCGGCCGCGCTCCAGGAGCCGTGCCCCGCCGGCCACGATCTCCAGCGCCCCGGCCACGTTGGCGAACCGCCCGGAGGCGCCGAGCCCCGACTGGTCCGCGACCGCACGGCGCTGCCGCAGCACCGGAATCACCCGTGCGGCCCGCCCCCGACGGCGCAACCGGCCCGCGGCGGCCAGTGCGACGCGCCGGGTCGGATCGTGGCCACGTGCCCGCACCGAGCGCCGGGACGAGGGGACGGGTACAAGGAGAAGGGGGCCGGCCCCCGGGCCGTCAGAGCGACCGGCAGCCGCCTCCACGGCGCCCGCGAGCGCGGACCCGAGGGGTCGGGCCAGCCAGAGCGCACCGCGTTCCTTGTGGGCGAGCAGCACCGAGCGCACCGCGTCGGCGTAGGGCGCGGCGGCATGGACCACCGGCAGCCCGGCCGGCTCGGGGAACGGCCTGACCCGGCGCGGCTCCGGGCCCGTCAGCTGGGCCCGGCACGGCGGGCACAACTCCGTACGAGGCCTGCCGCAGCCTCCGCAGGCGACCGGCAGCACCAGCCCGGCGATCTCGCGCCACCACCCCCGCATGGCTCCACTGTCCTCCTGCCCGACAGCCCCGGCCACCCCTGTGGACAACGCCCGGACGGCAGGACAGCAGGACAGGCAGCCGGGGCAGGGCGGGACGGACGCGGCGGCTATCCCGGATAGACGGGAGAGGTGCCCGCGATCTTGACCAGCCGCTGCCAGTTCGTGCCGGGCACCAGCCGCACGATCCCGTCGTTGCCGGAGTCGGCGACCACCGGCGCCTTGTCGTCGTTGGGCGCGGCCACCGCCGTCACCCCGTTGAGGCCCGGCAGCACCGAGCTCGCGGACGTCGCGCCGTCGGTCTGGACGTACCGGACCTGCTGCACGCCCCCGGCCTCCTTGCCGACCACCACGAGCCGGCTCGGACCCGCCCAGGACACGGCCGTGACGGTCTCCATCCGCGGTGCCACGGGCTGCAGGGCCTCGACCGACACCGTCGGCCGCGCCGCGTCACCGTCGCGCTGCACGCGCCCGATCTTCAGGGTCGTGCGGCCGTCCTTCTCCTTCAGCAGCAGGGCGATCCGTACACCGTCCGCGGAGACCCGCAGCGACTCGACGCGCGCGCCGTCCGTCAGCCAGGGCGCCCGTACCTCCACGGGCGTGCCCTCGCCGTCCGGAACGGTCCACAGCCGCGGCTCGGCCGGGTTGCGGTCGGCGACCCACAGATCCCCGCGGCCGTCCCAGCTGGGCGTGGACAACCGGTCCTCGGGCCGCGCCGCGGTGCTCGTCAGCAGCGCGGGGCGCAGCTCGTGGTCGGAGAGGATCGACGCCACGCGCAGCTCCCGCCCGTCCTTGCTGACCCCGGCCGCGCGGCTCTCGTCCCGGTCGATCGCGACCGACCGCAGCGGCGTCGCGCCCTTGCCGAACGGCCCCAGCGTCGCGTCCGCCTGCGCGTCCTCCTTGCCGCCGACCGGCAGCGTCTTCAACGTGCCGTGCTCGTCGACGAAGAACGGGTTCTCCGCCCGGCCCGAGTCGCGCACCGGGGCGAACTCCTCGGCCTGCGCCTTGGACAGCGCGCACAGCCGTCCGCCGTCGGAACCCCGCTGGAGCTCGACCTGCTCGACCCGTACGGACGTCAGATCGCCCAGCGTGAACAGCAGCTGAGCCGCCATCCGCCGGCACACGTCCCCGCCCACCCGGTCGGCCTTGGCGTTGAGCGGCACCTTCAGCGTGGACTGGTCGTCCGTCGCGAGCGTGGTGACGCCCTCCTTCAGCTGCGTACCGGACGGGAAACGTGAATCGACGGCCGGCTTCAGCCAGTTCGTCGGCCCGTCCAGGAGCGCCCGGACGGTCTGCGTCACCGGATCCATCTTCGTCACCGGGTCCTGCCGCTGCCGGATGTAGACCGGATCGGCGACGACCCAGTCCTCGCCCGAGGCGAAGTAGTAGGTGTTGACGGAGCGGTAGTTGCGCTGGAAGTCGGCCTCGCTGAGCACGAGCCCGGGCGGCAGGTGGTCGATGCGCCACTCCTTGCCCTTGCCGTCCGCGGCCGGCTGCTGCACGACGTGGATGGAGTCCCCGTAGTCGGCCGGCTTCCCCGGCTGGTAGGCGTGCCGGGCGTCCACGGTCGCGATCTGGCGGCCGCGGATCGGATAGGACCGTCCCTGGGTCTCGGGGTCGGGCAGCCGGTCGGCCTGCTCCCGGTCCGGGGCCGTGGTGAGCACGGTGATGCTCTGCTCCGGCTTCCAGGACCGCGCGGCCTGATTCGTCAGGTACTTCTTGGCCGTCGCGAAACCGGGATCGTCACTGGTCATGGCCTCCAGGAAGCCGTCGACGATCTCGTCGGGCTCCGCGTTCTGCCGCGGCTGCACGGCGTAGACCCGGACCTGCGAGTCGCCCGGGTTGGACGCCTTCACCTGCCGTACGTCCCCGCTGTCCGGCATCGTCGCGCACCCGGCCACCAGCAGCCCGCCACACGCGAGCACGACGCTCGACCGCACAGTGCGCGCCGACGACCTGCCGGACGTACCGGCGGGGGTGCGCGTGACCGCAGCCGCTCCATCCTCGACGCCGCCGCGTGCCGACGAGCGCGCGACCGGGGCTGATCCCCCGTCGCCGCCGGCCGCCTTCCGCTCTCCTCGGAAGTCAGCGCCCACGTGTCCCGTCCTCCCCCTCGGCGTGCGTCGACGCCATCGCTCCGCCGCCGTCCGACTCGCTCGCCGCCCGCGCGACCACCCGTGCGCCACTGCCCGGCAGCGCCGTCGGGTCCACCGTGGCCCGCGGCATGGGCGGCATCCGCGGCGGTACGGACAGGGCCGGCCGGTCTCCCACCGGCTGCGCCGGCAGGGACACCTGGCTCACCCCGTGCTCCCGCGTCTCCCCGGACGTCCGCCCCTGGCCCACGGCCGCGGGGCTCTTGGCCTGCTCCCGGTTGCACCGCGAGTCCTCGGGCTCCAGCGGGATCGGGGATCCGCGCAGCGGCTCGTCGGCGGTGCGCGGCAGGGTGAGCCGGAACTGCGAACCGCCGCCGGGCTCGCCCCAGGCCTGCAGCCAGCCGCCGTGCAGCCGCGCGTCCTCGACCGCGATGGACAGGCCCAGGCCCGTCCCGCCGGTGGTACGCGCGCGTGCCGGGTCGGCCCGCCAGAACCGGTTGAAGACCCGGGTCGCCTCGCCCGGCTTGAGGCCCACTCCGTAGTCCCGTACGGCGATCGCGACGGCCCCGCCGGCGGCGGCCAGCTTGACGACCACGTCCCGGCCCTCGCCGTGCTCGACCGCGTTGACCACCAGGTTCCGCAGCACCCGCTCGACCCGGCGGGCGTCCGCCTCGGCCACGACCGGCTGCTCGTCGCCGACGACGACGATCCGGCCGCCTTTGCGCTCGGCGAGCGGCTCGGCACCGCCGATCACCCGCCGTACGACCTGGCGCAGGTCTATCGGCTCGGCCTCCAGGGCCGCCGCGCCCGCGTCGAAGCGGCTGATCTCCAGCAGGTCGGAGAGCAGCGACTCGAAGCGGTCGAGCTGGTCCCCGAGCAGCTCGGCGGAGCGCGCCGTCACCGGATCGAAGTCGACGCGCGCCTCGTGGATGACGTCGGCCGCCATCCGTACCGTCGTCAGCGGGGTGCGCAGCTCGTGCGACACGTCCGAGACGAACCGCCGCTGCATCCGCGAGAGCTCCTCCAGCTGCTGGATCTTGAGCTGGAGGTTCTGCGCCATCTTGTTGAAGGCCTCACCGAGCCGGGCGATGTCGTCCTCGCCGGTGACCTTCATCCGCTCCTGCAGGCGCCCCGCCGACAGCCGCTCGGCCACTCCGGCGGCCATCCGCACGGGGGTGACGATCTGGCGCACCACGAGCCAGGCGATGGCGCCGAGCAGGACGACCACGAACAGCCCGGCGGTCGCCAGCGTGCCCTTGACCAGGGTGAGGGAGTCCTCCTCCTGCGTCAGCGGAAAGAGGTAGTACAGAACGTACTGGGTGCCCTCGGCGTCGTTGAGCCGCTTACCGACCACGAGGCCCGGCTCGGCGTCCTTGCCGTTGGTGTAGTGGATCCGGGTGTACGTCTGGAAGGTGCCGGCGCCCTGGCCGACGGAGTGCCGCAGCCCCTCGGGGATGCTCGTGGCGGGATCGACCTCACCGGAGGCGCGGGCGCCGCGGCTGGCCGGCCCGTCGGAGTCCTCCAGGGAGAGCGCGACCACGTTGAACGCGCTCTGGCCACCACTGGCGAGCTGCTCGACCAGCGTGGATCGCCAGGTGAGCGAGGAACCGGCCCGCCCGCCGTCCTGCCCGCCCGGGCCCGACGGCGTGGTCGCCGCCTTGTCCTGTGCGGCGGAGAACCCACCGGCGGCCTGGCTCTGGGCGGCCTTCTCCTTGGCGTCGAGGAGACCGTTGCGGACCTGGCCGATGACGACCAGACCGAGCAGCAGCACCACACCGAGCGACATCAGCAGCGTGCCGGCGACCACCCGCAGCTGGATGTTCCGCCGCCACAGCCGTACGCCGGGAAGCAGCGGACGACGCACCCAGCGCGCGAGAAGCCGGAGCGCCGATCCACCCGGCGCCCCGTCCTGGAGCAGACGGCCGAATCGCGAGCCCCCCCGCCCCGGTCCGGCAGCCCGCCCCGACCGGACTCCGTGGTCCCCGGCCTTCGGAGCAGCACTGCCCACACTCATGTCAGCTCGGCCCCGCCTTGTAGCCGACACCGCGGACGGTCACCACGATCTCCGGGCGCTCGGGGTCCTTCTCGACCTTCGAACGCAGCCGCTGGACGTGCACGTTCACCAGCCGGGTGTCGGCCGCGTGCCGGTAGCCCCAGACCTGCTCCAGCAGGACCTCACGGGTGAACACCTGCCACGGCTTGCGGGCCAGCGCCACGAGCAGGTCGAACTCGAGCGGCGTCAGGGCGATGGACTGCCCCTCCCGCTTCACCGAGTGACCGGCCACGTCGATGACGAGATCGCCGATGGCGAGCTGTTCCGGCGCGGGTTCCTCCGACCTCCGCAGCCGCGCCCGGATGCGGGCGACGAGCTCCTTCGGCTTGAACGGCTTGACGATGTAGTCGTCGGCCCCGGACTCCAGACCCACCACGACGTCGACGGTGTCGCTCTTGGCCGTGAGCATGACGATGGGCACACCGGACTCGGCCCTGATGAGCCGGCACACCTCGATGCCGTCCCTTCCGGGCAGCATCAGGTCCAGCAGCACCAGGTCCGGCTTTACCTCGCGGAATACCGCGAGCGCCTTGTCGCCGTCCGCGACGAACGACGGCTCGAACCCTTCACCCCGCAGCACGATGCCGAGCATCTCGGCCAGTGCGGTGTCGTCGTCGACGACAAGAACGCGTCCCTTCATATCGACATCATCCCATTTCCGTATCAGTCTCAAGGCGGCTGGTGAGATACCTCACTGACCTGCGGTGACGTCCGTGATCGCCCGCCGTTACCTGTCGGTTTCTGTGGGTGCCGATGCCAGGCATGGATGTCACCCCCGTTGGCCCCCGTCGGCCGCCCTGAACCGTACCCCGAGCGCCCTCCCACGGCCCACGGATCGGAACGCCTCGCCACGGTTTACGCGCCCTGATGGGGCATCCGCCCCACTCCGCCCCCCGAAGCTCCCGCCAGGAAGGCGCGAAGGAGTTCCCGGCCCCGGCCCAATGGCGGGCCCCTCGTGGCACGATGGCTCCCGGCCCGCCGCCCCGACAGGGGATCGGCCACTGTGACCGCGCCGGCTCGCCGAGCCGGCCCCGCGACCATTCCACGAGGTGGACCACCGTGAACGACACTCCGGGCTGGACCTCGCCCGGATCTGCTCCCTCCGACGGCCAGGACGGTTCCGGGGTCCCCCGGCCCTCGACGCCCGGTGACGTGAACGGCTCCGCCCCCCAGTGGTCCAAGGACCAGCCGCCCGCCGGACAGTGGTCCCCGCCGACCGCCCCGGTCCCCGGCCAGGCGCCCGGCCCCCAGCCCGGCCCCGGCTGGGGCGGCCCGCCGCCGCAGGGGTACGGGAACTGGGGCAGGCCCCCGGCCGCCAAGCCCGGCGTGATCCCGCTGCGCCCCCTGGGCATGGGCGAGATCCTCGACGGCGCGGTGTCGACGATGCGTACCTACTGGCGCACCGTCCTCCCGATCACGGTCACCGTCGCGGTGGTCTCCCAGATCGCCGACATCCTCGTCCAGCGCTTCCTCATGCCGACGCCGCCCAAGCTCAACCCGGACCCGACGCCCGAAGAGGCCCTGGCCCAGCTCGGCGACTCCCTGCAGACGAGTCTCGTCGCCTCGATCCCGGCGATCCTCATCCTCATCATGGCCACGCTGGTCAGCGCGGCCCTGCTCACCGTCGTCATCAGCCGCGCCGTCCTCGGCCGCCCGGTGTCGCTCGGCGCCGCCTGGCAGGAGGCCCGCCCCCGGCTGCCCCGGCTCGTCGGGCTGACCCTCCTGCTGCCGCTGATGAGCGCGGGCATCATGCTGGTCGCCCTGCTGCCCGGCCTCCTCGTCGGCTCCGCGGCCGGCGGCGCGCTCGTCGGCCTCGGCGCCCTCGGCGGCCTGCTGGTCGTCATCTGGCTGATGGTCCGCTTCAGCCTCGCCTCCCCCGCCCTGATGCTGGAGCGACAGGGCATCGTCCCGTCGCTGAAGCGCTCCGCCAAGCTCGTCCAGGGCGCCTGGTGGCGGATCTTCGGCATCACGCTGCTCACCCAGCTGATCCTCTTGTTCGTCGCGGTGATCATCACCCTCCCGTTCGCGATCATCGCGATCGCCGTCGACGGCGACGGCTTCAGCGGGCTCCTCTCCGGCTCCACCCCGGAGTTCGGCTGGTCGTTCCTGATCATCACCGGTATCGGCGGAGTCATCGCCAACGCGATCACGTACCCGATCTCGGCCGGCGTGACCGTGCTCCTCTACATCGACCAGCGCATCCGCCGCGAGGCCCTCGACCTCGAACTGGCCCGCGCCGCCGGTGTCCCCGGCTACGGCCCCGCTCCGGACGACCCGGCCGCCGGGAGCTGATGGGGTGATCGACACGGGGGGCACGGTCACGGCGCGGCGGCCGATCCTGGGCGCCGACGACGTACCGGTGGACGTTCCCCGCGTCGCCGCCCGGGAGGCGGCGGAGCGGGAACTGTCCAAGCCGATGTACCAGGAGAGCGAGCCCAGCCTGCTCGAACGCGGCCTCGACCGCTTCTGGGAATGGGTCGGCGACCTCTTCCAGGCCGCGTCCGGGGCAACCCCCGGCGGGCTGCTCGGACTTCTCGTGATCGTCGTGGTCGTGCTCGCCCTCGTCGGCGTGCTCTGGTGGCGGCTCGGCACCCCCACGCGCACCCCCGCCACCGGGGACTCCCTCTTCGAGGACGGCCCCCGCACCGCCGACGCACACCGGGCCGCCGCCGCCCGGCACGCGGCCGCCGGCCACTGGAACCAGGCCGTCCAGGAACGGATGCGCGCCATCGTCCGCTCCCTGGAGGAGCGCACCCTGCTCGACCCCCGCCCGGGCCGCACCGCCGACGAGGCGGCCGCCGAGGCCGCCCGCACCCTGCCCGCGCACAGAGACGAACTCCGCGCCGCCGCCCGCTCCTTCGACGACGTCACATACGGCGGCCGCACCGCCGACGAGCCCGCGTACCGCCGCATCGAGGACCTGGACACGTCCCTGGAACGCACCAGGCCGAGCCTGGACACCGTCACCGCGGGGGCGCCCGAGTGAGCCGGCCGCGCACCAGCGCCACCTCGACCTCGCTCCCCCCGCGCCGGCTCTGGACCCGGGCCCGAGGCGTGCTCCTCGTCCTCGCCCTGATCATCATCGGCGGCGTCGCCCTGGCTGCCGTGCGCTCCACCGACCACCACGGCCGTCTCGACCCCCGCTCCGCCGACCCCGACGGCAGCCGCGCCGTCGCCGAGATCCTCAAGGCCCAGGGCGTCACCGTCCAGATGGCCACCACCCTCGACGAGGTCACCACCGCCGCCGGAGCCGACACCACCCTCCTGGTCACGACCCCTGATCTGCTGACCGGCCATCAACAGTCCACCCTCCGCCGGACCATGGCCGCGTCCGACGGCCGCACCGTCCTCCTCGGCGCCGGCGCCGCCTCGGTCAGCACCCTGACCCCGGGCGTCACCACGGCCACCAGCACCCCGGTGAAGGCCCGCGAACCGAAGTGCTCCCTCCCGGCCGCCGTCCGCGCCGGCAGCGCCGACCTCGGCGGCAAGCGCTACACCACCACCCTCGACGGCGCGGCCACCTGCTACCCCGCCGACGGGCAGCCGACCCTCGTCGCCCTCCCCACCTCCGCCGGCGGCGACACCGTCCTCCTCGGCTCCGCCGACCTCCTGACGAACGAACACCTCGACCAGCAGGGCAACGCCTCGCTCGCCCTGCAACTCCTCGGCTCCCGCCCCCATCTCGTCTGGTACCTCCCCTCCCTCACCGATACATCCGTCGCCGAGGGCACCCCAGAGGGCGAGACCCCCGACGGCACCACCGACAGCTTCCTCTCGCTCGTCCCCTCGGGCTGGCTGTGGGGCACGCTCCAACTCGCCCTCGCCGCCGTCCTCGCCGCCGTCTGGCGAGCCCGCCGCCTCGGCCCGCTGGTGACCGAACCCCTCCCGGTAGCCATCCGCGCCTCCGAAGCCACCGAGGGCCGCGCCCGCCTCTACCGCAAGGTCGACGCCCGCGACCGCGCCGCCACCGTCCTGCGCACCGCGACCCGCACCCGGATCGCCCCGCTACTCGGCGTCGCCGCCCAGGACGCCCACTCCCCCGAAACCCTCCTCCCCGCACTCTCCGCCCGTCTCCCCGGGACCGCCGCGGACCCACGGGACCTTCTCTTCGGCCCGGCTCCCGCCGACGACGCCGCACTCATCCGCCTGGCGGACCAACTCGACGCCCTCGAAAGAGAGGTACGCACCTCATGAGCGCCCCGACCCCCGAGACCGCTACGAACTCGGACAGCGCCCGCTCCTCCCTGGAGGCCCTGCGCACCGAGATCGCGAAGGCCGTGGTCGGACAGGACCCCGCCGTCACCGGACTCGTCGTCGCCCTCCTCTGCCGGGGCCACGTCCTCCTCGAAGGAGTCCCCGGCGTCGCCAAGACGCTCCTGGTCCGCGCGCTCGCGGCCACCCTCGAACTCGACACCAAGCGCGTCCAGTTCACCCCAGACCTGATGCCGAGCGACGTCACGGGCTCACTCGTCTACGACGCCCGCACCGCGGAGTTCTCCTTCCAGCCCGGCCCGGTCTTCACCAATCTGCTGCTCGCCGACGAGATCAACCGCACGCCTCCCAAGACCCAGTCCTCCCTCCTTGAGGCCATGGAGGAACGTCAGGTCACCGTCGACGGAACCCCCCGTCCGCTCCCCGACCCGTTCCTCGTCGCCGCGACCCAGAACCCGGTCGAGTACGAGGGCACGTACCCCCTCCCCGAGGCCCAACTCGACCGCTTCCTACTGAAGCTGACGGTCCCGCTGCCCTCCCGCGAGGACGAGATCAACGTCCTGACCCGACACGCGAACGGCTTCGACCCCCGCGACCTCCAGGCCGCCGGACTCCGCCCCGTCGCCGGCCCCGCCGAACTCGAAGCCGCCCGCGATGCCGTCGCCAAGACCTCGGTCTCCCCCGAGATCGCCGGCTATGTCGTCGATATCTGTCGTGCCACGCGTGAATCCCCCTCACTCACCCTCGGCGCCTCCCCACGAGGCGCCACCGCCCTGCTCTCCACCGCCCGCGCCTGGGCCTGGCTCACCGGCCGGGACTACGTCACCCCGGACGATGTGAAGGCCCTGGCACTGCCCACCCTCCGCCACCGCGTCCAACTGCGGCCCGAGGCCGAGATGGAGGGCGTCACCGCCGACTCCGTCATCAACTCGATCCTCGCCCACGTCCCCGTACCCCGCTGAGAACGGCGCCCCATGGCCCTCACCGGACGAACCGCGCTGCTCGCCGCCCTCGGATCGCTCCCCGTCGGCATCCTCGCCCCCAGTTGGACGGGGATGCTCGCCGTGAACGCGCCCCTCTCACTCGCAATTCTGTGCGACTACATGATGGCCGCGCCAGTGCGAACGCTCCGGTTCACCCGAAGTGGTGACACAACAGTTCGACTGGGTGACGAGGCAGCGGTCCAGCTCACCGTCACCAACCCCACAGGCCGCCGCCTCCGCGCCCAGCTCCGCGACGCCTGGCCGCCCAGCAGCTGGCTCCCCGGCACCGAACAGACCGCCT
Source organism: Streptomyces sp. P9(2023) (assembly GCF_032436795.1). Classification (NCBI taxonomy): domain Bacteria; kingdom Bacillati; phylum Actinomycetota; class Actinomycetes; order Kitasatosporales; family Streptomycetaceae; genus Streptomyces; species Streptomyces sp. P9(2023). The sequence continues at coordinate 303,867 of NZ_JAUPWM010000007.1, forward strand.
CCCGCCAGAAACTGACGGTCCCGGCGGGCGAACGCCGCCGCATCACGACATCCCTCCGCTCCACCCGCCGAGGCGACCGCCACGCCGCCCGCGTCACCGTCCGCTCCTACGGCCCCCTCGGCCTGGCCGCCCGTCAGGGCAACCACACCGTGCCGTGGACGCTCCGCGTCCTGCCGCCGTTCACCAGCCGCAAGCACCTGCCGTCCCGGCTGGCCCGCCTCCGCGAGCTCGACGGCCGCACCAGCGTCCTCACCCGCGGCGAGGGAACCGAGTTCGACAGCCTGCGCGAGTACGTCCCAGGCGACGACACCCGCTCCATCGACTGGCGGGCCACGGCACGCCAGACCACCGTCGCCGTCCGCACCTGGCGCCCCGAGCGCGACCGCCACATCCTGATCGTCCTCGACAGCGGCCGCACCTCGGCCGGCCGTGTCGGAGACGTCCCCCGCCTCGACGCCTCGATGGACGCGGCCCTCCTGCTGACCGCCCTCGCCTCCCGCGCCGGCGACCGCGTCGACCTCCTGGCCTACGACCGCCGCCTCCGCGCCCAGGTCCAGGGCCGCTCAGCCGGCGACGTCCTGCCCGCGGTCGTGAACGCCCTGGCCCCGCTGGAACCGGAACTCGTCGAGACGGACGCCCGCGGCCTCGCCGCCACCGCCCTGTCCCGAGCCCCCCGCCGCTCACTCCTGGTCCTCCTGACCAGCCTCGACGCCGCCCCCATCGAAGAGGGCCTCCTCCCGGTCCTCCCCCAGCTGACGCAGCGCCACACCGTCCTCCTGGCCTCGGTCGCGGACCCGCACACCGACGACATGGCAGCCCGCCGCTCCACGATCGACGCCGTCTACGAGGCCGCCGCCGCCACTCAGGCCCAGACCCAACGCCACCGCACAGCGGACCAGCTCCGCCGCCACGGCGTCACGGTTGTCGACGCCACCCCGGAGAACCTCGCCCCGGCGCTGGCCGACGCCTACCTCGCCCTGAAGGCCGCCGGCCGCCTGTAGCCCCCACAGCGACCGGTGGCCGGCGCGGAGAACAGCCCGCACCGGCCACCGACCATGCTTCTCACCCGATCAACGGAACACGACGGAGGCCTCCCCGGCCGCCGCACTGAAGGAACCCGGGCACAGGAACGAGCCCGAGACCTTGTTCGCCGTGAACGGCCTGTTCAGATACTTCCTGGTCTCCCCATCGCGATTCCAGACGATGTTCGTCACCTTGTAGCGGCAGGAGACGAACGACTGCTGCCCGGTGATGTCGATGGCATCGGTCGTCGCGGTACCGGCGGCGTCGTCGAAGGTGAAGGCCGGGTTGTTGTTGAGCGAGGCCGTGATGCCCCCGCCGCAGGTGAGATTGCCACCGGGCTTGTTGATCGTGGCCCGGTCCACGGTGAGCGCGCTCGGCGGATTGGCACTGGCGCTGGCATTGGTCCAGCTACAGGTGTTCCCCGAAACGACGATCACGCCGTCGACCTTGCCCTCGGCGGCGGTGTCGGCCGCATAAGCCGACGTGGGGACACCGATGCCGGCCGCGATCACCAGCGCGATCAATCCAGTCAGTGTGGGGGTGTACTTCATGTCGCTCCTCCTTGCCACAGCGTTGTGGGTGGGGGGAATCCAAGCCGCTTGGCGGGGCCGCCCGGATTCGGAGTGCGCACGAAGGGTGTCACAACCAGCTTGACATGTCATGCCCACTTCAATTTTTGGCTGAAAGTAGCCGAACGCAAAAATGCCTCAACCCCCGGACATGGTCCAGGGGTTGAGGCTAAAGATTGTTCGGCGGCGTCCTACTCTCCCACAGGGTCCCCCCTGCAGTACCATCGGCGCTGAAAGGCTTAGCTTCCGGGTTCGGAATGTAACCGGGCGTTTCCCTAACGCTATGACCACCGAAACACTATGAAGTTGACCAACCGGATGACAACACGGTCGTTACTTCAGAACTAACACAGTGGACGCGAGCAACTGAGGACAAGCCCTCGGCCTATTAGTACCGGTCAGCTCCACCCATTACTGGGCTTCCACATCCGGCCTATCAACCCA